>NZ_CP025086.1:1268369-1606739 GCF_004135935.1 Methylovirgula ligni | reverse complement strand
CAGACAGCACTGCGCTGCGCGTGAAACGCGGCCAGCGTGTCGAGATCGCATTGAAGAACAATTCGATGATGGCGCACCCGATGCACCTGCACGGGCACCATTTCCAGGTCGTCGCCATCGACGGAAAGCGGTTCGCCGGCGCCGTGCGCGACACGGTGTTCGTGCCGTCGATGGCGGATGTGACGATTGCCTTCGACGCCGACAATCCTGGCCATTGGCCCCTGCACTGCCATAACCTCTATCACATGGCGGCAGGGATGATGACTTATGTGAGCTATGAAGGGGTCGGCTAGCCGATAGCGCCGGACGCGAAGCAATCCGGATCGTCGCCGGATTGCTTCACCGTCCTGTTTAGCTGAGCGACTTCAAAATGCTCTCGACCATCTTCTTGGCGTCGCCGAAGAGCATCATTGTATTCGGCTTGAAAAACAGTTCGTTCTCGACGCCGGCATAGCCGGAGCCCATGCCGCGTTTGATGAAGAGCACGGTCTTGGCTTTTTCGACATCGAGGATCGGCATGCCATAGATCGGCGAGGTCTTGTCCGTCTTCGCCGCCGGATTGGTCACGTCATTGGCGCCGATGACGAAGGCGACATCGGCCTGGGCGAATTCGGCGTTGATGTCCTCGAGCTCGAAGACTTCGTCGTAGGGCACATTGGCCTCGGCCAGCAGCACGTTCATGTGGCCGGGCATACGGCCGGCGACCGGATGGATCGCATATCTGACGTCAACGCCCTCTTTCTTGAGGCGATCGGCCATCTCGCGCAAAGCGTGCTGCGCCTGTGCCACCGCCATGCCGTAGCCCGGCACGATGATCACCTTGCCGGCATTCTCCAGAATGAAGGCGGCATCCTCCGCCGAGCCCTGCTTCACCGGCCGCGTCTCGACATGGCCCGCGGCGGCCGCTGTCTCGCCGCCGAAACCGCCGAGGATCACCGAGATGAAGGAGCGGTTCATCGCCTTGCACATGATGTAGGAAAGGATCGCGCCCGAGGAGCCGACAAGGGCGCCGGTGATGATGAGCGCCAGATTGCCGAGCGTGAAGCCGATGCCCGCCGCCGCCCAGCCGGAATAGGAATTGAGCATCGAGACGACGACCGGCATGTCGGCGCCGCCGATCGGCACGATGATCAAGAGGCCGATGACGAAGGAGACGATGGCGATCAGCCAGAACAGCAGCGGGTTCTGGCTCGTCACAAACAGTACGATGAGCACGACGAGCAGCACCGCCAGCGCGATATTGATCGCGTGGCGTTGCGGCAGCAGGATCGGCGCGCCGGACATGCGCCCATCGAGCTTGAGGAAGGCGATGACGGAGCCGGTGAAGGTGATGGCGCCGATGGCGAGGCCGATCGACATTTCGATCAGGCTCTGGGTGTGGATGTCACCCGGTGTGCCGATGCCGAAGGCCTGCGGCGCATAGAGCGCGCCCGCCGCGACGAAGACGGCGGCGAGGCCGACCAGCGCGTGAAATGAGGCGACGAGCTGCGGCATGGCCGTCATCGCCACGGTACGCGCCCGCCAGGCGCCGATGCCGCCGCCGATGGCAATGCCGGCGACGACGAAAATCCAGGCCGAGAGCCCCGACGGCAGGCGATAGAGCAGCGTCGTGACGATGGCGATGGCCATGCCGACGATGCCGAAAAGATTGCCGCGCCGCGAGGTCGACGGCGAGGAGAGGCCGCGCAGGGCCAGGATGAAAAGAACGCCCGAGGCGAGATAAAGCAGGGCGGCGAGATTGCCGGACATCTCGATCAACCCTTCTTCTTGTACATCGACAGCATTCGCTCGGTGACGAGGAAGCCGCCAAATATGTTCACCGAGGCGAGGATGAGCGCGATGAAGCCGAAGATGCGCGCAAGAATCGAGCCGTCATCGCCCGGCGTCGAGACGTCGACGCCGACCGAGAGCAGCGCGCCGACGACGATGACCGAGGAGATCGCGTTCGTCACCGACATCAGCGGCGTATGCAGGGCGGGCGTGACCGCCCAGACGACGAAATAGCCGACGAAGACCGCGAGCACGAAGATCGCGAAGCGGAAGACGAAGGGATCGACCGCCCCGCCGGTCGCGGCATGCGCCGTCGCGCCGGCGATATGCGAGAGCTGGTCGGCATAGCCTTGCGCGGCATCTGCTGCGTGCTGCGCGGCCGCCGCCGCGGCCTTCGCGTGGTCGAGAAGCTGCTGCGGAGTTTCATTCGCCATATGTCTACTCCCGAACGCGGTCAGGCGGGCTTTTGGAAATTGGGATGGACGAGCGCGCCGTCCTTGGTCAGCAAGGTCGCCTTGACGATCTCATCGTCCCAATTGACGGCGAGCGTCTTGTTCGTCTTGTCGATGAAGGCGTCGGCAAAGGCGAGCAGATTGCGCGCATAGAGCGAGGAGGCGGTCGCCGCGAGCCGGCCGGCGATATTGAGATAGCCGAGAATGGTAACGCCATTGCCGGTCACGAATTTCTCGCCGGGGCGTGTCAGCGCCGTATTGCCGCCGCGCTCGGCGGCGAGATCGACGATCACCGAGCCCGGCCGCATCGCCGCGATCATGTCCTCGGTGATGAGCTTCGGCGCCGGGCGCCCGGGGATCAGTGCCGTGGTGATGACGATGTCCTGCTTGGCGATATGCGAGGCGGTCAGCGCCTTCTGTTTTTCCTGATAGGCGGCCGACATTTCCTTGGCATAGCCGCCGGCCGTCTCGGCCTGTTTGAATTCCTCGTCCTCGACGGCGATAAATTTGGCGCCGAGCGATTCGACCTGCTCCTTGGTCGCGGGCCGCACGTCGGTCGCGGTGACGATGGCGCCGATCCGCCGCGCGGTCGCGATCGCCTGCAATCCGGCGACGCCGACGCCCATGATGAAGGCCTTGGCCGCCGGCACCGTGCCCGCCGCCGTCATCATCATCGGCACGGCGCGGCCATATTCGGCGGCGGCATCGATGACCGCACGATAGCCGGCGAGATTTGCCTGGCTCGATAGCACGTCCATCACCTGCGCGCGGGTGATGCGCGGCGTCAGCTCCATGGCGAAGGCATCGACACCCGCGTCGGCCAATTGCTGCAGCGCGTCGACATGGCCGTAGGGGTCGAGAATAGCGAGCAGCAGCGCGCCTTTTTTGGCACCGGCGAGTTCCGAACCGGCCGGCCGGCGCACGCGCAGGATGATATCGGCATCCGCGAGGGTCGCCGCCGGGCCTTGCGCGATGGTGGCGCCGGCGGCACTGTAATCGGCGTCGAGAAACGAGGATTTGAGCCCCGCCCCCGATTCGACTGTAACGCTCGCGCCCAGTCCGATGAATTTCTTAACGGTCTCCGGCGTCGCGGCGACCCTGGCTTCGGCGGGGTCGGTTTCGGCAGGCACGGCTATACGCATGGGATGGACTTCCGATCACATGAGTAAAATCAAAAGGACAAAATGCGCGCTTCCGCAGGCCCCGCTATCGCGAATCCGGCGAAGGCATGTTCCTCCCTGCCACAGCCGCGCGGCCACCGGCCGAGATAGGCGGCTGGGCAGAAAATGATGTGATTCTATAGGGTTACGATGGCGAGAACGACCAGGATCAGGGCCACGATAATGGCGCCGTATTTCATTCCGTTGATGAACAGCCGATAGGTATGGAGATGCTCGGCAAAATCGGCGGCATCGGACGGTGCGGCGGTAAGCTGGCTAGCCATGGTTCCTCCCCTTAACGGCTCTTCATACGGGATCATTCATCGCAATCGGTGCGGCGCCGTCAAGGGGCCTTAAAGTCCGGGGCCGCGAAAACGCCCGTAAACCGTCTCCCCGCTTCCCATTTGACCTGCCGCAGAGGCGGGAGGATCGTTATTAGGCTAGAGTGCCAGAGTCGGTCATCGTTAAAGGGGAGATGCATCATGAGCCTTAACTCAACGCTCGATGGCGTGGAGCAACGTGTCGAGTCGACGCTCAAGCGCCATTCGACCTATTTTCTTATTGAAGGGATCGTCTTGATCCTGCTCGGCGTAGCGGCCATCGCCGTCCCGCTGATCGCGACCCTGGCGTTTACGATCTTCTTCGGCTGGCTGCTGCTGATCAGCGGCGTCGTGGGTCTCGTTTCGACCTTTTCCACCCGCCCGGCCCCCGGCTTCTGGTGGTCACTGCTGTCGGCGATCCTGGCCCTTGTGGTCGGCTTCCTGCTGATCGCCAAGCCGGTCAACGGCGCCGTGTCTCTCACGCTGCTGCTGATCGTGTTCTTCGTCATCGAGGGCTTTTCCTCGATCGTCTTCGCCAGCGAAAACCGGCAGAGCCTGCCCGGCCGCTGGGGTTGGCTGGTGACGAGCGGCGTGGTCGATATCATTCTTGCCGCGATGATCTTCCTGCAACTGCCGAGTTCGGCCGTCTGGGCGATCGGTCTGCTCCTCGGCATCAATCTGGTGTTCGGCGGCGCGAGCCTCATCGTCATCGCCCTCGACGCCAAAAAGCTTTTGCCGCCGACCTGACCGGGCAAAGGAAGCGGATGGCATTTTCAACGCGGGCGCACGCTTCTTTGGAGCAGGCGCGCGCTTATTTGGACCGGGCTTGGGCGTCGGCGGGTCTGGCGGGACGGCGGCTGCAAGTGCGCCACAGTCTGCGCATGACCGTCGCCGCCGTCCTCGCCTTCGGCCTTTCGCAATTATTGCATCTGCCCTGGGCGCTCTGGGCCGTGCTGACCTCGGTGATCGTGACGCAGTTGAGCGTCGGCAAATCGCTGATCGCGACGGTCGATTACATGATCGGAACGATCGGCGGCGGCGTTTACAGCGGCATTGTCGGCATGATCATGCCGCATGCCACCAATCTCGAAATCGCCATCACCCTGGCGATCGCGATCGCGCCTCTCTCGTTGCTCGCGAGCGCCAATTCGCGCTTCGCCGCCGCGCCCTTCACCGCCGTGATGGTGCTGCTTCTGCCGACCGTCACGCATGCGAGTTCGGCGCAATCGGCTTTCTTCCGGGTCATCGAAGTGGCGGTCGGCTGCATGGCGGCGCTCGCCGTCTCCTTCTTCGTGCTGCCGCAACGCGCCCATAACCTCCTCTACGAAGCCGTGGCGCGAATTCTCGCCAAAATGTCCGATCTGCTGCCGGTGCTCATCGCGGATATGCACGCCCGCCGTCCCGATACGCCGGCCCGGCGTCTGCAAGGCGAGATCGGCGCCGCGTTCCGGCAATTGGCCGCGGTCAGCACCGAAGCGGCGCGGGAACGATCCGCCTATTTCAATGTAGACCCGGACCCGCAGCCGCTGATCGATCTCGTTCTGCGCCTGCGTCACGATATTGTCATGGTGGGCCGTGCCGCGGCTGAGCCTTTGCCCCCCGACATCCTGCAGCATCTCGACGGGCCGATCGACCAATTCGGCGCCGCCGCGCGGGACTTTCTACAGGGGAGCGCCGCCGCGTTGATGGCACGCCGCGCGCCGCCGCCGCTCGCCGGGATCGAGACGGCTTATGCCGCCTTTTCGGAGACTTTTACCGGCCTTCGCAGCGACGGCCTGTTGCGGAACTTATCAACCGACACGGCCGAGCGCATCTTCGCGCTGGCCTTTTCCTTCGAGCAGATGCGCGCTGATTTTGCCGCGCTCGCCGGCTACATCTGCAAGGCGGCGAACATCCCCCAAACGGATGAGACAAAAAATTCCGACGCGAAAATTGATGAAATCGCTTAGAACCGTCCAGCGGCCGCATTAAATGAGGCTTCGTCAAGCGGCCGCGCCCCCCGTACCACGACGGCCAGTCTTTGTGTGTTGCCGTCTGTGGCGAAAGAGGAGATGGGAATGGCCAATAAATCCGGCTCAAAAAAAAGCGGCGCGAATGCAGTCCCCCCGGCGTTGTCGACGCCCTCCGGCTTCGGCTCCAATGCAGTGCGCGATATAGCCGCCGCGCTCAACCTTGCCCTTGCCGACGTGTTTGCGCTCTATCTCAAGACCAAGAACTTCCATTGGCATATGAGCGGACCGCATTTCCGCGATTATCACCTGCTGCTCGACGAGCAATCCGACCAGATTTTCGCGATGACGGACGTGATCGCCGAACGGGTCCGCAAGGTCGGCGGCCTGACGCTGCATTCGATCGGCGAGATCTCCCGCAACCAGCGCATTCTCGACAATGACGCGCCCTTCGTCGACCCGCAGGATATGCTCGCCGAGTTGCGCGAAGACAATGCCACGCTCGCCAAGAGTCTGCGCGGGGCGCACGAGGTCGCCGAGGAACATGGCGACGTGGCGACGACGAGCCAGCTCGAAATCTATATCGACGAGACCGAGCGGCGGACCTGGTTCCTGGCCGAAGCGAGCCGCATCCCACCGCATTCGGCTTAGTCCCGTAGCCAACTCCAAACAAAGCGGGTGTTTCCCGTCGAACGGGAAACACCCAAAGTAGGGGGCATCCGGATCAGAGATCCGGGCCCTTCAGGACGGCACTGTCGTTGCTGCCCCGAAGTCCTGTAAGCGTGTCGGCTGGCCTCGTCGTCGTGCTCCGGGGGACGTTAACTTTTTCGTGATCGAGGAAAAGTTCTTATTTCGCCAGAGGTTTATGGAATATTTGGCGAAAAAATCCGGGAAGTTTTTACAGCCAAGCTTGGATAATCTTCCAAGTCTCTGAGCCAATCGGGCGAAATGCCCCCAAAGCGTGAGACTCGCGCGGAAATCTTCCTTCGTACTTGATTTACAGCGGAAAAGTCCGGGCTGCACACCGGGTTATGGCTTGCGCAAGCTTGCGCATTCGCTCATCTTTTTGTTTTGCGCGCCGCGGTAGAGGCGTTCCGGCTGGCGTGCATCAAAGGCCTGACGTTTGCTTCTGGAGCGTTATGGACCAGCGGCTGAAATTTCGGGCTCGCTCCCGGGCCCGCGAAATATCGCCCGGCTTCTTGCGCCGGCTTGGCGGCTGCCTCCTGTTTATCTCTGTGACCGCGGCTCCCGTCCACGCCCAATCCTGGTCTGCGGCCAAATCCGCACAGATAGACCAGATCGTCGCCCATTTCCGCGAGCTGAATGGCGCCGACGAGGCGACGCTGCCGAGCCTCAGTCTCTCGATCGGCATCGATGGCCGGCTGGTGGCAGCGAAAGGCTATGGCTCGAGCGACGGCAAGCCCGTCACCGGCAACACGCTCTACGAAATCGGCTCGATCACCAAGCAGTTCACCGCCGCGGCCGCCCTGGAGATGATCCGCAGCGGCGCCGTTGTCGGGCATTCCGGGACGAAGCTTTCGCTCGCGACGCCGCTTTCCGCGGTTTTTGGCGATGGCCAGTATTGGAAGGCGCAACCCTGGCTGACCGTCGGCCGCCTGCTGACGATGCGGTCCAACCTGCCGAATTTCACCCGACGGCCGCCGGATGGCGCAGACCCCTGGCAGCCAATCAGCGACAGCGCGCTGTTTCACGACATCGAAACGCAGCCGCCGTCCGAGCAATCGGACGATTTCGACTACAGCAACACCAATTACTTCCTGCTCGCTGAGTTGATGGAGCAGAGCCTCCAGCCCGGCCAGACACGCCCGCAGACCTATCACGACCTGCTGCGCCGGCGGATCTTCGAGCCTGCAGGCATGGCCAACACACGGTTCATCGACGATCAGCAGGCCACTTTCGACCCCGACGCCTCCACCCTGTCGGCCCCGATCTCGGCGGCGCTGAAGGTGCAGTCGGCGACATTGGCACTGCCGGATTATGGCCGCCGCCTGCGGCCGGCCTTCACTCATCCGGACTGGCTGAAGGGGAGTGCCGATGCCGTCAGCACCGCGCTCGACCTCTTCGCCTGGGACAAGGCGCTGATGGACCCGAAGATCGTGCCGGCCGCCGTCCGCGACGCCATGCTTTCCGGCCAGGCGCGGGTTTCGCCGACCCTCTATTACGGCATGGGCTGGTTTTACGAGGAGAAGGACGACAGCACCGTCTTCAGCCATTCCGGCTCGGTTCCCGGCTATACGTCCTATAACGAGATCGTCCGCCAGAAGGACGGCAGATGGTTCTGCGTCTCGATCCTCAGCAACAGCGACCAGCTCGACGGTCTCGACGACCTCGCCAATAGCATCGGCTACATCATCGGCGAGTAGCGGGTGCCGCCTTCACCTTCCGGTAAAATTGGGGAAGACCCGCGGTGCGCCAACCTGCTATAAGGGGATAATGGAACCATTTGGGTAGACAATTTCCCGACGGTTGCTTGCGAGGGTTCGTTGCCGCTGCGTCTCCTGCTCGTACGCTCTATCGCCGCCATTTTTCTCGCGACTCTGGCGCTGAGCACGCTTCTGGTCTTCTGGCGTACCTACGAGAAGGTCGAGATGGATATGAGTGCCGCGCTCGCCGCCGGGCAGCGAGCCGTCGCCAATGCCGCCGATGAGTCCGACGGCATCACCCAGCCTAGCTGGCGGCTCGAGCATATCGTCGCCAATTTCAACGGCGACCGGAATGTCCGCGCCACCCTGCAGCGCGCCGACGACAGCCAGCTGCATTCGATCCTGACGCCGCCGGCCCATACTGTCCCGCCTTTCCTCTTCAATATTCTCGCCGGGCCGCCGCATGTCGCGACCGTCGATCTGCCGGCAGCCTTGAAAAGCGCCGGCGCGCTGCGGCTCGAGACCGACGCGCACAACGACGTCGCCGGCCTCTGGGACGACGCCAAGAATCTCCTGTTCCTGCTCGCGATCTTTGCCAGCACCTGCCTGCTCGTCCTTTATTTCATGCTCGGCCGCGCGCTGCGCCCGCTCGAGGAACTGACGCATGGCTTCGCGCGGATCGGCAACGGCGATTACCGGGCGCGGGTGCCGATCTTCACGCCGCGCGAATTGGCCAAGCTCAGCGCCGGCTTCAACGATATGGCGGTGCGCCTGACCGAGATGGAGTACCGCAACCACCGCCTGCACGAACAGCTCGAAACCGTGCAAGAGGAGGAGCGCATCGAACTCGCGCGCAATCTGCACGACGACGTGAGTCCGCTTTTGTTTTCCGTCGACGTCGATGCGATGACGATCCGCGAGCTGGCACAGACCAAGGATTATCCCGCCATCGTCGAGCGCGCCCATGCGGTCCGCGGCGCCGTCGCCGAGATGAAACGCAACGTCAAGGCGATCCTCGGCCAGCTTCGCCCCTCCGGCCTGCATGCGCTCGGCCTCGCCAGCGCCATCGACAATCTTGTCTCCTATTGGAAGACGCGGCGTCCGGAGATCGCCTACAAGATCAATACGCCCGACCGGACCTGGGGGCCGCGCGTCGACGGCGCGCTCTACAGCATCGTCCGCGAAAGCCTGAACAATGCGGTGAAACATTCGCGCCCGTCGCGGATCGAGATTTCGATCGAAGAGCTTTATGCGAGCGGCTTTCTCGTCGCGCGCGTAACGGATGACGGGGCCGGTTTCGACGCCAACAATGCTTCGGGGGGATTTGGGTTGATCGGAATGAAGGAGCGCGCCGTTTTGCTCGGCGGCACGTTGACGGTCGAAAACCGCCGCGACGGCCCCGGCGTCGTGGTCACCGCCCGCCTGCCGCTGCCGGGCGAGGAAGAGGCCGAATTCGTGCAAGGGATCGCGGCGCAATGAAGATTCTTGTGATCGACGATCATGGGATCGTGCGCGAAGGCGTGCGCCGGCTGCTCGGCACCATCCCCGGCTCCGAGGTCGTCGAGGCCGGAACCGCCCAGCAGGGCTTGTCGAAACTGCGCAGCGAATCGCCCGACATCATCGTGCTCGATATCAATCTCAACGGCAGCAGCGGGCTTGAGCTTTTGCAGCGGCTGAAGAACGAGAACAAGACGACGCGCATCGTCATGTTCACCATGTACTCGGAAGCGGGATATGTTTCCCGCGCGCTGCGCGGCGGCGCCTCGGGCTATGTCAGCAAGAGCGCGCCGGCCGACGAATTGATCACTGCCGTCAAGCGCGTCGCTGCGGGGCAACGCTACGTCGACCGCGAAGCCGCCAACGAACTTGTCTTCTCCGCCTCGAACGAGGAAGACCCGTTGCAAAAACTCAGCAATCGCGAAATGGAGATTCTACGCCTGCTCGGCGAAGGCAAGAGTCTGCTCGAAATCGCCAATACGTTCGGCATTGCCTACAAGACGGTGGCGAATTCCTGCTCGCGCCTCAAGGAAAAGCTCGGCCTTGAGCGCACCACCGACCTCATCCGCTTTTCGCTGCAGAACCGTCAGGCTTGAGATCGCATCGGACCGAAAGGTGCGCGGCGGTTTTCGGAGAAATCCGATGCAGAGAAATTTAACGCGAGCGGCGCTGCATGCGGACCGGCGCCCGAACGAGCGGCGCGCATACATCGAAAATCAGCGTCCCCGCGAGATAGCCGACCTGCAGGCTTATGGCGAACAAGAGCCCGGCAAGCACGCCGCTCATCGCCGGAAGTGCCGCCACATGGGCGAAGGCCGCGATCGCGACGAGGCCGGCGAAGGTGACCACGCCGAGGATCAGAAACTGGTAGCGCGTTGCGAGCGCGACGCCGAAAGCGAAAGAGATAAGCCCAAGCCCAATCATTGGAGCCTCCACCCCGAGGATGCTCCGCGTCGCGATAACAAAAAGTTAACGCGGGGCCCCTGCCAGGAGAACGGCGCCGCGGCGTTCCCGTTCCCGGCGCCGGCGATTTAAGACCGAAAGGCTGATCCGTACCTTACCGGCCCAAGCTTCACTGGCTGGACTTCCGGGCGAGAAGCGCGATCGGACGGCTTGAAATCCGGCGCCGGATTGGGTGCTCAACTCTTTTTTGGCGCAGTGTTGCAGTTCGGCAGCGCTAAATTAGGTTAAGCAGTCTGACGGCTGGAGTTCTGACCTTGCGCATCCTCACCTTTGCTTCTCTCGTCTTCCTCGGTTTGCTCGCCCCGGCGCTCGCCAGCCGCGCGGCCTATGCGGTCAATCAGGTGCCGGTCCTCGATATCGGGCGAACCTGCCGCGCGGCGCAGGACTACGGCATGAACGATCCCAAGGAGACCTATCGCAACTGTATGCTGGACGAGAAGGAGGCGCGCACGCAGCTCGGCCAGAAATGGTCGAAGTTCAAGGCCACGAGCCGGCGCGGCTGCGTCCCGCCGCATCCCATCCCGAGCTATGTCGAAATGCTGACCTGCCTGGAGATGGATCAGAACACCCTCGTGCCTTACCAGGGCGGCGTTGGCGCGGCCGGCGGAACGAGCAGCTACACACATGATTCGGCGCAGCCGCGCCCCGCGATGTCCCCAGGCCCACGCCCCGCGGGCTCCTTCTAGACGCCCGAAACGGCCGCGTTTTTAAGTTCTTCTTTACGATTTAAGCCTTCCGCGCCCGGCACATAGACGGGATCGTTGATTTTTGCATTGCTGATCCGCCTTTCTGTCGCGGATTTATCACATAGCCCCGCCAAATGCGTTGGATAGACGCAGAGCCTATCGACCGATTTGGGAAAATCTCTAGGATCGGTTTCCGGAATAACGCGACTCAATAATAGTTCTCAGGGGGACATTAATGATAAAAACTCCATCCGAGTCTCGCCGCAGCGGCCGCCTTGCGCGGATGGTCGTGTTTGCAGCGGCGGCGGCGATGGGCATGGCCGCGATCGGCCAGGCTCGCGCGGACGTGACCGATCAATTGCTTGATCAATTGCGCGCCAAAGGCGTGCTGACCCGTGGCGAATACTCCAAGCTGAAGACCCGCCATGCGGCCGAAAAGGCCGAGATGGGCCGGCCGCGCCACTACTCGAAGGACGGCGTCGTCGTCGTTCCGGAC
The DNA here is from genome assembly GCF_004135935.1 of Methylovirgula ligni. Lineage (NCBI taxonomy): Bacteria > Pseudomonadati > Pseudomonadota > Alphaproteobacteria > Hyphomicrobiales > Beijerinckiaceae > Methylovirgula > Methylovirgula ligni. The sequence goes on along the minus strand of NZ_CP025086.1, from coordinate 1,595,062 downwards.
GACCGCTATCTCACCCGCCTCGACAAGGGCATCGGCTTCCACATCCCGGGCCTCGTCACCAAGGAAGGTGAAGTCGGCGCGATCGATGTGAAGATCTCCGGCGACCTCGTGTTCGGCGCCGACGAGACCTTCGACGCCTATGCCGGCGGCAATCGAAACGCTACGAGCCACATGACTGGCGGCCTTGTGACGGCCAGCCCGAACCAGCCTTATAACTCCATCCAGGCGGGCCTGCTGCCGAGCGCCATCGTGCTCTCGATCGCGACCAACCAGATGGGCTATGACCTCGGCTTCACGATCGGCGCCTATACCGGCGGCAATAACGTGTATCCGAATTCCGCGAACGCCAACGGCGGCGGCTCGCCGGTCGCCCTCGGCACGCCCGGCATCGATCTCCGCCAGGTCTTCGGCACGGTCGGCACGCCGACCTTCGGCTCGGTCAAGATCGGCCGCGATCTCGGCCTCTTCGGCTCGGACGCGATCCTGAACGACGCGACCCTGCTCGGCCTTGGCTCGCCGCTGACGACTAATGCGCCGAGCAATACGTCGCTCGGCCGTATCGGCGTGGGCTATGTCTATGCGGACTGGATCCCGCAGGTGACCTACACGACGCCGGACTTCAACGGCTTCACGGCGTCGATCGGCGCCTTTACACCGCTGGATTCGACGGGTGGCATTTATACCTCCACCACCTACACCGGCCATGAGCTGCCGCAGGTTCAGGCCCAGATCAAGTGGAAGGGCAATATTGCGCCCGGCGTCGGCCTGACCCTGTCCGGCGACGGTGTGTGGCAGCAACAGAAGAACGACCCAGCTACCGGCTCGGAGATCTTCGGGCCGACGGGTACCAGCGCCAACAGCTGGGGCGTGGACGGCTTCGGCAAGTTGGACGTCGCGGGCTTCAGCTTCGTGGCCTATGGCTATTATGGCGAAGGTCTCGGCACGACCGGTCTCTTCCTGAGCGGCTTCGACAGCTTCGGCGATCCGCGCAAGAGCGAGGGCGGCTACGTCCAGGGTTCGTATACCTGGGATAAGTTCACCTTCGGCGCGAGCTGGGGTGTCAGCCAGCTGAACCCGACAGCCGCCGAATGGAGCATCGGCACGGCAGATGGCTTGGTCAAGGACAACGAGAGCATCATTGGCTTTGCCCGCTATCAGTTGACGCCTTGGATGGCCCTGCAGGCTGAATTCGGCCATACGTGGGCCACCAACTGGGGTGGCTACAAGCTGAGCGAAGACGACATCTGGCTCGGCACGGCCTGGTTCTTCTAAGCCGCTCGCAAGAGCCTGAAATCAGAGCGCCGGAGGGGCAACCCTCCGGCGCTTTTCTTTTGCGTGCACCGTGAGGATCATCCCGCCCCCCGAAAACCACGTAAGTTCATGAGGAGAGAGGGAAAACTGTCATTAAAGTGCAACTCGACTCGGCCAAGGACAAGACGTCTTAACGGGAGTCGGAACCGTGGCGAAAAAGCACCTCGACAGCATCGCGGTCCGGACACTTTTTCTGTCCGATCTACATTTGGGAACAAAAGGTTGCCAGGCGGGTCTCCTGCTCGATTTTCTCAAGCATTGCGAAGTCGATACGATCTATCTCGTCGGTGATGTCATCGACGGCTGGCGCTTGAAATCCGGCTGGTACTGGCCGGAGTCGCACAACAATGTCGTGCGCAAGCTGTTGAAACGCGTCCACAAAGGCGTCAAGATCATCTATATACCCGGCAACCACGACGAGTTCATGCGCGATTACGTCGGGCACAATTTCGGCGGCATCGATGTGATGAATACCGCGATCCACGAAGCGGCCGACGGCAAACGCTATTTTGTCATGCATGGCGACCAGTTCGATCTCGTCGTCCGGCATGCGCCTTGGCTCGCCATGCTCGGCGATGGAGCTTATGATTTGGCGCTGGGGATCAACACTTATCTCAACATGGTCCGCCGCCGGCTCGGCCTCGATTACTGGTCGCTGTCGTCCTGGGCGAAGCTGAAGGTGAAGAGCGCCGTCAACCACATCGGCCGGTTCGAATCCGCGCTTTCGGGCGAGGCGCGCCGGCGCGACGTCTTCGGCATCATCTGCGGCCATATCCACCATGCCGTGATTCACGACGATTTCGGCGTGCGCTACATGAATACCGGCGATTGGGTCGAGAGCTGCACCGCGCTCGTCGAGCATTTCGACGGCCGTTTTGAGATTATCCACTGGGCCGACCGGGTGCGCGAGGCGAAGGAAGCGCTGGCGGCCGCCGCTCAGCAGCCAGAGGTCGAGGCAACCGCGGCGTGACCAAGCTTCTCATTGCCACCGATGCCTGGGGGCCGCAGATCAATGGCGTCGTCCGCTCCCTCGAAAACATCGCTGCGCATGCGTCGGGCTTCGGTGTCGATGTCCGCTTTTTGACTCCGACGGATTTCTGGACCCTGCCGCTGCCGGGCTATCGCGAAATCCGTCTGGCGCTGGCGAACCCGCGCCGGGTCGCGGGCTTCATCGCCGATTTTAATCCCGACTTCATCCATATCGCGACCGAGGGGCCGATCGGCCTCGCCACGCGCCGCGCCTGCCTCGCCGGCAAGCGCACCTTTACCACCAGCTACCACACCCGCTTTCCCGAATATGTGGCCGCGCGGCTGCCGGTGCCGATCCGGATGAGCTATGCCGCCTTGCGCCGCTTCCACAGCGCTGCCGCAGGTACGATGGTGAGCTCGCCGAGCCTCGAAAACGTCCTCGCCGGGCACGGATTCCGCAATCTGATGCGCTGGTCGCGCGGCGTCGACGGCACCCTGTTCCGCCCCCGGCCGGAGAACGCTTTGGCCGACCTGCCCCGCCCCATCTTTCTCTTCGTCGGCCGTCTCGCAATCGAGAAGAACATCGAGGCCTTCCTGAAGCTCGACCTGCCCGGCTCCAAGGTCATCGTCGGCGACGGGCCCTTGCAGACGCGGCTCGCGGCAAACTATCCCAAGGCGCATTTCCTCGGCTCGCGCAGCGGCGAGGCGCTGGCGGAAATCTATTCCTCCGCCGATGTCTTCGTCTTCCCGAGCCGGACGGATACGTTCGGCATCGTCCTGCTGGAGGCTTTGGCCTCGGGCGTGCCGGTCGCCGCCTTCCCTGTCACCGGGCCGCTCGATGTGATCGGCGATTCCGGCGCCGGTGTCCTGAGCCACGATCTGCGCGAGGCGGCGCTGCGCGCGCTCGACATCTCCCGCGAGCATTGCCGCAGATATGCGGCGAAGTTCACCTGGAAGGAAAGCGCGCGGCAGTTCTTCGACAATATAAACGTCGCGCAGAATCGCGGCCTGGCGATCCCGCTCGCTGATCTCGCCGAACCCGCCTAGGCAGGCTCACCCCTCGCCTTGCCACCGCTCGCCGGCGAGATCGCTGCGGGCGCGTTCCAGCTCTTCGGTATAGCGGCGCAGCACATGCGCCTCAGTGAGCAAGCCGATCGGCTTCAGGCTCGCGAGAGCGTCGACGACGACAAGGGCCTCGCTTTCCGTCCGCTCGAAGAGTTCGGCCGCTTCCTTGATGTTCAGTTCCGGCCGCAACACGGTTTTCGACGCGCGGAAGAGCTGCGCGAGCGGCATTGACGCCGAGGCGGTCGCGGCGGTGGCGAGATGTGCGTCGGCGACGGAAATCAGCCCGGCATAACGGCCCTCGGCATCGACGGCGGCAACCCAGCTCGTTGCGCCGAGTGGAAATTCCGCCTTGAAATCGGCAAGGCTGCGGTCGGCGGGCGTCACATGCAGATCGAGGCGCATCAACCGGCCGACCGTCAGCGACCGCATCCAGCCGATATCCTGTGCACTGCGGATCGATTCGCCGCGCAGATGCAGCCGCCAGGTCGCGAAGGAATAGCCGAAGGTCCGGCGCACGATGACGGAGACGAGTGTCGCGGCCATCAGGATGACGAGCGAGAGCGGAAAATCGCCGGTCGTCTCCAACGCCAGAAAGCTCATGGTCAGCGGCGCGCCGATGATCGCGACGGCGAGCGCCGCCATGCCGACGAGAATGTAAAGGGTGACGTCCGGCGCCGCGCCTGCCACCAGCAGCGGCAGAGCCCCGCAGAAGACCTTGCCCATCAGGCCGCCGAGATAGAGCGAAGCGAAAAAAAGACCGCCGCGGAAGCCCGAGCCGATCGAAATCGCCGAGGCGACCGATTTCAGCGCCACGATCGCGACGAAGGCCGCGACGCTGCCGGCCGCTCCGCGAAACAGCAGCGTGAGAGCGCCGTGCCCCGAGGCCAGCACATGCGGCGTCAGCAATGCCAGGCCGCCGACGAGAAGACCGCCGGCGATGGGCTGCAGCGCGACCGGGAGACGGCTGCGTTTGAAGATGGCTTCCACAAAGGTGACGCCGCGCATGATGGCGATGCCGACGGCGGCGCAGGCGAGCGTCAGTAGAAAGAGCGCGGCGAAATCGACCGGCGCGATCCGCCGCGCCAGCGTGAAATGGCCGACGAAACTGGCGTCTATCCCGAGCGCGCGCGAGGTGATGACGGCGCTGATCGCCGCGGCGATGACCGGCGCGAGGCCGAAGGACGTATACGTGCCGATGATGAGTTCGAAAGCATAAAAGGCGCCGGTCAGCGGTGCCTGGAAGGCGGCGGCAATGGCGCCCGCAGCCCCGCAGCCGACGAGCGCGCGCATGTCCGCGCGGCGCATTTTGAAGAGGCTTCCCAGCGTCGAGCCGAAGCCCGCGCCGATCTGCGTATAGCCCGCCTCGAGCCCGACCGAGGCGCCGAAGCCGCAGGAGACGATTGTTTGCAAGGCGATGAGAATGCTGTCGATGAGCGACATGCGGCCGCCCCGCAGCGCATTGGCCTCGATCGCATCCACCGGCCGGCGCGGCCGCCAGCGCTTGATGAAAATCCCGGTGAGGCCGAGGAGCGCGCCGCCGAACGCGGGCACTAAGGCAAAATAGGGCGAACGCAATTCTTCCGCGCCGCTGAGGCGGGAATTGCCGGGAAGGCCGAAACAATACTGATGAATCAGTTGGACGGCATCGGATGTGAGGGCGACGAACACCGCCGCAGCGACGCCGGTCGCGACCGCCAGAAGAATAAGCGCCAGTTCGCTTCGCCGCGCCAGACCGCGCCAGCGCGCGACGGCATTGGCCGGTTCGGCTTTTTCGCCAGAGGCGGTAACGGCAAGGTCCATCGCCTTCCCCGTTAGAGCGAGATGCGAAAAAGTGGATGCCGGTTTTTCAACGCGATCAAGTTTACGCAGGTTGCGCAAACTTATCTGCCAATCCCGCTCTAGCCTATCCGAACCGATCGCGCCATAGGAGGCCGGCGCAGAGGGAAGGCAATTGCTGCTGCGGCTTTACGCGGCTTCGGCTGCCGAGGCCGGCAGGACATGGTCGAGAGCGATCCAGCTGATCATGCGCCCGTCGATGGCCAGAACGCCGCGCGTAAACGATCGCGCCATTTCGGAGGCGACATCCGGCGTCGGCTGGATGTCCGATTCGGCGACCGTCAGAATATCGAGCACGGCATCGACGAGAAGTCCAACGACCTGGCGCTCGACCTGAACGACCATGATGACATGGCGCACGGTCGGGTCCGTAGCCGGAAAGCCAAGCCGCGCCGCGAGATCAACGATCGGCAGAACCGCGCCGCGCAGATTGATGACGCCGCGCACGAAGCTCGGTGCCCGCGGCAGAACGGTCGCCGGCGTAAAGCCGCGGATTTCGCGCACCGACATGATGTCCACGCAGAATTCCTGCGCCCCGATGCGAAAGGCAATCAGTTCGCGCCTTTGGGTCTTGTCTGCCTGCGGCTCGTCCATGGAAATCACCATCGAAATGCGCCCGCCCTCCTGACCGGCACGGGCCTCGGTCTACAAAATTGGCAGAAAGTGATGAACAAGTCGTAGTAGCGGACGGCTTTTGCCGTGCGGCCGCACGGCCGAAGCGGGTGCTGGATTGATCGCGAAAACCGGCGCAAACTCCGGCGGTTTTTCAGCCCAGAGCGGGATGCGAAAAAGTGGATAGCGGTTTTTCGCATAAATCCCACTCTAATATACTGGAATCGATCGCGTTATATCTGTTCAGGCTGAATCAGCCTGAACACATCGCGATCTAGGCGCGCTTTCTTGTCCGCATGGCCCGGCATTTTCGTCTGTCTCGTCGGCCCGAGCGGCGCCGGCAAGGATACGTTGCTGCGGCTCGCCCGCGAAAAGCTGGCGGTGGAACCTGGCTTCAGCTTTCCCCGCCGCGGCGTCACCCGGCCCCCTTCTGCACATGAAGAGCATACCGAACTCGGTGAAGAGACTTTTGCCGAAGGACTCCGCGATGGCCGTTTCGCGCTGGCCTGGCGGGCGCACGGCCTCGGCTATGCGATCGGCCGCGACGTTCTGCCGGCACTCGCCGCCGGCGATGTCGTGATCTGCAATGTCTCACGCGATGTGATCGCGGCGGCCCGGCAGAACTTTCCCCATGTCGCCGCCGTGCTGGTCACGGCATCCGACCATGAACTCGCCCGGCGCCTGATCGCGCGCGGCCGTGAAACGTCCGCCGACATCGACCAGAGGCTGGCGCGCAACCGCGACGTCTTCAAACATTTCGTCGCGGATTTCGTCATCGATAATTCCGGTGCTCTCCCGGAAGCTGCCGAAAAGCTCGCCGCGATTCTCCGCGCGCTGCGCTCTGCGGAAAGGCGCGAGACGGCCGCCGGCAGCATGAATAATCTAATATAAATCAATATTATAGGAGATGTATGCGCGAGCGGCCAGATCCATTTCACAATTAAATCACGTATTTACATATAATTTCTATCGAAATAATGTATTATAATTATCTGGCAGGGGAGCTCGATACAATGACTGATACTACAGCCTCGCATGTTGAAAGCGCGGCGGTACACCTCAACGAAGATTGGGTGTCCGCAATTATTGGCGTCACCATTTTTGTCCTCGCTTTGCTCGGCTTGAGCGGCGTCGACCTGCTTGGGTGGGCCGCGACCACGAAAATCTGGACCGTGCCCAGCGCGGCGCTCGCGCCGATCGGCAAATCCTACGCGGCGCTCGGCGGCTTGCCCGCGCTGGTTTTGACCTATCTGGCCTTTCTCGGCGTCCTGACAGGCGCCGCCGCAGTGCTGGGCGCCAATGTCCGCCGCTTCGCGCTGGCCTTCAGTGCTGTATTCTGGCTCGGCTATATCGCCTGGATCATCGGCAGCTACGCCCATATCGCCGCGGCGACTCCGGCGGATATCGCCAAGACGGGCGTCAGCTGGTCGCTGCACCTGACGCCGGAAGGCGGCCTCATTCTCGCCCTCGTCGCCGGCCTCATCGTCGGCAATTTCTTCCCGAACTTCGCCACCTGGCTGAACGAGGCAATCCGTCCGGAATTCTACGTGAAGACCGCCATTGTCATCCTCGGCGGCGTGATCGCCATCACGGTCGCGGGCAAGCTCAATCTGGCTTCGTCCGTCTTCCTGCGTTCGCTCGCGGCAATCGTCGAGGCCTATCTGATCTATTGGCCTGTCGTCTATTACATCTCGCGCAAATATTTCGGCTTCTCACGCGAGGCGGCGGTGCCGCTCGCCTCGGGCATTTCGATCTGCGGCGTCGCCGCGGCGATCGCCACCGGCAGCGCCATCCGCGCCCGCCCGCAAGTCGCCGTGCTGGTCTCCTCGCTCGTCGTCATCTTCGCGGTGGTCGAGCTTCTGCTGCTGCCGTTCCTCGCCAATACGTTCTTGTCACATGAGCCGCTCGTCGCGGCGAGCTGGCTGGGCCTGGCGGTGAAGACCGACGGCGCGGCGGTGGCCGCAGGCGGCATCGCCGAATCGCTGATCTCGGCGAAAAACGCCGCGGCGGGCATCCACTACGCGCCGGGCTGGATTCTCGGCACGACGACGACGATCAAGGTCTTCATCGATGTCTTCATCGGCATCTGGGCTTTCATTCTCGCCCATATCTGGACGACCTATATCAACCCGACGACACCGGGCGGCAAGGCCAAGCTTTCGGAGATCTGGGAGCGCTTTCCCAAGTTCATCCTCGGGTTCATCCTCACCTTCGCCCTCGGCCTTGTCGTGACGCTCAGCCTCGGCAAGGGGCAGGCGCTGGCGCTGAAAGCCGTCGCTGACGAGGCGAGCGTCTTCCGCGTCCTCTTCTTCGTCCTAACCTTCTTCTCGATCGGTGTGCTGTCCGACTTCCGCCGCCTCTGGGCGGACGGCCTTGGCAAGCTCGCCGCCGTCTATGTCGTCAGCCTGTTCGGCTTCGTCATCTGGGTCGGCCTGCTCATTTCGTGGCTGTTCTTCCACGGTGTGAAGCCGCCGCTGGCCGGCTGATCCCATCAACGTCTCAGGAGAGCACAATGTCCCAACTTGATCTGAAGGCCGAAGTTCAGGGCAGCCAGCCCGAGCCGCTTCTGCCGATCGAAAAAAAGCTCATCGGCATCAGCCTTGGACTCGGAATAGTCCTATTGGCGATTCTGATCGTCGTTAACGCCCTCGGCGTGCTTTAGAAGCGCTGAAAAGAACGGACCCTCAGCGGCCGGAGACGACTCAATCCGTCATCTCCGGCCGTACTGTCATCCGCGCGACACGCAAGCACAAAATCGTCGGCCGCGCGTTTCGGGCAAGTGCGGAAAACCGGCCCGGCGCTCACGTCAAATCCGTGTAAATTCAACTTGACATTTCGCGCTCACGGCACGCGGTGGACGGCGCATACCGACAAGAAGAAGTTCTTGCAGGCGGAGGCGAAGCGGGCCTAACATTGCGTATGGCCGAGACGCTGATCACCATCCGCGACGCGCGCGAAAGAGATGCCGAGGCAATCGCCGAAGTGCATGATGCGGCGTGGCGGCATGCGTATCGCGGCATCATTCCCGGCCGTGAACTTGAGCGGATGATCGCGCGGCGCGGGCCGAGCTGGTGGCGCTCCGCCATCCAGCGGCGTTCGCGCCTTGTCGTGCTCGATTTCGACGATGCGATCGGCGGCTATGCGAGCTATGGCCGCAACCGCGTGCCGGCGATGAATTTCGGCGGCGAGATTTTCGAGCTTTACATTGCGCCGGAGTTTCAGGGCCTCGGCTTCGGCAAACGGCTGTTCGGCGCCGCCCGAAAAGACCTTGCCGAACACGGCTATGCCTCCTTTCTGGTCTGGGCGCTGGCCGATAACGAACCGGCGCTCGATTTCTACACCCGGCTGGGCGGCAAAGTCGTGCGCCGCGCCTATGAGCGCTTTGGCAGCGAGCAACGCGAGCGCGTCGCCTTCGCTTTTCAATAGCGGCGCGATCGGGTACTAGAGCGTCCTCCGGGAAAAGGCGCATGGCTTTTCCCGGAGGACGCGCCCTAACACCATGAGTTGGTGCGGTTTTTTCTCGTCCAGATGGCCATCTGGACGGCAACCCGCCGGCAGCGTCTCATCGCAGACGTACCTTCCAAGATTTTACAGGCAAGACTTACAGGATCGAACAATGAATCTCGATGCCGTTCCTCCCGGCAAGAATCCGCCCGACGATATCAATGTCGTCATCGAAGTCCCGATCGGCGGCGAACCCATCAAATACGAGATGGACAAGGCCTCCGGCGCTCTCTTCGTCGATCGCTTCCTCTATACGGCGATGCGTTATCCCGGCAATTACGGCTTCGTCCCGCATACCTTGTCGGAAGACGGCGATCCCTGCGACGTCGTCGTGGTCAACACCCGCGCCATCGCGCCGGGCGCGGTGATCAATTGCCGGATCGTCGGCGTGTTGCTGATGCAGGACGAGCACGGCGGCGACGAGAAGATCATCGCCGTGCCGTCGCAAAAGCTGACGGCGCGCTATGAGAAGATTCACAATTACACCGATCTGCCGCAGATCACGCTCGATCAGGTCGAGCATTTCTTCCGCCACTACAAGGATCTCGAGCCCGGCAAATGGGTGAAGATCCTGCGCTGGGGCGATGCGGCCGAGGGGCGCTCTCTCGTCCTCGCCGGACTCGAACGGGCAAAGGCGGAAAAGGCGTAACGACCGTCATTGCGAGGAGCGCAAGCGACGAAGCAATCCAGCCATTGCTCTGGATTGCTTCACTTTGTTCGCAATGACGCGCGTTATTTCTTCCGCGACAGTTCGAACACCGCCTGATCGCCGATGAGATTCAGCACCCACCAGGGGGCGCTGAAACTCAGCGGCCGGCCCTGACGATCGAGCGCGATCGAGCGCTCGGTCTTCGCTCCGATCTCATCGACGAGGCCGATGAAGTCGCGGATGGTGCAGAAGTGAATGTTCGGCGTCTCGTACCAGGACGCCGACAGGCTTTTCGTCACTGGCATCCGGCCCTGCACGGCGATCTGCGCGCGGATGCGCCAATGGCCGAAATTGGGAAAGGAGACGATGGCGTGGTGGCCGATGCGCAGCATGTGTTCGAGCACCTGCCGGGGCCGCCGAGTCGCCTGCAAGGTCTGCGACAGAATTACATAATCGAAGGCATCGTCCGGATAATCCGCCAGATCGGCATCGGCGTCGCCCTGGATCACCGACAGGCCCTTGGCGACGCAATCGTTGACGCCGCTCTGCGAAAGCTCGATCCCCCGCGCGTCGACGCCGCGCTCCTCGGCGAGGAGGCGCAGCAATGTCCCGTCGCCGCAGCCGACATCGAGCACGCGCGTTTTCGGCGCGACCATATCCGCAACGACAAGAAGATCGATACGCGCCGTCTGCGACAGCATGACGGCGGTCCGCGCGCCAGTCTCCGCCATGCTCAGCCTCCCTTGCCCGAAGGCATCGGGATGCCGCGGGCCCGCGCGGCCGCCTCGAGGAAGCCGCGCGTGGTGGCGATGAACTCGGGCACGTTCAGCAGAAAAGCGTCGTGGCCGCGATCGGTGTCGATCTCGACGAAAGAAACAGAAGCCGCAGCAGCATTGAGCGCATGGACGATGGCGCGCGAGGCGGACGTCGGATAAAGCCAGTCCGAATCGAACGAGACGACGCAGAAGCGCGTCTTCGAACCCTTGAATGCCGCCGCCAGCGAGCCGCCATAATCCTCGGCGAGATCGAAATAATCGCACGCGCGGGTAACATAAAGATATGAGTTCGCATCGAAGCGATCGACAAAGCTGTTGCCTTGATAGCGCAGATAATTCTCGATCTGGAAGTCCGCGTCGAAGGAGAAGGTCGGCGCGTCGCGGCCCTGAAGCTTGCGGCCGAATTTCCGCTGCAGCGCTTCTTCCGACAGATAGGTGATATGCGCCGCCATGCGCGCGACGGCGAGCCCCTTGGTCGGGCTGACACCGGCATCGAGGTAGCGACCGCCGCGCCATTCCGGGTCTGCCATCACCGATTGGCGGCCGACCTCGTGAAAGGCGATGTTCTGCGAGGAATGTTTGGCGGCGGTGGCGATCGGCATGGCGGTGAAGACGCGCTCGGGATAGCTCGCTGCCCATTGCAACACCTGCATCCCGCCCATCGAGCCGCCGATCACGGCGAAGAGAGTCTCGATGCCGAGGTGGTCGATCAACATGGCCTGGGCGCGAACCATGTCGCGGATCGTGACCAGCGGCAGATCGATGCTCCAGGCGCGGCCCGTCGCCGGATTGGTCGAAGCCGGCCCGGTGGTGCCCATACAGCCGCCGACGACATTCGAGGCGATGACGAAATAGCGGTCGGTATCGATCGGCTTGCCCGGCCCCACCATCACTTCCCACCAACCGGGCTTGCCGGTGATGGGATGGACATTCGCGACATGCTGGTCGCCGGTCAGCGCATGGCAAAGGAGGATGGCATTGGATTTGGCGGCGTTCAGCGTCCCGTAGGTCTGATAGGCGATCTGGAACGGCTTGAGATCGACGCCCGCGTCCATCTTCAGAGGCTGCTCGGCGCCGAAGCGCACGACGAGGCTATGCGGCGCATCCGCCTCAAGCTGGCTGAGAGCTTTCTGGGTGGGAGCAATCGTCACAAGAAAATCCCTGTTCGCTTTGGCGAACGATGCGTCCGGTTTATAGAAGCTTGCGAAAGCAGCTGTCAAGCCGCCCAGTGACGGCGCTTGCCGCCAATCTAGGAAGCACGAGACCTAACCGCCAGCGCATGCCTCGAAAAGCGTTTCGCCTTGGCGAAAGAGTGTTTAAGAGCGTGTTCCGGAAAAGTTGCGCGACTTTCCGGCCAGAACACGCTCCAAGATTTTGAATCGACGCGATTTCTTATCGGCCCGGATGATTTCATCCGGCCGGAAAGCGCGCTAAGAGAAGTCCGCAAGATGCAGTGTCATGATGCTTGAACGACGCCCCAATCCGGAAACTCTGGCTGATCTGCGCGACGAGATCGACCGGATCGACGCTTGCCTGCACGAAATGCTGATGCAGCGCGGTGAGATCATCGACCGGCTCATCGCCGTCAAGGCGCGCGCCGGCGGCAGCAGCGCCTTCCGTCCCGGCCGCGAGGCCGACATGATGCGCCGGCTTGTCGAGCGCCACAAAGGCATTCTGCCGCTCGACACGGTCGAAAGCATCTGGCGCATCATCATCTCGACCTTCACCTTCGTGCAGGCGAATTATAGCGTCCATGCCGATATTTCCGGCGGCGATGCGCAGATGCGCGATTGCTGCCGTTTCCATTTTGGCTTCACGGTTCCCTATGTCACCCACGCGGATGTGGCGGACGTGGTCGCGGCCGTCTCCGCCGCGTCCGGCGACCTCGGTCTCGTCCCCGTCGTGTCCAGCCCTGCATCGGGCGCCTGGTGGCAGCAATTGGCCGCGCCCGCGGCGCCGAAGATCATCGCCCGGCTGCCCTTCGTCGAGCGGCCGGACCATCCGGCGGCGACACCGCTCTTCGTCATCGCCAAGCCGGTCAAGGACGGTGCCGCACGCGACAGCGTGCTTTATGCCGCGACGCTGACGCGATGGCGGGACGGCCTCAATGCGGCGCTCGGCGCCAGCGGCGCGGAACTTGTCGCCAAGGCGCCGGAAGCGCACGCGGCCTTGCTCGCCGTGCCCGGCGCGACGCCGCCGGCCAGCTTGCGCGAGGCGCTCGCTGGACATGGCGTCGAGATTTCGAGCCTCACCGAAGTCGGCAGCCATGCGGCGCGTTTCGATTTCGTCAGGGCAAGCTAGACCGCTATCAAACGCTTTAAAGCGAGCGAAATTTTTGGAGCCTGTACAAATGACCTCTTCCGATTTCGCCGGATCGCCGCAGCCGCGCGCGAGCGTGCTGGCGATCGATCCCTATGTTCCCGGCAAGGCCGCGGCCATCAGCGCCAGCAAAATCTTCAAGCTCTCGTCGAACGAGGCGGCGCTGGGCCCGAGCCCGCAGGCGGTCGAGGCTTTCAAATCCGCTGCCGACAGCCTCCCGATTTATCCCGATGGTTCGGCCGGCGCGCTGCGCGAGGCGCTCGGCGCGCTGCACGGCCTCGACCCGGCGCGGATCGTCTGCGGCGCGGGCTCGGATGAACTGATCTTTCTGCTCGCCTATGCCTTCCTCAACCCGGGCGACGAAGGCATCTACACCCGGCACGGCTTCTCGATCTATCGCATCGCCATTCTTGCGGCGGGCGGCACGCCGGTCATCGCCGACGAGGTCGATCTCACCGCCAGTGTCGATGCGATCCTCGCCAAGGTGACGGCGAAGACGAAGATCGTCTTTCTCGCCAATCCGAACAACCCGACCGGTACCTATCTGCCGGCGACGGAGATCACGCGCCTCGCGGATTCGCTGCCCGGGCATGTCTTGCTGATTCTCGACGCCGCTTATGCCGAATTCGTCACCCACGCCGATTATGAGTCGGGCCTCGAACTTGCCCGCACGCGCAAGAACGTCGTGATGACGCGGACCTTCTCGAAAATCTACGGTCTCGCGGCGCTCCGGCTCGGCTGGTGTACGGGTGCGGCGCCGGTGATCGACGCCATCAACCGGCTGCGCGGCCCGTTCAACATCAATACGCCCGCGCTGCGCGCCGGCATCGCCGCCGTTGGGGATCAGGAGCACATCGAGCTGTCCATCGCGCACAACAGGACGTGGCTGCGCTGGCTGAACGACGAGATCATTGAGCTTGGCATTCCGGTGACGCCAAGCGTCGCCAATTTCGTATTGCTGCATTTCAAAGGTGCGGACGAAGCCCGCGCGGCTGATGCCTTCCTCTCCGGACGCGGCCTCATTCTGCGCGCGGTCGAAACCTATTTCCTGCCGCACTGCCTGCGGCTCACCGTCAGCACGGAGGAAGCCAACCGCCTTGTCGTCGACGTGCTGCGTGATTTCCTGAAGGATCGCCCGCGTGGTTGATGGACTGGGCGCCCCGCTCACGGCGCCGCTCTTTGACCGTGTCGCCCTGATCGGCATCGGCCTGATCGGCTCCTCGCTCGCCCGCGTCGCCAAGCGCAAGAATCTGGCGCGCACGATCGTCGCCAGTGACGCGTCGGCCGAGGTGCGCGCCAGGGTCGCGGAGCTTGGCCTTGCCGACGAAATCGCCGGGAGCGCCGCCAGGGCGGTCGAAGGCGCGGACCTCGTCATTCTCTGCGTGCCGGTCGGCGCGGTGGATGCAGTCGCGCAGGAGATCGCGCCGCATCTGGCGCCGGGCGCCATCGTTTCCGATGTCGGCTCGGTCAAGGGCGCGGTGCTCGCGACGCTGACGAAACATCTGCCGAAGACTGTCGCCATCGTTCCCGCGCATCCGGTCGCCGGCACGGAAGAATCCGGACCCGCCGCAGGTTTCGCGACGCTGTTCGTCAACCGCTGGTGCATTCTGACACCGCCCGAAGGCGCCGACGAAAAGCCGGTGAAGCGTCTGGCAGAGTTCTGGACCGCAGCGGGCGCCAATGTCGAGATCATGACGGCGCAGCATCATGATCTGGTGCTGTCGATCACCAGCCATCTGCCGCATCTCATTGCCTATAACATCGTCGGCACGGCCGCGGACCTCGAAGCCGTCACCCAATCCGAAGTCATCAAATTCTCGGCCGGCGGCTTTCGCGACTTCACCCGCATCGCCGCCTCCGACCCGACGATGTGGCGCGACGTCTTCCTCAACAACAAGGAGGCGGTGCTCGAAACGCTCGGCCGCTTCACCGAGGACTTGACTGCTCTGCAACGCATGATCCGCAATGGCGACGGCGAGGGACTGTTCAAGCTCTTCACCCGCACCCGCGCCATCCGCCGCGGCATTATCGCGGAAGGCCAGGAGACGGCGGCGCCCGACTTCGGCCGCCACCGCGACGACAAGGATCAATAGGCCGGCGGGATGCGGATGCTGGTGCGGATCGGCCCGACCGCAATGGCGCCATCGTCGATGTGGACCGGCAGATGCAGCGCTGTCTCCTGCTGCTGCGGTTGCGACTGGCCTGAGCCGCCACTGAGCAGATTGCCGAGCAGCGCGCCGAAGCTGATGAGGCTGGGATCGATCCCGTAATGCTGCAACACCGGCTCGAAGCCGCTGCTGCGCGTATCGAATTGACCATCGACACGGTGGGCGTCATTGAGCGCGAAGGCACCCTTGGCCGCGAATTTCGTGTCGCCGCGTGTCAGAGTGAACGTGGTGAGATTGACGCGGCCGCCGGCCGCGCGCCAGTGCTCGAGATTCTGCGCAGCGGTCAGCCCCGGATCGAAGGCTGTCTGCGTCGCCGTGCCCTGCGCCGAAATATCGGTCGGGCTGCCGGGGCCGAGAGCCTCATCGATCATCGGCAGGGCCGTGCCGTTAAGGGCGACATCGAAATCGAGCGCATTTCCACCCGTCCCGGCGCGCTGCGCGATTTTGGCCGTGGCATCGCCCACTTTGCCGGCGATGCCGACAGCCCCGGCGGTACCGTGCAACACGAAATTCTTGCCGTCGATCGCAACCTGCCAGAGATCCTGCGGCAAGCCGTTGAGCTGAATGGCGAGAGCATCCCAGGTGATCTGGAAATTGACCTTGCCGTCCTCCGAGGTCGCAACGAAGGGCGAGGCAACTTCGACATCGACATCGCGCGGATGAGCGAGAACGGCTGTGGCGCGAAAGCCTTGCAGGGTGCCACTGTAGTCATGACCGAAGATCAGCCCGTCGAAGCGCGGCGACGCGCAACTGATGGCGATGGCGAAGGGATAGCCTCCGATGTGCCGGTCGGGACAGGACCAAACGCGGCCGAACGTCTTCTCGCGGGCCAGCCAGGCATCGAGCACCTGCCCGGTCTGGCGGGCGCCAAAATACCAGAGGCCCGACCAGCCAACCGCCGCACCGACCAGCGCGAGGAGAAGCCGCGGCTGCCAACTGGGACGCCTTTGCCTGACGCCTGCGGCGCTGACGACCGAACTCTGCAATGCATCCGCTCCAAAAAAGGTTGCGCAAAAGGGTGCCCGAAGATCAAAAGCATAAATCCGGAGGAATTTTGTTGCTCCTTGGGCGACGATGATTTTGAGTCGAATCGATGTAAAATTATGAACCTGATCGATTCTAATGATTTAGAACTGGATTGGCTCGAAAAGCCGGCGTTCGTTTTTTTGCGTCCCCATCCGCCGTACCGCCATTAAAGCGCGCGCATATCGCCTATATTTCACTGACGATGGAAGATCTTTGGGTGTTCGGCTACGGCTCGCTGATGTGGCGGCCGGGCTTTGATTATCGCGAAAGCAGAGTGGCGCGGGTGCGCGGCTATCATCGCGCGCTCTGCGTCTATTCGCATGTCCACCGCGGCACGCCCGAGCGGCCGGGCCTCGTGCTCGGCCTCGATCGTGGCGGCTCCTGCTGCGGCATGGCCTTCCGTGTCGCCGCCAAGGATCGCGACGCGACGATCGCCTATCTGCGCGCCCGCGAGCAAGTCACCTCGGTCTATCGCGAGCTTCATCTTAATGCGCAGCTTGATGACGGCCGGCATGTGACCGCCCTCTCCTATGCGGTCGATCGCGGCCATATCCAATATGCCGGGCGGCTTGCGCGCGAGGATGTTGCGCGCCTTGTGACGCAAGGCCAGGGCATCTCCGGTGCCAATCCGGATTATGTCCGCGCCACGCAAGCCCATCTCACCGAGCTCGGTATTGCCGATGCGATGCTGGATTGGCTCGCGGAACAGTTTTCTCCCGCCGCAGTGGATTAGACCGGCGCGAGCACCGGCACCGCCGGGCGGCAGAGTGCCTCGATATCCTCGATCGCGGCACGCCGCTTCTGCGGATCGGCGGTGAGCAGATGGACATGCCATTGCTGCGCCCCGGCCTTCACCGCCGCCGCGACAAAAGCCTGCCGCGCAAGAGCATTGGCGCCGTACTCGCATTGCAGAAAGGCAACCACACGGCGCTCGCCGCCGATGTCCTGCCCCACGGCGATCACGATCGCCTCGGCAAATTCCGGCAAGCCGGCATCGGCCGCCCGCTGATCGACCGGAAAGACCGAACAGATATAGCGCCGGCCCGAGCGGCCGCGCCAGGCGTGGAAACGTTCCTCGAGATCACCGCCCGCCAGACTCGCCAGAGCGGTGTTGCTGGGCGCATCGGCGGGTTTGAGCCGGGGTGCTGCGACGGTGCGGGCATTGCGCTCGCGCCAGCGCCGCAGCAGGAACAGCAACGACACCGCACGCGCCGAGCCGGCGCAGCCGCCAAAGCCGGTCATGCGCAAGTCTGTCCGTCGCAAGTCTGTCTGTGGCAAGTCTGTCCGCGATTCCTTCGCCATCGTCATAGCCCGAAGCCTTTCACCCCCACAGAGTGATTCGTGAGAACAAAGTTAGAACACGTGTTCCCGAGGGTCAAGCTTTGCGGTCGCAACTGAGGCTGCCGCCGTCAGCTTCGCGATAGCCCGGAGGTCGCGAGCGGCGCAACGAGCGAAGCGTCCTTGCTCAGCGCTTCGGCGATGAGCCGGTCGCTGGCGGCCTCAATCCGCGTCTGCAGCGTCTGCATGAAGACGCTCTTGTCAGCCCCCGCCGTGAGCGGCGGCAGGAATTCCAGCACCATCGTGCCGGGACGGCGGATGAATTGGCGTCGCGGCCAGAACAAGCCAGAATTGAGCGCCGCCGGAACGCAGGTCGCGCCTGTCGCCTCGACGATTCGCGCCACACCCGCCTTATAGAGCGGCGGGGCGCCAACGGGACGGCGCGTGCCTTCCGGGAAGATCACCAGCCGGCGTCCGGCGGCGAAGGCCCGGTCCCCGGCGGCGACGATCTGCGTCAGGACGCCGGCGCGCTTCTTCCGGTCGATGGAAATCTGGCCGCAGGCGCGCAGATAGTTGCCGAAGAGCGGCAGCAAATCGAGCTCATGCTTGTAGACGAAGGAGAAATGCTCGACCACCAGGACCAGAGCCAGCACGTCGAGCGTCGACTGGTGCTTGGCGGCGACAAGGGCGGCGCCGGGGGGCAAATTCTCAAGCCCGCGAAACTCGACTTTGGTGCCGCAGGTGCGCTCCAGCAGCGCGAGCGACAGACGCGCCCAGCGCCGGGCGTGCCATTCTATCGCGTCGCCGCCGCGCGCCAGGGCCGGCAACGCGGCGATCATCAGCACGACGACGAGAAGATAAAAGCCGAGATTGAACAGCGCCGACCGCAGCAATCGCATGGCTCGCCCCGCCTTTCCGTCCCGCGTTAAGGCGCGACAGGCGCGGCGCGCCGGGCGAGGATGCGCACCGCGCAGGCTTCGGCCGCCGCAACGAAAGTCTCCATATCCTTCGTCTGCGTCCGATGATTGACGATGGCGGCGCGGATCACCGGCCGGCCGCCAAGCCGGGTCGTCGAGGGCGCCGCGACACCGGATTCATGCAGGTCCATGACGATCTCGCGGTTGATCTCGCCGGTCGCATCGCCCTTGACGCTGAAGCAGACGATGTTGAGTTTTACTTCCGCGCTGAGTTCGAAAATCGACGAGCGGCGGATCAAGGCTTCGAGATGGCGCGCTACATGGCAGGTCTGCGCCAGCGTCGCGCCGAGCCGCACGGCGCCGAAGGTCTGGAAGGTGAACCAGGTCTTGAGCGCGCGGAAGCCACGCGAGAGGTCGGGGCCCAGATCGCACGGCCAGATGTCGGCCGCCGCGAGCCCGCGCGGCGCGCGCGCCAGATAGGCCGCCGTGCTCATGAAGGTCTGGCGGTGCAGCTCGGGATGCCGGCAGATGAAGAAACCCGCGTCATAGGGCACTTGCAGCCATTTGTGGAAATCGAGCGCGACGGAATCGGCGCGTTCAAGGCCGTTCACCAGCGGCTTCAATTCGGGCGAGAGGACGCAAAGCGCGCCGAAGGCGCCATCGACATGGAACCACAAATCCTCCGCCGCGCAGAGATCGGCCAGCGCGGCCAGATCGTCGATCGCGCCCGTATTCACCGTCCCGGCGGAACCGACGACGAGGAAAGGCTCGAACCCGGCGGCACGATCCTCGGTGATGGCGGCGCGCAGGGCCGCAACATCCATCTGCCGTTTGGCATCGACCGGCAGGCGGCGCAGAAAAGCCGCGCCGACCCCCGCCATTTCGAAGGCGCGCTCGATGCAGGCATGCGCCTCGATCGAGGCATAACCGACGAGCTGGCGTTCCGTCTGGCGCAGGCCGTCCTTGCGCACGCTTTCGCCCAGCGCATCGGTGCGGGCGACGAGCAGCGCGACCATGTTGGCCATCGACGAGCCGGTGACGAAAATGCCGGAGGAATCGCGCGGAAAATCCAGAGCTTCCGCAAGCCAGAGGGTAATCTCGCGCTCGACATCAATAGCGATATGATCGCGGCCGCCGCAATTCGAGTTGAGTCCGGCGGCGAGCATTTCGGCGACCATGCCGACCGGCGTGCCGCCGCCATGCACCCAGCCCATGAACAGCGGATGGGTGTTGCCGTTGGCATAGGGCAGCATCGAATTTGCGAATGTGTCGAGCAATTCGCCGAGCGGCTTGCCTTGCTGCGGCAGAGGCGTGCGAAACTCGGCGCGCACCTCCGCCGGCGCCGGCTGCCAGACCTTGCGCTGGCGCGCGTCGCGCAGATAATCGATCATCATGTCGAGGCCGCGATGCGCCTCGGCGCGAAACGCTTCCCAATCCTTGGGATCGAGGCTTTCCTCGGCCTTCGCCGGGAAGGAATCGAGCGCATCGTCAAAATCAGCGGAGCGGGTCAAATCTTTCCCCTTCCGGCACGCGGCCAAGCGGGCCGGGCCTTCTGAAGCACAAGCAGGCCGTTCAAGCAAATTCAGCCCGGACAAATTCCGCCCCGAGCGGCATCGCGATCTAGCCGAACAGGCGCCCGGAGCGCAAATAAGCATCGGGGCCTCGCAGCGCAATGCGGCGAAAGTCCCGGTGGCTTATAGACTGTTCTGAGGGAGTTGACCGTGGATATTGGTTTTATCGGACTCGGCGGCATGGGCTCGGCCATGGCGTCACGGCTTATCGCGGCGGGCCATCGCGTTCTGGTCTGGAACCGCTCCCAGGCAGCGGTCGAGAGATTGCGCGGCGAAGGGGCGCAGCCGGTCGCCACCCCGGCCGAGGCTTTCCAGGCCGATGCCGTGCTCACCATGCTGGCCTCGGACGAGGTGATCGAGGACGTCATCATCGCGCCCGGCCTGCTGGAGATCGCGCGTCCCGGCCTCATTCATCTCGTCACCGCGACGATCTCGGTCGATTTCGCCAAAAAACTGGAAAAGCTGCATGCCGAAGCCGGGGTCGCCTACATCGGCGCGCCAGTGCTCGGGCGCCCGGATGTCGCCGCCAAGGGCGAACTCAATATTCTCGCCGCCGGCGCGGCGGATGACATCGCCCGCGTCAAGCCGGTGCTCGATGCGATCGGCAAGGCGACCTGGGTCGTCGGCAGCGAGCCGCATCTTGGCAATGTCGCCAAGCTCGCCGCCAATTTCGTCCTCATCTCCGCCATCGAGGCCATGTCCGAGGCCTTTGCCTTCGCCGAGTGCCAGAATGTGCCACAGGAGAAGATCGCCGAAATCCTCACCGGAACTTTGTTCGCCGCTCCGGCTTACAAGACCTACAGCGCCGCCATTGTGGAGCGGAAGTTCGAGGCAGGGTTCAAGCTCGCGCTCGGGCTGAAGGACGTGCGGCTGATGCTTGCCGCGAGCGAAAAGGCCGGCGCGCCGCTGCCCTTCGCCGGGGTCGTGCGCGACAATTTCGTCGATGCGATCGCGCACGGCGATGGCGACAAGGATTGGGCCGCAGTGTCGCGCGTCGCCTTCCGCCGCGCGGCGCTGACCGACGACTGAGAAGGAGGAACGCCATGAGCGACGCGACCGCAGACAAGGGGCCGGACCTTTCGCGCGGCGTGCCGCTCGACGCGCTCGCCGAGGGCAGAATCCTGCTCGGCCATGTCGGCGACGACGCGGTTCTCCTGACCAGGAGCGGCGGCGAGATTTTCGCGCTCGGCGCCACATGCACGCATTACAACGGCCCGCTCGCCGAGGGGCTCATCGTCGGCGATACAGTGCGCTGCCCGTTGCATCACGCCTGTTTCAGCCTGCGCACCGGCGAGGCGCTGCGTGCCCCGGCGCTCGATCCGGTTGCGGCCTGGCAGATCGTGGAACGCGACGGCAACATCCATGTCACCGAAAAGCTGACGCCTCCCCCAAAGCCGGAATTGAAGGGACCTGACGTACCGGCCTCCGTGCTCATCATTGGCGGCGGCGCGGCCGGCAATGCGGCGGCGGAAATGCTGCGCCGGGAGGGGTATGCCGGGCCAGTCACCTTGCTGAGCGCGGATGACTCGGTCCCTGTTGACCGACCGAACCTGTCGAAGGATTACCTCGCCGGCCAAGCGGAGGAATCCTGGATTCCGCTGCGCTCCGCCAAATTCTATGAGAAGCACGGGATCAATCTCGTCCTCAATGCCCGTATCGTCGCCATCGATCCGGCCGCCAAGACGGTTCGGCGCGAAGACGGCACTCTGCATTCCTACGACGGGCTGCTGCTCGCGACCGGCGCGGATCCAGTGCATCTCAATATTCCCGGCGCCGAGCGCGTCCATTATCTGCGCACGCTCGACGACAGCCGGGCGATCATCGCGGCGGCGGAAAAAGCCAAGCGCGCCGTCATCATCGGCGCGAGTTTCATCGGACTTGAGGCGGCCGCCTCTCTGCGCGAGCGCGGCCTCGACGTGCATGTTGTTGGACCCGAGGCACGCCCGCTTGAAAAAATCCTCGGCCCGGAGATCGGCGATTTCGTCCGCGCCCTGCATGAATCGCACGGCGTGACCTTCCATCTGGGCACGAGCGCCACCGCCATCGACGAACGCGGCGTGACGCTCGGCAATGGCGTGACGCTGCCGGCCGATCTTAATCGTCGCCGGGGTCGGCGTGCGGCCCGCGGTCGGGCTCGCGCAGGATGCGGGGCTGAAGATCGATCGCGGCATCGCCGTCAACGAATATCTCGAAACCAGCGCGCCGGGCATTTTCGCGGCCGGCGATCTGGCGCGCTGGCCCGACCCGTTGAGCGGACAGACCATCCGTGTCGAGCATTGGGTCGTGGCGGAGCAGCAGGGCCAGGTCGCGGCGCGCAATATCCTCGGCCAGCGCCGACGCTACGACCTTGTGCCCTTCTTCTGGAGCCAGCACTACGACGTCTCCATCCGCTATGTCGGGCATGCCGAAAAGTGGGATCGGACGACAATAGAGGGCGACCTGGCAGCGAAGAGCTGCCAGGTGAGCTATTTCAGCAATGGGCGGAAGCTGGCGGTCGCGGCGATAGGCCGGGACCATGATGCCCTCGTCGCGGAGGCCGGATTTGAAGCCTTGATCGCCGAGGCCTAGCCTACTTCTTTTTGGCGCCGACGTCCTTGACCGACGGCGCTGCGGCTGTCGTCTTCGGCTTTTCCTTCTTCGGCTTCTTGGCTTCTTTATTGCTGCGCAATTGACCCTTCGCCATAGCCACTCTCCTGTCGTGGGGCGCCCTGCGGGCGCCACCTCTGCGCGGGCCGTGATCGAGAGGCGATCTTCACGACATTGCCACAAGGATCGCACGTCATGATCAGCCGACGCATGACGATCATGCCCAAGGCTGTTGAACCCGGCAAGATTTTTTGTGGTTACAAGCCGCTGAATCTTCGCTAGCCAAATCCCGCGCGGCTCGGCGCGCGAACGGGAACGATGCAAAAGATGCGAATGACTTTGGGTCTTGTTTCGATACTCATGCTTGCTGGCCTTGCGGGCGGAGCGCAGGCCGCACCGGCTCTGGCGGTCGGGCCGCAATATGATACGACCCACGTCTATGTCGCGCCGGAAAAATTCGAGCGCTTCGTCAAAAGTTTCGTCGCGACCTTCGGCGGCATGGCGTCAAAAGAGATCATCGCCAATGTGACGCCGACGCCGAGCACGACCAAATCGCAGCTCGTGCGCACGCCGGTCGGCGTTTTGTCCGTCTTCGGCTTCGTCACGCCGATCCCCGCCCCGTTCGGCGCCGAGCGCAACGGTTTCCTCGTCGCCGATTTCGATGCGGCGGTCGCCGCCGCGCGGGCCGACGGCGCCGGCCTCATCGTCGCGCCGTTCGAGGATGCGATCGGCCGCGACGCGATCATTCAATGGCCGGGCGGCGTCAACATGCAGCTTTATTGGCACACAAAGCCCTCGCACGCCCCCGCGCTCATGCGCGTTCCCGAAAACCGTGTCTATGTCGCGCCGGAACAGGCCGACGCCTTCATCCGCTCCTATCTTGCCTTTTCGCAAGGCAAGGTGGTCGAGGATATTCGCAAGGCGCCGGGTGCCGAGGTTGGTGAACCTTTCAATACCTTTCGGCGCGTGCTGATCGACTCGGCCTTCGGCAAGACGCTGGTCCTGGCGACCGACGGCCAGCTTCCCTTCCCCTGGGGCCGCGAGACGACCGGCTATGAGGTCGCCGATCTGGACGCGACGATCCTCAAGGCCGAAGCGGCTGGCGTTTTCGTCACAGTCGAGCCTTTCGCGGCCGCGGGGCGGCGCACCGCCTTCTTCGAGTTTCCCGGCGGCTATATTGCCGAGGTGCATACCGCCGGAAAGCCCTGACCCGTTTCGCTTACGTTCATTTAGCGCGTGGCACAGCACGGGTTTGCGGCAATGGCGCCGCTGCTTTGAATTGGCCAAATTTTCCATATTGGCTGCGGCGTCTTTAGGCGCCGCGCTGCCTGCGGCGGGAGCACATTGCGCGAATGAGAATTCTGCTCAACGATTATTCGGGCCATGCCTTTACGGTCGAGCTCGCGCGTGAACTCGCCAAACGCGGGCACAATGTGCTGCATCTTTCGCTGGGGGATTTTCAAAGCCCGAAGGGCGACCTCGCGCAGAAGCCGGACGATCCCAAGACATTCGAAGTCGAAGCCATCAGCCTCGGCGTGCCGTTCAAGAAATACGATTTCGTTGCGCGCCGGCAGCAGGAGATCGAATATGGGCGTCGCGTTACGGCGCGCATCGCAAGCTGGCATCCGGATGTCGTCATCGGCTGCAACAACCCGCTCGATCCGCAGCGCGTGATCCAGAATTACTGCCGCGCTTGTAATATTTGTTTCGTATTTTGGCTTCAGGACATTTATTCAAACGCGATAAAAGCCGTATTGAAGAAAAAGATTCCAGTTGTTGGTCACGCCATCGGAGTTTGGTACGAAGAACTGGAAAAGCGTCTTTTGCGACGTGCGGATCTCGTCATTGCCATTACTGAAGATTTCATAACCCCGCTCGTTAATTGGAATGTGTCGCGCGAGCGCATTTTCATTATCGAGAATTGGGCGCCGAAAGACAAAATTCTCATTCTGCCGCGCGACAATGCCTGGAGTCGCGCGCACGATCTTAACCGGAAATTTGTGCTGATGTATTCGGGTACACTCGGGCTGAAGCATAATCCCTCGCTGCTTGTCGCGACGGCCGAGGCTTTCAAGGCCGAGCCAGAGGTCGCCGTCGTTGTCGTGTCGGAAGGCAAATATGCCGATGAAGTGCGCGACACGGCAAAGGCGCGCGGACTTTCAAATCTGACGGTTCTGCCCTTCCAGGATTTTCGTGATTACAGCGGCGTTCTCGCTACCGGCGATGTGATGCTGGCGATGATCGAGCCCGATGCTGCCGTCTACTCTGTTCCTTCGAAAGTTCTGTCCTATCTATGTGCCGGTAAGGCAATCGTGCTCTCAGCCAACGCGGCCAATCTCGCGGCACGAATCTTGATGCGCTCCGGCGCCGGCTACGTTGTGGCGCCCAACGATGAAGCAGGTTTCGTCGCGGCGATCCGGCGGTTCCTGAAGGACCCCGAGGCGCGACACAACGCAGGCGTCAAGGCGCGCGGTTATGCCGACGAGAATTTCGACGTCGGCATGATCGCCGGACGTTTCGAGACGATTTTGGCCGGTCGCGTAAAAAACGCGGCGCCAGCCTGAGATGCAGGCAGATCGAGAAGTACCGTGACTTGCATTATGTTTTTCTGGGAGAATTTCGGGCCGACCCATGTCGACCGCTGCGACGCTGTAGCCCGCGCCATGCCGCGTCAGGAAATCCTCGGGATCGAACTCAATCCGGCAAGTTCCACGTATTCGTGGGAGCCCGAAACCGGCCAGCATTTCGTCAAGCGCACCCTCCTCGACGGCAAGACCCAAAGGGGCGCGCTGCGGACGGCTTTTGAGCTGGTGCGCGTCAGCGTCAGCTCGGGCGCACACCACGTCTTCCTCTGCCACTATAATGAGCCGAGCGTCCAAATCGCGGCCATGCTGATGCGCATGATCGGCAAGCGCGTTTATCTGCTGCTCGATTCCAAGTTCGACGACCGGCCACGCTCGATCTGGCGCGAGGCACTGAAGGCGATCTGGATCTGGCCCTATGTCGGCGCCATCGTCGGCTCGCGGCGCAGCCGCCAATATCTGAGCTTTCTGGGTCTTGGAAACAGCCGGATCGAGAATTATTACGACACGATCTCGGTCGACCGTATCCGCCGCGCCGCAGGCGTTACCCCGGCGCCGGGCGGCGTCGATTTCCAGGACCGCCACTTCACCATAATTTCGCGTCTCGTTGCCAAGAAGAATTTGTTTGTGGCGGTCGACGCCTTCGCGCTGTATGTCTCGCGGACCAACCACCCGCGCCGGTTGCGGATTTTCGGCGATGGCGGACTCGATCAGGAGTTGCGCGAGCATGTGCGCGAGCTGAACCTGAGCGATCTCGTCACCTTCGAGGGCTTCCAGCAGACCGACGCCGTCAGCCAGGCGCTGGGGTCGACTCTCGTGCTGATACAGTCAAGCTCCGAAGAACAGTTCGGCTTCTCGATCATCGAAGCCCTGGCCATGGGCGTGCCCGTCATCGTCTCCGAAAATTGCGGCGCGCGCGACGAATTCGTCCGCTCCGGCGTCAACGGCTTTGCCGTCCAGGCCGACAGTGTCGAAGGGATCGCCTTCTTCCTCGGCAAGCTTGCCTCCGACCAATTGCTTTGGGAGCGTCTTTCCGCCGGCACCTCCGCCTTTGCCGAGGAAGCCGATGCGAAAAGCTTCGCCCAATCCGTTGGGCGGTTGACGGCGAGCGCCTGACACGTGCCAACACGGCTGCGCAGGGTCGTCTTCCTCTGGGAAAATTTCGGGCCGATGCATGTCGACAGGTGCGGCGCGCTGGCCCGTGCGCTCGACGGCCAATGGGAAGTCGTCGGCGTGCAATGGACCGGCAAGAGCACGACCTATGAGTGGGTCTCGCCCGACGCCAAGAATTTCAGCCTCGTCACGCTCTTTCCCGATGCCCGGCCGGGCTCGATCGGCTTTGTGCGCAAGCTGTGGCGGACCCTGTCGTTCTGCCTGCGCTCACACGCCGATGCGTTTTTCTTCAGCCATTACAATGACGCGGCGGTCATCCTCACGTCGATGGTCCTGGCGCTGATGAACAAGCGCGTCTTCGGCATGCTGTTGTCGAAATTCGACGATTACGACCGCAAGATCCGCTGGGAAGTGTTCAAATCGCTGATCCTGCTTCCCTATGCCGGATTTCTGACCAACCGCGGCCGCTCGGAGGAATATATCCGCTTCCTGCGCGGCAGCCGGGTACCGATCGCCTACGGCCATAACACGCTGTCTGTCGGCGAAATCCGCAATCTCGCGGGCGCGGAACCGGCGCCGGGCGGCCTGCCGCACGCCGCGCGGCGCTTTACCGCCGTCACCCGTCTGGTCCCCAAAAAGAACCTCAACGTCCTGATCGACGCCTATGCGCTCTACCGCAAGGCGGTCGCGACACCGCGGCCGCTGCATATCTGCGGCTCGGGCGAACTGGAAACCGAGTTGCGCGCCAAGATCGCCGCCCTCGATCTCGGCGATTTCGTCGTCCTTCGCGGCTTTCTGCAGCGGCCGGAAATCGCCCACGAACTTGCGCAATCGCTCGCGCTCATCCTGCCGAGTATCGAGGAACAGTTCGGCAATGTGATCATCGAGGCGCAGGCGATGGGCGTGCCGACCATCATCTCGCACAATTGCGGTGCGCTCGAAACGCTGGTCCGCAGCGGCGTCAACGGTTTCGTCGTCGAGCCCGACAATCCCGCGGGCCTGGCCTTTTTCATGCAGTGGCTGCACGAGGACGAAGACCTGTGGGAGCGCCTCGCCATCGGCTGCGCCCAATATCTGCCCCGCGCCGATACCCCCGCCTTCGTCGAAGGCGTCATGAAATTGCTATGATTTCACAAGACTTTATGGCATCGCATCGAAACGTGTGGCGGGTTTTCGGACACGTCAGGCACGGTTCATAATACAGTTGATAAAGCTCGCGGAGCCGCCCCGATTTCCGGCGGCGAGGATTTGAGTTACCCATGTTCGCCCGCCTACTCCGCGGCATCGGCGCCAACGCCTTCAGCCAACTGGTCATCATCGGCTTGCAATTGGCGCTCGTCCCGGTGCTTGCGACGCATTGGGGGCTGAAGCTTTACGGCGTCTGGCTGATGCTGTTCACCATCCCGTCCTATCTCGCGCTCGGCGACTTCGGCTTCGCCACCGCCGCAGGCGTCGATATGACGATGAAGGTCGCGCGCGGCGACAAGGCCGGCACGCTCGTGACTTATCACAGCGCGTTCGCCGCCATCACCTTCGTCTCGACCTCCGTCTTTCTCATCGCCGTTCTCGTCTGTGCCCTGCTGCCCAACGATTGGCTGAACTTCGGCATAGGGGTCAGCCCCGGCGCGATCCGCATCACCCTCGTCCTCATCGTCGCCTATGGCCTGATCTGCCTGGCGAGCAGCCTGCTGATGGCGGGCTTCCGCTGCTCCGGCCTCTACGCGACCGGGGTGATGGGCCAATCCGTCACCCAGCTCGCCGAGGGTTTCGCCTGTATCGTCACTGTGCTGCTCGGCGGCTCGCTTCTGGCCGCCGCGACGGCCTATGTCGTGACGCGCACGGTTTGCGTCATCGGCCAAACGCTGATGCTGACCTTCCAGGTGCCGTGGCTTCGCCTCGGCTTTCGCGGCGCCAATCTCGATGAGATCAAGCGGCTGGCTAAGCCTGCGGCGGCGGCGCTGGCGCTGCCCTTCGCCCAGGCCGCCTTTCTGCAAGGCACGCCCGTCGTACTCGGCGTGGCGACCGGCGCCGCCACGGTCCCGGTCTTCACCACGGTGCGCACGCTGATCCGCGCCGGGGTGCAGTTCACGACCTTGCTGAACCATGCGCTGATGCCGGAATTCTCGACGGCCGTGGCGCGCAGCAACGCGCGGCTGCAGCGGTATTTCCTGTTCGCGACACTGGCGACCGATGCGGCGATCCTGCTGCCCGGCGCGTTCGTTCTCCTCGTCTTCGGGCAGAAGATCGTCGTGCTATGGACGCACGGCACCGTGCATCCGTCCTTCGATCTCATCATCGTCATGACCGCGGTGATGCTGGTCAATGGCATGTGGCACCCGGTGTCGAATCTGATCCTCGCTGCCAACCGGCACGCCAGTTATTCCTACACCTATCTCGCCGCGGCGATCGCCAGCGTCGCGCTCACCTATCCGCTGTCGCTATGGCGGCAGGCCACCGGCGCCGGCCTCGCGCTGCTGGCGCTCGATTGCTTCATGTTCATCGTCGTGATGCGCCTCGCCTATGTGCAGATCATCCGGCAAAGCGGCGCCCCCGGCGCACCGCAAGAGTCACTTTTGCAAGACCAAATTCTGCAAGACCAGATTTCGCAAGACCAGATCTCGCAAGACCAAATCTCGGATGTGATATGACTCGCAAGGTTGGGGTCTTTCACCCCGGAACGCAGCATTCCTGGCAGACGGCGCGCGCTCTGCAAGACACCGATCGCCTCGGCTGGTACGCCACCTCGATCTTCTACCGCGGCGACCGCTGGCCCTATCGCGCCCTGCCCTATCTCCCGGCCGAACTGCGCCAAAGGCTCACCGCGGAATTCGGCCGCTTCTATCATCCGTCCCTGTCGCCGGAACTGATCTGGACGTTCGGTTTCCACGAATGGATTGAGCGCGGACTTTCGCGCGCCGGCCTGCGGCGTCTGGCGGCGAAGGTCAACACAGCCGGCAACGAGGCCTTCGCGAAATCGGTCTGCGGGCTCATCGCGCGCGCGCCGGTCGCGGCGGTCTGGGGTTACGATACGTCCTCGGCCGACGTTTTCGCCTACGCCAAGCAGCGCGGCATCGTCCGCATCCTCGACAAGACCATCGGCGATCCGCGCGTCTACAATGCGATGATGCAGGAGATCTACGAGGAGTATAAGCCCTTCTTCTCAAGTCCCCGCTTCGCGGTTCCGCAATCCACCATCGATCTTCAGGACCGCGAATATACGCTCGCCGATGGCATCGTGGTCGGCAGCGACTTCTGCCGCGATACGATCCTCGATCCGCGCGCCCGGCCCGATCTCGCCGGCAAGATCGACGTGCTGCCCTATTGCTACGATGACGTCTTCTTCAAGCCCGGGCCGCCGCCGCTCCGGCCAACCGACCGGCCGGTGCGCTTTCTCTTCCTGGGCCAGGCCGGCCCGCGCAAAGGGATCCACCTGCTGCTCAAGGCTTTCGCCCGCTTGCCGCGCAATGCGGCGACGCTAACCATCGTCGGGCAATTGCAGGTGCCGAGCGCGACCTTCCGCCAATATGCCGATCTTGTGACCTTGATCCCGACCGTGCCGCGCGCCGCCGTCGCCGATTATCTGCGCGAGTCGGACTGCCTCGTCTTCCCGACCTATTTCGAGGGATCGCCGATCACGATCTACGAGGCGCTTGCCTGCGGCTGTGCCGTTATACAATCGAAGAATTCCAACCTCGACGCAATTCCGCACGCCGGCATGGCGCTGGAGCGGCTCGACGAAGATGCCGTTCATGCGGCGCTCATGTACGTGATCGATAATCGCGATGTTTTGCAATCGTGGCAGCAGGCAGCGCCGCCAATTGCCGAAGGTTTTACTATCGCGGCCTATGAGAAAGCGGTATTGACCTATCTCGATAAGATCTTGGGAACGAAGGGATAAATACCCGCCCCTGCGTCCGGAGGATTAGTTGCTCGCGCCGTCGCCAGAATCCGCAGCCGAAGAAAAGACTCAGCGGTACGATGTGCTGGACCCGCCGGTCGCTGTCGCCCTTATTTTCGGTGCGATAGATTCGCTCGTCCCTTTTTCCTACATCTTCAATATCTATCCCTATATCAACTATTGGCACGCGGCGACTCTGGCCGTGAAGCTGCTGATCTGTTGTATCTATTATAAATACATCTCGATAAGCCGCATCGCCGTGCTGTCGGCGCTGGTCCTGACGTCGATTATACTTATCTCGTCGGTGCCCAGCGGTTCACAGTTCGCGGATTACGCCAAAATCTTCGGCTTCGTCACGCATGTGTTCATCACGCTCACGATGATCCGGCGCGACAATCTCCCGAAATATATGCTCGCCAGCGTCGGCGTTATGTTCGCCAGCACGCTCATCTACCTCGTCGCCGCGAAGACGGGGCACATCGATACGACCTTCGGCCGCTATTCCTATTTCCATCACACGCACCCCAACCTCGGCTCCGAGATCATCGCCATGTCGATCGTCCTCGCCGCCTGCGTGCTGGGCTGGGTGCCGTTCCTCATCGTGACGCTGCCGTCGCTCTACGCGATCTATCTGATGGAAGGCCGCGCTGCGCTCGTTGTCGCGCTCATCACCATCGGCGCGAAGCTCGTCTACGACGAATGGCGCAACAAGAAGCGTCTCGCTCTCATCCTCGGCGGTCTGGCCGGCGCGGGCGTGCTGGCGCTGCTCGTCTCCGATAAAGCTGGAACGCTGCTCAATTCGGCTTTTCTCCTGCACGACAAATATCGCGGGATCGGCTCTGGCTTCGTCGGCCGCGATCAGCTCTGGAATGTCGCCTGGCACTGGTTCATGGCGAGCCCGATTATCGGTAATGGCGCCGGCTTCTTCGACCGCTACGGCGTCGAGATCCATAATTTCTTTTTGTTCGGCCTGTCCGAGTTCGGCATCCTGTCGCTGCTCATCTACGGGATGATCTTCTATCTTTTCTACGAGCTTTATCGCACCAACAGGAAGTGGTTCTTCTGCTTCCTCGGCATCCCGGTCTTCTGGATGTTCAACGACCGGTTTTTCAACATCAACCCGTATCCGTTCCTGCTCTATGTCGTCCTCTTCGCCCACGCCAATACGGCGGGCATGGGATTGAAGTCCTTGCTGGTGCCGGTGAAGGCGCGCCCGCCGGCCGGGCCGGCCGAATAGGACCAAGCCCGATCAGTTTCAGTGCGATTCCGTTCCGGTCCGGGTCGCGACGTCCTGGAACGTCAATTCCTTGTTCTTGGCGGTGACGCTGCGCTGCGCGGCAATCTGATGGTTCGAGCTGCGGCAGGCGGCATAGAGCGTGTCGCGTTCGACGTCGCCAATCGGGTTGTGGTCGTCAAATCCATAGAGCTGCAGGGACGGCAGACGATTGCAGGCGGCGATGCAGCTCGCGAGCGTGTTCGACGGGCCGAGGATGAGGAAGCCCGAGGCTTCGGCTTTTGGGTCGTGATTGTTGTCGAGCGCCGTGCAGCTCGAAAACGTCGTCAGCTTGCAATTGATGATGAAGCCTTCGCCGAAATTGCGGTCGCCGCGGGTGCCGGTGAAGCGGTGATAGAGCCCTTCGACGACGAAGCCGACATCTGAAATCTCGCCGACGCAATTGCTGATGAAGTGATTGGCGTCGCGGATGAGGAAGGCGGCGATCGTGCGCTGTGTCGGCGCGCCGCTCAAGGCGTGCAGCGACGTGTTCGCTTCGATGCGGTTGAGATAATGATCGGTGCCGCCGATGGTGATCGCGCCGGCGAGCTTCGGCCGGGCCCGGTTGAGCAGCACGTTGGTCGTCAGAACATCCTCGATGGCGCAGGCCATGCCGCTGGTGATGACAATGGCCTCGTCGGCGAAATTGTCGAATTGCGCGACCTTGATCGCGCACCAGCTCGCCTTCTGCAGCCTGATGCCGCCCGCAGCGAGGTTGGGCCCGCCGCCGCGGAAATTGATGCCCGTCACCGCCGCCGCCGTCACGCCCTTCTCGTCCGTATCGAGGCAGAAGCCGGGATGCGTACAACGCAAGGACGAACCGAGGATCTTGCTCGGCGCATAGCCATAGGCCGCGGCGGTCGAGGAAAGCGTCACGCCGTTCTTCAGCAGCACATTGTTGCTGATGTAGGCGCCGGGCGGAACGCGCACCACGCCGCCGCCGCGCTTCTCGGCCCAATCGATCGCCGCCTGCAACGCAACGCTGTCATCGACTTCGTCATCGCCGCGGGCGCCAAACCAGCACACATTGATGTCGCCCGAGAACACGCGGACGAAACGGCCGGGCTGGCCCTCCGGGACGCTGTCGGGCTTGATGTAAACACCGTTGTCATCGGCAGCCTGCGAATTCGCCGCCCAGCGGAACGTGCCGCCGCCACGATCGTCGTCCGTGTGGTGATTGAGGACGATCACATCGACGTCGGCAAGATCGTGCGGATCTTCGACAGTGCGCAGATCAGAGAGCGTCGCAAAGCGGCTTTGCGAGGCCAGCGGCTGGGAAGCCGGATCGGGATTATCCGCCGCGGCGGCCGTGCGCTGCGTCAACGCCAGGGTGCCCGAACCGACAAACCCACCAAAAATGAATTTGAGGAGGTGGCGCCGCCGCAGGAAACCTGAATCCAAAATACGCATATGAACCCGTTACTCCGAATGTGCCCAGCGTCCGCGCCGCTGCATAAGCCAAAGGCGCGCGCAAGTCACGCCGGACCAGGTCACGCCAAGTCACGTTCGGCGGCGCAACCGCCGCCGCGCCGCCCGCAGGAAATGACCGACGAATTTACGCGGACTTTTGCGCCCGACGCCCATGATCCGCGCGAGCCGTGCCTGCAGCCGCGCGGGATCGGCCGGGATCGCTTTGGGCGCCGCGAGCCGCGCGAAGAGATCGGCGAAGCCATAGGTCTTTTCGGATGGCAGATGCCAGACCGGCAGGCGCAAATCGGCGTCGCGCGTATTGTTCAGCTTCCAGGTCGTCCAGATGCGCCGGGCGATATGGTTGGCGTTCGGCGCTCTCAACCCCAGTTGCCACATCAGGAAGCTGAAGAAATGCGCTTCATCGGAGAAATAGCGATTGCCCGTCGCCGCCAGAGCGTCGTTGCGCAACCGTATCTCGCGCGCGAGCGGCATGAGCCGCGCCAGCAGCGCGCCGCTGATGCCGTAGAATTCACCGCCGAAATATTCGGGCGGCTGCGCCGGGCGCTCGTGACCAATCTCGGCATAGACATCTATCGCCTGCCGGCGGGAAAGGCCGTTGGCATCCTCGTCCTCGCTGACATCGACGGTGATGAGCAGGGCGCCGTCACGGCGCGCGAGATCGAAGGCCGCCGAAAGATCGCCGACGACGAGACAATCATTGTCCATCACGAGCAACGTATCGTCCGCAGCGAGCCGCGCCGCGCCATAGTCGAGAATGTCGAACAGGAAATATTGATTGAACCACGGCCGACGCGAGCCCGCGGGCGCCCAAGTGTAGCGCAGGGTGACAAGCTCGACGCCGAAATCGGCGAGCGCCGTGTTGAGGTCTATGCCGTCGACGACGGGAAGCTGCGCAATATTGGTGAACAGCAGGAATTTCACGCCGTCCTTCTTGAGAAAGGCATGGGCGCTCCAGAAGAAAGTGTAGACGCAGCGCCAATAGATGTTTTGTGTCGCCTGGCTCGTCGTCAGCCCGCCGACTTGCGGATAGAGGCCGCCCTCCTTCGGCGATTCGACATACATCCAGGTTGACACATAATTGGTGGCGCTCATCTTCCGTTCAGCCAATTCGATATTGTTCTAGATTATGCGCTGGCGCGCGCTCTGGGATACACCACGTTGCAGGTATGGTGAAATGACGGGCGACGAAAAGAACCAGCGGGTGCTGCGCCTCGGCCTCCTGACCGCGCGCGCCTCGCGCCTCGGCGGCGGCGTCTTCGAAGCCGTGGTGGCGCAGGCGCAGGCCTTGAAGGCGCATGGCGGCATCACGCCGATCGTCTTCGGCGCCGCGGACGAATTCACCGCCGAGGACAAAAAGCGCCTCGGCACCGTTGAGCTTGTCAGCGTGCCGAGCCGTGGCCCGGCCGCCTTCGATTATGCACCGGGCCTTCTGCCGCTGATCCGCGCCGCGGATCTCGATATCCTGCATCTGCATGGGATTTGGCAATATGTCTCGCTTTGCGGCGCGGGTTGGGCGGAAGCGACCAAGCGGCCCTATCTGATTTCGCCGCACGGCATGCTCGATCCCTGGATCACGGCGCGCGGGCGCTGGAAAAAGGCGCTCGCCCGTGTCGGCTATGAGCGGCGGAGCTGGCGCGACGCCAGCCTCTTCCACGCCCTGACGGAGGCGGAGGCGCGGGATATTGCGCGAGAGACCGGCACGGAGAAGTCGCGCATCGCCGTCGTGCCGAACTATGTCGCCGCCGACACGGCGCCGCCCGCGCCACGCGCGCCGCTCGTGCTCTACATCGGCCGCATTCACCCGAAGAAGAATTTGGAGGCGCTCGTCGAGGCCTGGAGCGCGGCGCAAGCCTCGGAGGCTGGCTACCGGCTTGCCATTGCCGGCTGGGGCGAGCCGGCGCATGTCGCAGCTTTGCAAGCCAGGTTCGCGGCGCTCGCCGATCCCGGCATTGCTTTCCTTGGCCCGGTCTATGGGGAGCAGAAGCAGAAGCTGCTGCGCGAAGCCCGTTTCATGGTTCTGCCCTCCTTGAGCGAGGGGCTGCCTATGGCCGTTCTCGAGGCCTGGGCCGCCGCAACGCCCAGCCTCATGTCGGCGGCCTGTAATCTGCCGGAAGGCTTCGCCCAGGGCGCGGCGTTGGAGACCGGGGTGGATTCCGCGAGCATTGCCGCCACGTTGCGCCGCGCGTTCGCCCTGCCGGCCGCCGATTGGCAGGCGATGTCGGCGGTGGCACACGCGCTGGCGCAGAGCCGGTTTTCGCCGCAAGCCATCGCGGCGCAATGGGCGGCGCTCTATCATCGGCTGGCCGCCGGGGAGTATATGAGCGGGCCATGAGCATTCTCGACGCACGGAAATCCAAGCCACTCGAAGGCGGCGCGAGCTTCAGCCTCGCCAACCGGGCCTCTCGCGCTCTCTGGCAGGTCGCGTGGGCGACGCTCGCGGCCTGGACGCCGCCGCCGCTCTTTGGCTGGCGGACGGCGCTGCTGCGCCTCTTCGGTGCGCAGATCCATCCGACGGCCCGGGTCTATGGCAAGACGCGGGTCTGGTATCCGCCGAACCTCATCATGGACGCGCACGCGCTGCTCGGCCCCGGCGTCAATTGCTACAATCAGGCGCCGATCACGATCGGCGCGAAGGCGGTCGTCTCCCAGGGCGCGCATCTCTGCGCCGGCACGCACGACATCAACGACCCGAATTTCCAATTGATCGCCAAGCCGATCGCGATCGGCGCGCAGGCCTGGGTGGCGGCGGAAGCTTTTGTCGGGCCGGGGGTCAGCATCGGCGAGGGTGCTGTGCTCGGCGCGCGGGGCGTCGCCTTCCGCGATATCGAGCCCTGGGCGGTCTATGCCGGCAACCCTGCAAAAAAGCTGAAGGACCGGCCACGCTTTTAAAGGCGCGCCGGTCCCTCGCGAGATACGAATAGAACGGAACTCAATAAGCCTGCTGGCGAGTGATCTCGAGGCAGGTGCTCAGGATGATCTTGAGGTCCAGAGTCAGCGACCAATTGTTGATGTACCAAAGGTCGAGATCGACGCGCTTGCGCATATCTTCGACCCGCGCCGTCTCGCCGCGCTGGCCATTGACCTGCGCCCAGCCGCTCATGCCCGGCTTGACGTGATGGCGGAAAGCATAGGTGGCGATCAGCCGGCCGTAATGATCGTCATGAGCCAGAGCGTGCGGGCGCGGCCCGATGAGCGACATGTCGCCCTTGATGACGTTGAAGAGCTGCGGCAGCTCGTCGATGCTCGTCCGGCGCAGCAGGGCCCCGACCCGGGTGACGCGGCGGTCGCCGCGCGCCGCCTGAGTGACGACCGGGCCGTCTTCCATCACGTTCATCGTGCGGAACTTGTAGATGTGGAATTTCTCGCCATCGAAGCCGGTCCGCTGCTGGCGGAAGAGCACCGGGCCCTTGCTGTCGAGCTTGATGGCGATGGCGACGATCAGCAGCAGCGGCGCCAGCGCGGCGGCGGCAAGGCTTGCCAACACCGCATCGAAGGCGCGCTTGATGAAGCGCTCGGCCGCGTTGAGCGGGGCACGCTGCAATTCCACCGAGAGCATGGTGTCCGGCGCGAATTCGGGCTGGTCGAGCGTCCCGCGCACGGTCCGGTCCGGCAGCAAGCGCACGGCCAGCGGCGAGGCGCGGAAGCGCTCCTTGATCTTCTCGATCACTTCGGTCCGGCGCCAGTCGACGGCGATGACCAGTTCGTCGGCCCGGTGGCGGCGGGCGACGTCGATGGCGAGATCAAGCGCGGCGGTATCAACCCCGCCGGCTGTCATTTCGCCGGCGCCGGCGATGGTCACCCGCGCCAGTTCCTTGAGGCCGAAGTGATGCAGCAGGTTCTTGGAACTGAGGTGGCCAAGCTCGGCCGGTTCGCCGACGATCACGGCGCGGCGGCCGACGATACCACCCTGGGCGATGACCGAGCGCAGAAGCCGCGCGGAGAAGGGCCGCGAGCCGAGCAGAACGGCGAGTTCCGTCAGAGCGAAGATGATGATCGTGCCGCGGGAGAAGATCGTCCCGACGCGGAGCAGGAAGAGCACCGCGGTCAGTGAGAACAGGACCGTCGCCCAGACGAACACGATCTTGGAGATGTTCTTCTGCGGGTTGAGCGTGACCTGCATGGAGTAGAGGCCGAGCGCCTTGGCGAGGAGGATGTAGCCGAGGCCGCCGCAGAAGCCGATGCCGAGCGCGATATCGACCTGCTCGATATCGTGACGGACGAGGACATTATAGAACCAGTCGGCGAAAATGCTGGATAGGACGATCAAAACGCCATCGATCGCGCCGACAAAAGCGGCAACCGTGTAATAGGAAATGGTCAGACGGCGGGAGACCCAAGAAGTTTTCGCAGGGCTGGCGATGCGTACAATCTGGTCCATGAACTCACACACCACGCATAAATCGTAGGGGAAATTCGGAGAGGAGCGGGAGGTTCCCCTCTGGTGAGAAATGTCTATTCCTTCCTGCATGAACGGCGGCTGTACGGAGCCGTAGCCCAGAGAAATTTCCAAAATTTTGAAAACTAAGAAGCAACGATCAGGCCACGCTCAGGCGCGCCGGAGCGCCCGCCGAAGCGATGGTAAATTCCAACGAAGAAAGCCCGGCTCGCATGGGCAAGCCGGGCGCATCGGCGCAACTGCCAGAGGTAACAGCTAGGCCGCGCTCGCCGCCTTGCCGGCGCGATCGAGCGCCGCGAACTCCGCGTCCGACAGCGTGATGGACGCCGCCGCGACGTTCTCCTCGAGGTGAGCCACCTTCGACGTGCCGGGAATAGGCAGCATGACGGGGCTGCGTTTCAGCAGCCAGGCGAGCGCCACTTGGCTGGGCGCGTGGCCATGCGTCTTGGCGATTTCTTCGAGCACCGAACCGCTTTCGGTGAGTTTGCCGGCCGCGAGGGGAAACCAGGGGATGAAGCCGATCCCCTCGGCCTCGCAATAGTCGAGGACATCCTCGCTGCCGCGCTCGACCAGATTGTAACGGTTCTGAACGGTGGCGACCTTGAAGACTTTCTGCGCCGCCTTGATGTCGGCGACGGAGACTTCACTCAGGCCGGCGTGGGCAATGATGCCTTCGTCGAGCAGCGCCCGGACCAGCGCGAATTGCGCTTCGCGCGGCACTTTCGGGTCGATCCGGTGCAACTGCCAAAGGTCGATCCGCTCGACGCCGAGCTTCTTGAGACTCTTGAGCGCCTGCGCGCGCAGGTAATCGGGCGCGCCATGCGGCGTCCAGCTATTGGGGCCAGAACGTGTGAACCCCGCCTTGGTCGCGATGAACAGGCCCTTGTAGGGATAGAGCGCCTCGTGGATCAGCTCTTCCGAAACATCCGGGCCGTAGGAATCCGCGGTATCGATGAAATTGACGCCGATCTCGGGCAGCCGCCGCAAGGTGCGCAAAGCCTCGGCGCGATCAGCCGGCGGCCCCCAGATCCCCGCGCCGGTGATGCGCATCGCTCCGAATCCGAGCCGGTGAATCTTGACCTCGCCGCCAATGGCGAATGTTCCCGATCTGCCTGCGTCAACGTCTGCCATGTGTGTCTCGCCCTGCTGAAGAATGGTCCGCCCTCTTAGCTAGAGCTGCGGCGCGGGTTTACCAGTCCCGCCGCCAACGCGGCGGGACACGCTTTTGCGAGCCTCTACCGATCGCCGGGGCGTTTGCTGCCCTCATGGCCTTCATGCCCTGGCGGACGGCCGCCGGGCGCTTCATGGCGCGGGGAATCCTCGCGATGTGGCGGCGCTTCAATACGGGTCGGCGCTTCGTGATGCGGCGCCTCGCGATGTACCGGAGCGGCC
This sequence comes from Methylovirgula ligni, assembly GCF_004135935.1. Taxonomy (NCBI): domain Bacteria; kingdom Pseudomonadati; phylum Pseudomonadota; class Alphaproteobacteria; order Hyphomicrobiales; family Beijerinckiaceae; genus Methylovirgula; species Methylovirgula ligni. The sequence goes on along the minus strand of NZ_CP025086.1, from coordinate 1,556,390 downwards.
TCCATGCGCATCGCGCCGGCACCCGGTTCGACGTGCTGGTGCACATGCGGATTGTGGCCGCCAACGGCCGGGGTCTCGAGCCTATGCTCAAGCGGCTTTTCGCGGACGGGTTTGCCGCCTTCGGCGGGCAGATTATGCGCTCCCGGCTCCAGCCTGTCGTGCTTCGGCGGATTGTGCTCGCCCGCGAGCGGCGCGTGCAGTTCATGTGGCGTATGCCCCGGCGTTCCGGCCGGAGCCTCCGGTGCGCCCGGAGCACCCTCATGGCCCGGCTTGCCCTCCAGGCCGATAGGCCGCGCCGTCGCCCCGTGGGCCGGATGGCCGTGATTGGTCGAGGCGAAACCGGTGCTGTCCACGCTGGCGGCGCGGACATGCTGGGTCTGCCACTGCGTCGGCGGGCGATGCGGCTCGCGCGCCGCGGCTTCTTCCTCCGCCGTCGGCCGCAACGTCAGGCCGCCCCGGCCGCCGTTGTAGCTGATCCGATCCCTGTTGCTGATGACGACGTTTTTCTCGTAGACGTTGGTGATGGTCGCGCCGCGGAGGTTCGTCACCGCGCGATTGTAATAGAAGGCGCCATGATCCCAACGGCCGCCCTCGAAGCCGCGGCCGCCATAACCGTAGCCGTAATCGACGCCGCCGTAGAAACCGACGCGCGGGCCCCAATAACCGCGATGGAACACATAAGCGCCGTTGGCGAAGCCCCAGTAGGGCGGCGTCCAGAGAAGCTCCGCCTCCGGCGGCTCCGCCCAGCTACCCGGCACCCAATAATAATCGACGTTGTTCCAGGCCCAATAGCCGGGCGTCCAGATATAGCCGGGGGCGGGAATGGGCGGTTGATCGTATTCGGGCAGCGGCGGCGGCGCCTCTTCGGCACTGATCCCGGTGACGGCGCAATCCGTCGATTGCGCATAGCTCAAATCGAAAGGAGAAACAGTAACCAGAAATGTTGTGGCGAGAGCAAAGGAAACGGCGCGCATCAAAACTCCTCATGCAGGCATTGCCGATCCCGCAGAGATGACAAGTGAGTGCGACGAGAATGCGTCGCCTGCGGCGCGGCCGTGCGGCGCTTGGCAATTGCGTTTTGATGAAAGCTTTGCCTGTCAGCTCAACTCTGATCCGAGGCGTGCCCGTACATGCTCGGGTCTTCCTTCGGGCCATCCGCCGTCCAGATGACGCGGAGCGGCAGCGGCACCTGCGGCCTCACGCCGCCGTCCACGCCGAGCATCTGATTAAGAACCCATTTGGTGCACTGCTTGCGCTCGGTGTCGATGAGCCGCGCCTCGATCGCCGCGATGGAGGAATTGCCGCTCCCCGATCCCGCGATCGATTCCACATTGTCGGACAGGCAATCGAAAATAATGCGCTGCGTGCGATAGATCAGTGTGTAAGGATGATCGGCGCGGCTGAAGACATATTGGAAATGCGCGACGCCTTCCGACGAGGCTTTTTGCAGCAAGTCCTCCGTATCCTCCCGGACATCGCCCTTCACGAGATCGCCGCGCGCCTGATAGAGCCGCTGCATGAACAAGGTCGCGCTGCGGTTGGCGGCGAGCAATTCGGAGGTTTCGAACAGACGCGCGTAGACCTCGCGGGCGGACTTCTTGATCATGGAATTGAGATCGGCCATCGACACCGCGCCGCGATTATTGCCCTCGAACAGGCCGCCGATCTCGTCGGTGACGCGCTTGATGATCATGCCGCGCAGCCGCTCCGCCGACCAATTCTCGCCGATGAACGTTTCGAACCGCTCCAGCTTGGCCTGCAGGATGGCTTCCGTCAGCGCATCGAGCACGGCCGTCTCGGTGACATCGCCCTGGTGGCCGGAATCACTGAGCTTCAACTTGAGCGTCTGCATGAGTTGATCGACCATGGTCGTATAGTCGCGATCGGCCTCGTCAATCGCCGTATTGCCCGAGCCCGCGTCGGACGAGCCGACCGCGCCGAGGGAGTCGCTGGCATTGACATTCTTAAGCAGAGCAAGCTGTTCGCGTGCCGGCGGCGCAAGCTTGGCGAGTTCGCGCGTCTCCTCATCATCCGGAAAATCGGAGAGGGCGCTGTCGTCCTCGTCGCTGTCCGGGCGATGATGATGTGGATGATGCGGCTTGTGGTGGGTGTTGCTATTTCCGAAAAACAATTGATGAAGGAACGTATCCAGCCCGAATTGCGCCCGCGCGGGCGTGACGGCAATGAAGCTGCTCAAGGCAAACGCGCAAACGGTGGCGAGGCGCGAGCTTCGCAACAGATGAGCACGCAGAACGGCCATGCAATTCTCCCCACCCGCGCAAGCGCGCTGATCCATTATCTTGCTCATTATGGCGACAATCGCAACGCCACCCGCCGTCCTCAATCGTGGCGTCCGGCTGCCGTATCGCCATCGACCGTATCGCGCGCTTCCTTGATCTGTTGATAGATGAGATCAGCAAAGGGAACCTTGGTTTTTTTCGCCAGCAGGAAACTGGCGATCAAAGTGCGCCGCAGCGTTGCATTGTCGTAACAGCCCGTCTGCCGCTCGATGCTGCGGAATTGCGGTTCTGTCGGCGAGACGCGGCGGCCCCAGTCCCACACCCAGAGCGTGGCATGACGGCTGTAATAGCCGTTGCAGCCCAGCGGCACCTCCAGCTTGCGGACCTCGACCTTGCCAATATCGGGATTGATCGTGCCGTAGAATTTCTGCAGCCGGTCGACCTCGTCCTCATCCAGCAACGGCCGGCCGTTGATATCGTTCGCCTGCCCGTTGACGGCCATCTCGGCGAGCAGAATGCCGGCGTCGGCCTCGAAGAAGGGATTGCCGTCTTCTGTCGTGGGATCGGCCTCGGCCGAAAGCTTTATCGCCTGATAGGCGTATTGCATCGCCTTCAGCGGGTCTTTCATCACGCCGAATTCGCCGTTGCGGTAAATTTCGGCGAGATACGTGGCGCCGCGGGCCGAACCCTGGCTGAGCGCGCGCCGCAGCAAATCAACGGCTTCGTTCGCGCCGTTTTCCGGACTCGTGAGAATGCGCCCGGAACGCAGCCGTTCGGCGAGGTCGATCTCCGCATCCTCGAAGCCGCCATGTGCGGCAAGACGATAATAGCGCGCCGCGATTTCGGGTTGCGGAATCGGCAAGCCGTCGCCCGCTTCCATCATGATGGCGAGATTGTATTGCGCCCGCGCATTGCTGGCGAGTGCGGCACGGCCGAACCAGAGAAGCGCGCGCGAATCGTCCGAGAGCACGCTCTTGGCATCGTCGATATCGCCGTTGTCGTCGACGATCTTGTAGCCGTAGAAATAAAACAGCCCGAGATCGACCTTCGCATCGACCGAGCCAGCGTCGGCGGCGCGCTCCGCCCATTCGACGGCGCGGCGCGGGTCGGGACTGACGCCCTGCCCGTACCAAAGCGATTCAGCGACATCGACCATCGCCGCAACGGAACCGGCCTCTGCCGCCTTGCCCATCCAATCATAGGCCTCGGCGAAATCGGGCTGGATGCCGAACAGGCCCTTCTTGTAGCGCAGGCCAAGCTCATACATAGCTGCGGGAAAGCCCTGGTCGGCCGCCTTGGTCAGATCCTTGTTCGCCTGATCCTGAGTCTGGTCCGGATTGCGGGCCTCCGCGTAATCGAAGACCGTCGCCAGACTGTAGAGCGACGCGATATAGCCGCGATCGGCAGCGTCCTTGAACGCTGCATATGCTCCCAGCAGCGTCTGCTGGCGCGCCGGATCGTCCGGGCGCATGGAATTGGCCGCCGCCTGTTGCGCGCGCCCGTAATCATAGAGGAAACGCGCGAGCCGTGGATTGCGGGCGATCGACTTCTGGCAGGCCGGAATGGCCGCGTCGAAATCGAGCTTGCCGAGCGACACGCCCGGCACCTCCGGCGGCCGCGCGTTGTCGATATCGGCGGCGGCGAGGCGATCGCAATCATCGATATTGCGGTCGAGCGGCGTCGCGGTGAACGAACTGCCGACCGGCGAACTGATGAGATCGACGAGGGCGCGGCGGGCCAGCTCGGCGGTCGGGCAATCCTGAAACCGGCGCCGATGGCGCTCAAGCGTTTCGCGCGCCGGCTGCTGGCTGATCTGCTCCCAATCCTGCTGCGCGCCTTCGCACTGCTGTTGCGGCAGCGGGAAGCGTTCGGCACCGACAGAGCCGACAAGGGTGAAATCATCCGCCGCCGCGAGATTGTCGAAATATTCCGGATCCTGCTCGAAGCCGCCCTTTGCCGCGTAGGCACGCACGACCAGCCGTGCGCGCTCCGCCAGTTGCGGCAGGGTTTGGCCGGGCCGCTGCATCTCCTGGCGCAAAACCTCGGTGAAGAGCGAGTTTCTGCGCTTGTCGGTCGGGCCGAAGCTCTCGATCGCGGTTTCGCCATATGAGGCGGAATAGAGCGTGAGGAAGCCGGTCGGCAGGTCATCGTTCGGCAAGAGCCGGCTGCCGGAAGTGGCGCTGCGCTTGAGCGTGCGGATATCCGCGGTCGCTGGCGGCAGCGAGCGGCAGGCGTCGAGAACGACGAATGCCGCGGCGGGTTTCCTGCCGGCGATCGCGTGGATGATATCGGCAACGGAAACCCCGTCTTTGGGAATTTCGTCGGCGTCATACTGGCTCTCGAACGCCGGCATCTTCAGCGCGATGATATCGTCGCGGCGGTCGGCATCGAGCAAGCGCGCCCGCGTATAGGTCTTGAGGCTCTTCAAACTTCCCAGCAGTAGATAATTCTTATTGCTTGCCTCGATGCCCGTGCCGTGGCCGGAGAAGAAGAAGAAGACATCGTCGCCTTCGTCGACCGTCTTCAGGAACGCCTGAAACTTCTTGTCGAACTCGTCCCGCGTCCGCACATCGGTCGCGAGCGTGATGTTCTTCTTGTCGAATCCGACCTCCTGAAGATCAGAGGCAATATCGGCGGCGTCATTATCCGCGCGCGTCAGATTCTGGATGTCCGGATCGCCGTAACGTTGAATGCCGAGTACGAAGGCGCGACGCGTTTCCGCCTGCGCGCCCGTTGCCGCAAGCAAAACTAGAGACCCCATAATTGCCAGCGCTGCGAGAACCCCGGCCGTTCGCACTTGCACCATTCAAAACCCCTTACGCCGCGCCGGCAGCAGTTTGCGCGTCGCGCCTCACGGCGCAAGGGTCTGGCGGGCGCTGTGCCAATATATTGCAAGCTATTTTGGCGTAATATCGTCGCCCGGAACTGCAAAGCTTCGCCACGCGCGCGCCGATACGGCAACGCCAGCGCTTTGCTGCCGCGTCGCCCCGTCAGCCGATCGGCGTGATCAGCCGCGTGACTTTACTGACGACGGAGACAAAATCCGTCGCGTGCAAGGCCAAAGCCCCTTCAAACGGATAATCGAGCAGCCGCGCGACGACGAGAATACTTGTCACCGCGGTCGTGAAAATGCCCGCGACCATTGCCGCCGACGCCCGATAGCGCAGGCCGGAAAGGACGACGAAGGCCGCCAGGATCAGTTCAAACCCGATCAGCACCGTCCAAAGCACTCCTGGAATGCCGCTGTCGGCTTGAAAGATCCGCATTTCGCGCTGCGCGTGCGCTTGGGTCAGCAGAGAAAGAATTTCCGTTTTCTTTTCGCGTGCGGTCGAATCGTCTGCGTTGAGGTTGGCGACGGCCTGGATTAACGCCTGCAATTTCCGATCGGTCGCGAGATCCTCGCCGCGCTGCGTCGCCATCACCGGCCATTCGTCTTGCACGACGCTGTCCAGGTAGGCCTTTGTCTTGGTCAGGATGTCTTTCGCCTGCGCCGGTGGCAAAGTCGCCGCGATCATCGCCGCGCCGTGCAGGGCGCCGACCTCGAGATCGATCGCCGCCGAGGCTTCGTTATATTCGGTCCAGGACTCGCTGAAGACGAAGGCCAGAAGAACGGCGAAGATAACCCCGAGCTGCAGGAAGACCGTCGCGCCGACGTCATGGTGCTCGCGCCGCCAGTCGGCCTCGACAAATTTCTGGACGAGCAGCGCCGCCCCGGCGGCCGCGAGGCCGGCTCCGGCAACGATGAGGAATGCGGTGAAGTAATTCATGGTTCAGTCGAGCGCGTTCGTCATGCGAGGTGTTGGGAGAGGCTATCTATCTGAACTTATCCAAGACTGACGCCGGGTATCTGTCAAAGCGCCAGCGAGGGCAGGACGGCCAACGCTTCCTCCGCGGCGCGCAGGCCGGTTTCCCACGCGCCATGCACAGTCGAAAAGAAGGACGGGTGCGTCGCCTCACCGGCGAAGAAAAGCCGCTCCGCCACCGACGCGGCAAGCGCCGCCCGCGCCCCGGCGTGCCCCGGCAGCGCATGCGAATAGGAGCCGAGCACCCAGGGATCGCGCGCCCAGCCGGTCTCGGCGATCGGCGTCGCACGCCGGCGGAAGGCGGAGCCGATGAGCGCGCTCAATTCATCGAGCGCGAAGGCGCCGAGTGCGCCCTCGCCTTCGCGGATTAAATCCTCGGCGTTGCGGCCACCAATAAACGCTTCGACATAGGGACGGCCGAAAGGCCGGGTGTGATAGGAACCCGTCGCGGTCTGATCGATGCGGCCGAAGAGATGACCCTCGACCGGAAATTCCTCCGGCTGCGCCAAGAGGAAGAAGGCTTTCTCCGCCGTCCCAAGCCGCAGGCCCGCCGCGGCCTCGGCCTTGTCCGGCAGAGGCGGCGAGAAGGCTATCCGCTCCTTGGCGAGGAGATTGGTCGGCACGGTGACGATCACCGCGCGCGCCGATACCAGGCCCTGCTGGGTTTCGAGGCGCACCGGCACATGACGATGATCGATCGCCGTCACCGCGCACTCGAAGCGCGGCGCGATGGAGGCAGCCACGGCCGCGATGGCCGCGCCATACCCCTCCCTGACCCGCCAATTCACACCCGTATCGACATAGGCATCATAGTCGAGCACCGAGACCCGATCGAACTCCGCGCCATTATAATAGGAACTGACCGCGTCGATCAGGTTGTTCCAGCGGGTGCCGGGTTCGAAATAATCCGAGGCCGGAGAATCGATTCCCTTCAAGGCGGCGGCGGCAAGCCGCGCATCGAAAGCCTCGAAGGCTTCGGCGAATTCCTTCTGCTCGGTGGCGCTGAACCCCTGGTCGCCGGATTGGCGCCCCCAATTCGCCGAATGCTTTTCGAATACGAAGCCTGCCGCCTCGATGAGCGGCGCCAGCACATTGCGATCTGCGGAATGCACCCAGCCGCAGCCGGCGTCGAGCGGAAAGCCGCCCTGCGCCGCAAAAGTGAAAGCGCGGCCTCCGGGACGTGTGCGAGCTTCCAGCACGACGATGCTCCGGCCGGCGCGTGTCAGTGCAAGCGCTGCCGCCAATCCCGCCGCGCCCGCACCGACGATCGCAACATCAAAACTATCAGGCATCATGAATCCCTCTGCGCCGTCCCGGCTTGGGTTTAGCAGGACGCGCGAATTTGCAAATCAAGCGCCTGATGGCCGAAGCGCGCATGCCGTAGCTCCGCGAAGATCGCATGACAGACCCGCGTCATTTTCCCGCATCGTGGTCGAACCCGACCATGCAAAGTCCGAGCTTTGCGATCTCGCCGCCCTCGCAACTGATCCTTCCGCGGCCTTTACCTCAGCCGAGGCGAGCCCGTTCCTTGGCGTGTTGAAGGAGTCAAAGCTTATCGAAAAACCGATCAAATGATTCCAGTTATGGTTTACAAATCGTTACTTCGAGCCCAACTTATTGGAGTGCCGATGAGTATCGGCGTGGAAGAATCGGATTTGTGCCGTGTTAACGCACTCCGTCCATTCGATTACGCGTCCCAAGGACATCGAGGTTTCCTCAGCTGAGGTGATCGGTGAAATCCGTCACGAGGCGGGGTCCCTTCCGCAGCTCAAGCTCGAGTACGAGCCGCCGATCAAAACCCTCTGGGTGACGATTGCGCCGGAGCCGAAGCCCGTCTTTACCCTCGGCCTCGTCGATAGCGTTTCGCGTCTGCAAAAAGCCATCGTCGCGCTTTGGGGCGGGGAGGATTATGAGCGCTCGCCCATCCGATTCTTCGCCTACCGCGCCAAGGGGCCCATTTTCACCTTTGGCGGCGATCTCGATTTTTACCTCGACTGCATCGGTCGGGGCGACCGCGCCGCCCTGCAGGAACATGCGCGACTCTCGATCGAAGGCGTCCTGGGCAATGCCACCAGCCTCTCGGGAACCGCGATCACGATGGCGACGATCGAGGGCAAGGGCATAGGCGGCGGCATCGACGCGCCGCTGTCTTGCAATCTGGTGATCGCCGAGGAGCAGACCTCGTTCAGCTATCCAGAGGTCAAATTCAACCATTTCCCGGTCGCTTCGGTGGCGGTTCTCTCGCAGCGCATCGGCACAAGGGCCGCGCACAGGCTTCTCTCGACGGGCGCGGAATTTACCGCCGCGGAATTCGAGGCCCTGGGTGCGCTGGATGCCACCGCTGCCTCGGGCCAGGGCGAGGCTTGGCTGCGCAAATATGCGAGCGAGACGATGCCGATGCATGCCGCGCGGCTGGGCCTCTACGAAGCCTTCCATCGCCGCCGGGCCGAAGAGTTTCGCAATGAGCTCGTTGCGCTCGCTGCCGCCTGGACGGACCACATGCTGAGGTTGTCCCCGATGGAGATTTCGCGTCTGCAGCGAATCAGCGTCGGTCAGGACCGGATGCTGCAGCACATCTACGGCATGGCCAAGCAAGGCCGCGTCGAAACAGCCCAGGTCAGAGTTCCCGCCGTTCCTGCCGCTGAGTAGGATTCTCGACCGCTACAACTTGGTCTAAAATTTAAGAATAACGCGCAACATCCGGTCAACGATTCTATGTGCAGGGTGGACTTGAAGGCTTTTACCCTGACTAAGTGCTTGTGGCCGGAATGATTCTCAAGGATATCCGCTGGCGAATTTGGCGACGGGCGCAGATCTGGCGGCACTCGCGGCGCGATGCCGAGCTTTACAACCATCTCGTCGGTTCGCTGTTCACGTCGCAGTCATCGCTCAATTCGGCGAATATCCTCGGCATGGCGGTCGCCGCGGCCGGCTACCTGTTGACCAGAGACAAGCTCTATCTGCTCCTCGCGGCCGCGATGCTCGCCACGGGGATTGGGCGGACGTCGGTCTACCACAGCTTTGTCCGCCATCGGGATAAGCTGGTCACACGCGCCGACGGCGCCTATTACGACCGGCTCTTTTTCATTTATTCCGCGCTCTTCACCACCGCCTTCGGGCTGACCTGCTACGCTCTCATCCGGCACCCCGCTTCGACCGGAACGCATGCCGTCGCCGCCGGCGCGGCGGTCGGCTACGCGATGGGCGTCGTCGCCCGCAATGCCGGCCGCCCGCATATCGTCGTCACGCAAGTCATGTTGACCATCTGCCCGATGATCGTCGGCTATGCACTGATGCGCAGCACCTATGGCAATGTCGCGGTGCTGCTCTTGATCGGGACGATGCTCGCGACCGTCTTCGTGACCTTTTCGCTGCAGCAGAACGTCATCGCCGTCTACAATGCCGACAAGGCGACGCGGCATCTCGCCATGTTCGACAAGCTGACGGGCCTGATGAACCGTCACACGTTCAGCGAGCAGGTTTCGCAAGTTATCGCCACCGACCCGCAGAAGAAATTCGCCATCCTCTATCTCGATCTCGATCGCTTCAAGGAGATCAACGATACGATGGGCCATACCGCGGGCGACGCGGTGATCGTCGAAGTGTCGCGCCGCCTGCGCGCCGTCACCCGCGCCGGCGATCTCATCGCCCGCTTTGGCGGCGACGAATTTCTCATCAAGCTCGGCTGCACGGAGATTGTCGAAATAGAGCACATCGTCCGGCGCATTGCCGCGACCCTGGCGCAGCCGGTGAGCGTCGAGGGCAAGGTTTTCGCGCCGACGGCAAGTATCGGCGCGGCGGTCTTTCCGGACAACGGGCTTCTCGCCGGCGATATCATCAAGAAGGCTGACATCGCGCTCTACGAGGCCAAGCGCGCGGGCGGCAGGACATACCGTATTTTTGCACCGCAGATGGAAAGCGATATCCATGCGCAGCGTACCTTGCGCAACGAGGTTCAGCTCGCGGTCGACCGGCACGAATTCGTTCTCCACTATCAGCCGATCTACGAGCTCGCGTCGAAGAAAGTGGTCGCCGTCGAAGCCTTGCTGCGATGGAATCATCCGACGCGCGGCTTGCTCCCGCCCGGCGCCTTCATCCCCGTCAGCGAAGAGACGATGGCGATTGTCGAGATCGGCGAGCAAATCCTCGAAGCCGCCTGCCAAATTGCTTTGAAGCTGCCGGACGATATCGCCGTGGCGGTCAATCTCTCGCCGGTCCAGTTTAATCAGCCCGAATTGCTGATTGGCGCGGTCCGCTCCGCCTTGCAACGGACCGGGCTGGCGGCGCGGCGGCTGCATCTCGAAATCACCGAGACGCTCCTGCTCGCGAATACGCCTTCGACACACAAGACGCTCGACATTCTGGCGGGCATGGGCACCAAACTGGTGCTCGACGATTTCGGCACCGGCTATTCGTCGCTGTCGTATATCCAGGATTTTCCGTTCTCGACCATCAAGATCGACAAGAAATTCACCGACAGCCTTTACGTCAATACCGCTTCGTCCGCGATCATCAAGGCGATCACCCAGATTGCCAAGGATCTGTCGCTGGAAATCGTTGTCGAGGGGATCGAGACGGCCGAGCAGGAATCCTTCGTCCGCATGCTTGGCCCGACGCAGGGCCAGGGCTATCTCTTCTCTAGGCCGCTCCCCGAGGCCGAACTCCTGCTCAAGCTCTCAAAGCCCGCGAGCGATGCCCGCCGCATGAGTCTCGCAAGCTGAAGTCTTGCAAGCTGCAGTCTTGCGAGTTGATGCCGGCCGCGAAGAGCTATTTTGCGTCACGCAATTTCGTCACGAGCTTCTTCAATCCGGCTTCATCGATCGCGCCGGCGATCAGATAGGGACCGATGAGATAGACCGGCGTGCCCTGCAGATGCAGCGCGTTCGCCTGCTCGATATTCCGTTGCAGCAGGGCGCTGATCTCCGCGTTATGCGCCGCGAGATCCTTGTTCAATTGCGTAAGATCAATCCCCGCCGTCTCCATCGCCTGCTTGATCGAGGCCTGGGTCGCGGGACTGAGCTTGATCGCCATCAACGCATCATGCGCGATCTGATATTTGCCTTGATAATTCGCCGCCAGCGCCACCTTCGCCGCGACGATGGACGATGGCGCGAGGATCGGCCAATCCTTATAGATGAGCTTGACATGCCGGTCGCTGGCGACGAACCGGTCGAGCATCGGCGTCGCGCGGCGGCAATAGGGGCAATTGTAGTCGAGAAAGGCGACGATGGTGACATCGCCATGCGGATCGCCGGCGACCGGCGCGGCCGGATCGCCCAGAATGCTTTCGACGAGGTTCGCCTGCGCGCCGGCGGATGAAGCCGCCGCAACGAGAAATGCGATAACGAGCAGCGTCAGTCTGACTGAATTTCGTGACATGATTTTCCGTAGCAGATTCGCGCGTCAAGACGTCAGTGAAGATTAAGGCATGGATCGAATTGCACCCACCAAGGCCTATCGTCTGCTCGAAGCCGGACCGATCGTTCTGGTGACGACGCGGCATGACTCTATACCGAACATCATGACGATGGGCTTTCATATGATGATCCAGCATGCGCCGCCGCTGATCGGCTGCATCATCGGCCCGTGGGACCACAGCTATAAGGCGCTCCGCGAGACCGGCGAATGCGTCATCGCCGTGCCGACGGTCGATCTCGCCCGCAAGGTGGTCAAGATCGGCAATTGTTCCGGCGCCGAAACCGACAAATTCAAGAAATTCAGGCTGACGCCCCTGCCCGCCGCCGAAGTCGGCGCGCCTCTGGTTGCCGAATGCCTCGCCAATATCGAATGCCGCGTCGCCGACACGTCGCTTGTCGGCAAATACAATCTCTTCGTTCTTGAAGCGGTGGCGATCTGGATCGACCGCACGCGCAAGGAACGCCGCACCCTGCATCACAATGGCGATGGCACGTTTACTGCCGATGGCCGCGTGCTCGATCTCAAGGACCTCATGGTCCAGTGGAAGCAGTTTCAGGTTCCGCTTTGAGGAGCGCACTTGGACAGAGCTTCAGCCGCTCGATCAGCCAGCGCCCGGCGGGGCCCGGCGGCGCGGCGGTAAGATAGACGGCATACATCGGCAACATCAGGCCGCCGGCCGGCATATCCTCGATTTTCAGCACGACGAGCTTGCCGCTGTCGATGTCGGGTTTCACCGTATGCAGCGGCATGCCGCCAAAGCCGAGGCCGTTGAGGAGAAAGGCGTGTTTGGCGAAAAGATCCGAGAGCCGCCAGGTCGCGGGCGAGACGACGCCGTATTCGCGGCCGGCGGAAAGCTCCGAGCGGTCGGTCAGGACAAGCTGGACGTGCCGCGCCAGCTCCGATTTCGGAATCGGCCCCTCAAACGCCGCCAGCGGATGCTCGCGCGCCGCGACCATGACGAGGCCGACGTCCGACAGACGCTCCGGCGTAACCGCGGCCGGTATCTGCGGCAGCGGCCCGGCGATGCCGAGGCTGGCGCGGCCATCGAGCAGCGGCTGGAATACGCCGCCGAGCGCCTCGACATAAAGCCGCAGCGGCGTGCCGGGAAATCGCTCGCGAAACTCCTTCGCCGCCGAGGTCAGTGCCTCCATCGGGAAGAAGACATCGACCACGGCCGAAAGCTCCGGCTCCAGGCCCGCCGACATGCCCTTGGCGCGCGCCTTCATGAAATCGACGCCGGAGACGATGCCGCGCGCATCGGCAAGCAGAACCGCACCGGCGCCGGTGAGCTTGGGATAACGGCCGCCGCGATCGAAGAGCGGGACGCCGATCTGCGCTTCCAGCGCGCTCACCATTTCGCTGACAGCCGATTGCGCCCGGCGCAGCTTGCGCGCCGCGGCGGAGAAACTGCCTTCCTCCACGGCGCAGATAAAGACCCTGAGTTGATCGAGCGATACGGCGTCCAGCATATAACTATCGTAGATTGCGATGGATAAGATCGAAATATAGCGTCTATTCAAATGGACAGCAATTTGTGAGGAGGGGGCTGGCGGCTCCGGCGGATATGCTCCGGCGGCGCGGCATGCCGCCCTTTTATTCCCGCGGGGCCTTCAGGAGTCACTCAATGAATTCGCATTTTCTCACCGCGTCCGCGCTGAGCGCGGCGCTGGTCTTCGCCGGCGCAGCCTCGGCGCAGGCGCCCTCGCGCGACCCGGCGACGGTCAAGGCCGGCACTTATAAGGTCGAGCCCTATCACACCCAGGTCACCTTCACGCTCTCACATTTCGGGCTGAGCGAATTTTCCGGCTTCTTCTCCGGCGCCTCCGGGGCGCTGAAGCTCGATCCCGCCAATCCGGCCGCAGATCAACTCGACGTGACGATCCCGGTCGATTCCGTGCTGACGACCGTGCCGAAGCTTACCGGCGAGCTGAAGGGCGCAAAGTGGTTCGACGCGGCCAAATATCCGACGGCGGAGTTCAAATCGACCAAGATCACGCTCGCCGGCACCGCCAGCGCCCTCATCTCCGGCACCTTGACGCTGCACGGCGTGACGAAGCCGATCACATTGAAGGCGCATCTCGTCGGCGCGGGCATCAACCCGATCGACAAAGCCTATACAGTGGGCTTTGCAGCGAGCGGCACGATCAAGCGCAGCCAGTTCGGCGTCAGCGCCTATGTGCCCTATATCGGCGATGATGTTCATCTGACGATCGCGGGGGCATTCGAGCTTCAGCAATAATCATGGCATCTGCGCAACCCGGCAACCGCTATACGGCGGTTGCCGTCTTCCTTCACTGGATCATGGCGCTGGGCATTCTTGCCCTCGTCGTGATCGGCCTGACCATGGCGCATGTGAAGCTGCAGCCTCTCGCGCTCTTCAAGCTCTACCAGCTCCATAAATCGATCGGCATCACCATCCTGCTCGCGGCTTTTCTGCGGCTGGCCTGGCGGCTCGCGCATCCGCCGCCCGCCTTACCCGCTTCAATGCCGCCAGTCGAGCGCAAGGCGGCGGAAGCAACCCATCTGTTGCTTTACGCCGCGCTGTTCGTTCTGCCTCTCACCGGCTGGGCGCTGGTCTCGGCCGCCGTGCTCAATATCCCGACCGTGCTTTATGGAATCATCCCCTGGCCGCATCTGCCGATCCTTTCGACGCTGCATAACAAGGCGCCGGTCGAGCACGTTCTGACGCGCACCCATGCCTATCTCGCCTGGGCGCTGATCGCGCTCGTCACGCTCCACGCCGCGGCGGCGCTGCGGCATCACTTCCTTCTCCACGACGATATCTTGACGCGCATCCTGCCCGGGCGAAGCCCGCGCGGCGCGAACAGGAAACCTTCGCAATGATAAAGCCGGTATGGGCGGCCACTCTCGCCGCGATACTCCTTGCCACCGCCACCTGCGCTTGCGCCGCTGACGTTCCCAATTGGACGGTCGATTTCACCAAGAGCCGGCTCGGCTTTTCCGGCACGCAAACCGGCCAGCCCTTCCAGGGCGCTTTCGCACGTTACAACGCGGCAATCGCCTTCGATCCCGCGCACCCCGAAGCCTCGCATATCAAGGTGACGGTCGACCTTTCGAGCGCCACGACCGGCGACACCCAGCGCGACACGGCGCTGCCCGGCGACGACTGGTTCGACATCGCCCATTTTCCGCAGGCGAGCTTCGCCTCGGATAGTATCCGCAAGAAGCCCGACGGCAGTTATGAGGCCATCGGCACGCTTACCATGCGCGGCATCAGCCATCCGTTGACGCTTCCCTTCACGCTTGATGTGAATGGTACAAGCGCGCACGCGAAGGGCCACGCGACACTCATCCGCACCGCCTTCGGCATCGGCCAGGGCCAATGGGCCACGGCCGATTATGTCGCGCTGGAGGTCGGCATCGATATCGATATCGTCGCCGCGCGCGCCAAATGACCGGCTTCATCTAAGGCAGGAGACAGGCGTGGACATCGGCATCGACAGTTTTGCGGCCAATCTTCCGGACCCCGCAACGGGCAAGCCCGCGTCGGCTGCCGCCCGCATGGCCGATCTCATTGACGAGATCGAGGTGGCGGACCGCGTCGGCCTCGACGTGTTCGGCATCGGCGAACACCATCGGCCGGAATTTCTCGATTCGGCGCCGGCCGTGATTCTCGCCGCAGCCGCGGCGCGCACGAAAAGCATCCGCCTCGGCAGCGCGGTGACGGTTCTCAGCGCCGCCGATCCCGTGCGCGTCTTCCAGGAATTCGCCACCCTCGATCTGATCTCGCAGGGGCGAGCCGAGATCATCGTCGGGCGCGGCTCATTCGGCGAAGCCTATCCTCTCTTCGGGTATAAGTTCGAGGATTACGACGATCTGTTCGTCGAAAAGCTCGATCTCTTGCTGAAGCTGCGCGAATCCACCGACGTCACATGGTCGGGCCGCTTCCGGCCATCGCTTAATGGTCAGGGAATTTATCCGCGCCCCGTGCAGGAAAAGCTGCCGATCTGGGTCGGCGTCGGCGGCACGCCGGAATCCTTCGCCCGCGCCGGGACTCTTGGCCTGCCCTTGATGGTCGCGATCATCGGCGGCGAGTTCCGCCGCTTCCGTCCGCTGGTCGATCTCTATCGCGAGGCGGGGCGCCGCGCTGGCCATGCGCCAGAGACGCTGCAAGTCGGCCTTCACGCGATCGGCTTCGTCGCCGAGACAGCACAGCAGGCCAAAGACGTGTTCTTTCCCGGCTGGCTGACCATGTTCGGCACTATCGGCCGCGAGCGCGGCTGGTCGCCCCCCTCCCGCGCGCAATTCGAGGCGATGACCGGCCCGCACGGAGCTTATCTGATCGGCGATCCGGCCTCTGTCGCGGAGAAAATATTGAAAGCGAGCGCGGTGCTCGGCGGCATCGCGCGCGTCACGTTCCAGATGAGCGTCGCGGCGCTCGATCATAAAGTGATGACGCGCTCGATCGAATTGCTCGGCACCGAGGTCGCGCCGCGCGTGCGGGCCGCCGCTGCGCAGAGCGAGGACGCGCATGGGTGAATTGATCGACGGCATCTGGGTGACGAACGCAATGGAGAGCGTTCTCAAGGATGGCGTCCTGCACCGGCCGCCCTCCATTTTTCGCGATTGGGTGACGGCTGATGGCACGGCCCCGCCGGGCAAACGCGGCTTCAAGGCCGAGGCCGGACGCTATCATCTTTACGTCTCGCTCGCCTGCCCCTGGGCGCACCGCACGCTCATCCTGCGCAATCTGAAGGCGCTCGCGGGCATGATCTCCGTCTCTGTCGTCAACTGGCTGATGGCCGACGACGGCTGGACCTTCGTGCCGGGCGAAAGCGTCATCCCCGACAGCGTCAACGGCTGCGACAGGCTGCGTGACATCTATCTCCTCGCCGATCCGCATTGCACGAGCCGCGTGACCGTGCCGGTGCTCTGGGACAGAGCAACGAAGACGATCGTCTCGAACGAATCCGCCGAGATCATCCGGATGTTCAATTCGGCCTTCGATCATCTGGGCGCGCGACCCGGCGACTATTATCCCGAACCGCTCCGTGCCGAGATCGACGCAGTCAACGCGCGCGTTTATCCCGGCCTCAACAACGGCGTCTATATGGCGGGCTTCGCCCAGCGGCAGGAGGCCTACGAAGACGCCGCGGAGCGGGTGTTCGCGACGCTCGACTGGCTCGAACGGCGCCTTGCGCGTCACGATTATCTCGTCGGCGATCAATTGACCGAGGCCGACATCCGCACCTTCACGACGCTCGTGCGTTTCGACGCGGTCTATTTCGGCCATTTCAAATGCAACCGCCGCGCCTTGATCGACTATCCGGCGCTCTGGGCTTTTACGCGGCGGCTTTACCAGCACCCCGACATAAAGCCGACGGTCGATTTTCTGCACATCAAGCGGCACTATTACATGAGCCATCGCTGGATCAACCCGAGCGGCATCGTGCCGATCGGTCCCGACCGCGACTTCGACGCGCCGGTCACGTTTCGCGATGCGCGTCGTGAGGCGGGTTAGAAGACGTTGATCTTGTCGTCGACGGAATATCGGCCGGCGCCGGTGAGATAGAGAAGCAAAAACCCGCCGATGAGTCCGATGTTTTTGAGGAAGTTGATCTCGTTCTCCATCCGCGCCGCGCCGGACATATTCCAGAAATGATGGCCGAGGATCGCCGTGCCGAGCGTGTAAAGGGCGAGCAAAAGCGCGACCGGCCTCGTGAATAGACCAATGGCGATGGCGAGGCCGCCGAAAAATTCCGCCACGACCGCGATGACGGCGGCAAGAAACGGCAGCGGAACGCCGCCGTGCGAGAAATAAGCGACCGTTCCGGCGAAGCCGGTTAGCTTTTCCCAGCCGAACACCACGAACAGCAGCGCCAGGAAAATCCGCGCGACAAGCAAAACCCCGTCTCTCACAGTCTCGGCGCCGAACGTCCCGCGCATGATCTCGCCTTCCCTGTTGACCGCCCCCAAAGCAGGGCCATCCTCTTAATCTTGCCCGGATAGCACGGTTCTGGCATTCCGGGCCGAGGCGAGTTCATAAATATTATCTATAACTACTTTGGAGACTTTCATTGGATTTCGGGGTTTTACGGCCCTAAATGTGCATTGCAACGTAAGGGTGATTAGCATCGCGACCCGTGCGACGCGCCAAATTTCCCCGCGAAAAACATCCATAGACGGAGACTATGCAATGACCCGCCAACGCCCTGTGCCTGGGATCAAACGCTACAATGCCCCGGCGGGTGGTTGGGGGGCGCTCAAGGCCACGGCCAAGGCGGTCCGCGAGCAGATGGACGCCAGCGAAGCCGCCGTCACGCTCTTCCGCACCAATAAGCCCGACGGGTTCGATTGCCCCGGCTGCGCCTGGCCGGACAAGGAGCACACGTCGACTTTCCAGTTCTGCGAGAACGGCGCCAAGGCGGTGACCTGGGAAGCGACCAAGAAGCGCGTCACGCCCGAGTTTTTCGCTGAGCATGCTGTCTCTGAACTCTGGAACTGGACGGATTACGAGCTGGAGAGCGCCGGCCGGCTCACCCATCCCGTGGCCTATGACCGTGCCAGCGACCGCTACAAGGCGATCTCATGGGAGGATGCGTTCCAGCGTATCGGCGCGGTGCTGCGGGCCCAGCAAGATCCCAATCACGTCGAATTCTATACGTCAGGCCGCGCCTCGAATGAGGCCGCTTTCCTCTACCAGCTTTTCGCCCGCGAATACGGCACCAACAATTTCCCCGATTGCTCCAACATGTGCCACGAGGCGACAAGCGTCGGCCTGCCGCAATCCATCGGCCTCGGCAAGGGCACTGTCTCGCTCGAGGATTTCGATCATTGCGATCTGATCCTCTCGTTCGGCCACAATCCCGGCACCAACCATCCGCGCATGATGGGTACCTTGCACGAATGCGCCAAGCGCGGCGTGCCGATCATCGTCTTCAATCCCTTGCGGGAGCGCGCGCTCGAGCGCTTCGCCGATCCGCAAAATGCCATCGAAATGTCGACCTTCGGCTATGCGAACATCGCCTCGTCCTATTACCAGGTGAAGGTCGGCGGTGACGCTGCGGCGCTGAAGGGCATCATGAAAGCGCTTCTCGCGCTCGACCGCACACCGGGACGCAACGCGCCCGTTATCGACCATGCCTTCATCGCCGAACATACCCGTGGCTTCGAAGCTCTCGTCGCCGATCTCGACGCGACGGCATGGGCGGACATCGAAGCCGCCAGCGGACTTGAGCGCGGCGCGCTCGAGGCTGTCGCCAGCGCCTATGCCCAGGCCAATGCGACGATCATTCCCTATGGCATGGGAATCACCCAGCACACGAAAGGCACCGACAACGTCCAGCAGCTCGCCAATCTGCTGCTGATGCGCGGTCAGATCGGCAAGCCCGGCGCCGGCATTTGCCCGCTGCGTGGCCATTCCAATGTGCAAGGCGACCGCACGGTCGGCATCACTGAAAAGCCGGGCGCCGATATGCTCGCCCGCATCGAGGCGACCTTTGGCTTCACGCCACCGGCGGAGCACGGCCACGATGCCGTCGCCGGCATGCAGGCGATCATCGCCGGTCAATCGAAAGTGTTGGTCTGCCTCGGCGGCAATCTCGCCGTCGCGCTGCCGGACCCGGAGCAATGTTTTCCGGCGATGGCGGAGCTTGATCTCGCCGTGCATATCGCGACCAAGCTCAATCGCTCGCATCTGCTCGTCAGCAAGGAAGCGATCATCCTGCCCTGCCTCGGCCGCACCGAGCACGACATCCAGCCGAGCGGGCCGCAGATCGTCACCGTCGAGGATTCGATGTCGATGGTCCATTCCTCGCGCGGCAAGCTGCCGCCGGTTTCCGAATATCTGCGCTCAGAGCCCGCGATCATCGCCGGCATGGCCGCCGCCACGCTGCCGCATAGCAAGGTGCCGTGGCTGGAACTCGTCGAGGATTACGACCGCATCCGCGACATGATCGAGGCCGTCTTCCCCGACTTCCAAGATTTCAACACGCGCGTGCGCGTGCCCGGCGGTTTCCGCCTGCCGCTGCCTGCGACCCAGAGAATATGGAAGACGCCCTCGGGCAAGGCCGAATTCATCATCTTCAAGGGGCTGAACGAAGACCCGATCGTCGCCGACGGCGCGGTTCTGCGCCTGACGACGATCCGCAGCCACGACCAGTACAATACAACGATCTATGGACTCGACGATCGCTATCGGGGCGTCTTCGGCCGTCGCGACGTCGTCTTCATCCATATGGATGACCTTGCCGCGCTCAACATCCAGCACGGCGATGCGATCGACATCGAAACCGCGCTGCCCGCGCAGACTCCCCTGCGCCTCAGCGGTTTCACCGCCATCGCGCATAATATCGCGCGCGGTTCGATCGCCGCCTATTATCCCGAGGCCAATGGGCTTGTCCCGCTCACCTATCATGATCCGCAAAGCGGCACGCCGTCCTACAAATCCGTCCCCGTCAGGATCATGCGTCACGCCTGAGCCGGTATGGCGTCAACTGCCGCGGCACAGGAGGATGAGGATCGCGTGATAGATACGATCGAGATCGATCGACGTGATATTCTCGCGGCGGCGGAGCAGGTTGGCGAAGAAAATAGCGCGACCAAGCCGCGAATATCTGCGGAAGCGATAGGAAGCGATCTCCGCCCGCCGCAGAGATTCCTGCGGCCGCGAGAGGACATCTGAAACCGCTTGCCACGCCATGCGGCGTTTGAGCCAATCGGCGCTCGTCCGGCTCGGGTCGATGTAATGTTTCACGCTGGCGGCCGGCACATAGACGACTTTTCCGCCTCTTGCGCGGACGGATTCGCTCACCAACGTTTCTTCGTTCGAGAGAAGCGAAAGCGCGCCCTTGCGGCCAAGCTCCGTGGAAAAGCCGCCGGCGGCAAAAAGCCAGTCCCGCCGGATCGAATAATTGCAGCCGGCAAGCCATTCGTGCGGCAAGAGCTCGCGGATCTCGCCGCCATGATCGACGATGGAGAAGAAGCCCTCCAGGTCGCTCGTGAGCCAGTTTGGCCGCGGCGTTACCCAGACCGGCTCCACGGGACCGCCGACGATCGCGGCCCTGTCGCCGAATTTCTGGTAGCCGAGGCTAAGCTCCCGCAACCATTGTGGCGGCGCGACCGCATCATCGTCGAGATAGGCGACGATTGGCGCCAAAGCCAAATGCGCCCCGACATTGCGGGCATTGGAAAGCCCCGGGACCGGTTCGTGGACGTAGCGGAAATTCTCGATCCCGTCGTATTGCCCGCCGAATTGCCGCGCCTGCCCGGCATCTGTCGAATTATCGACGACGATGATCTCGAAATCCTGACGATCGATGTCCTGTGCCAGCACCGAGTTGATCGTGGCGGAAACCGATTTATGGCGATTGTGCGTGCAAATGACCGCCGAAAGCGCAGGATTGTTTGCCAAGAGCCCCTCGTCAGCGAAAATCGATTCTGCGGAAAGGTGTTATAAAAACCGCCGCCACCACGCTAGGTTCTGCAGGGCGTTACGTGCGCGCAATGTAAATCTTCGCACTCTGCGGAAGCTCAAGTTCTATTTAACAACAATTTGAACGGGCGGGAAACCTGCCCGCCTCATCTGCGCGATCGTTCGAGAACATTGAGCGCGAGCGCTAACGCACCAATCGCGCCACCGGTCGCGGCTGTCGCGGTCCAGCCGCCGGCATGATAGGTCAAGGTTCCGAGGACCGATCCGAGTGCTCCGCCGGCAAAGACGAGAGTCATGTAGATCGCGTTGACCCGGCCGCGAATCTCGCCCGGAACGTTGAAGATGACGTGCTGGCCGACGACTTGATTGATTTGCACCGCCGCATCGATGAAAACCGCCAGGAGCGTCAGCCAGACGAGTCCGATTGGTCCGTGCACGCCGATCGCGGCGAAGAACGCAAGGCCAAGCACAGCAATCGCGCCGGTCGTCGCAATGGCAATATGGCCGCGGTCGGCGATATGCCCGGCAACCGGTGCGGCCAGCGCGCCGCCGCTGCCGGCAAGGGCGAAAAGCCCGATCGCGTGCTGGCTTAAGCCGAATTTTTGCGCGAGCAGGATCGGCACGACGGTCCAGAAAAGATTGAACGCGCAGAACATCAGGCCCTGATATGCCGCGCGCCAGCGGACCTGCGGACGCTCCCGCAAAATGCCGAGCATCGACGCTAGAACCTGCCCGTAATGCAGGCCCGGACGCGGCTGATAGGACGGCATTATCCGCGCCAACGCCAAACCGACCGCAAGCATCAGCACAGCCGCGCTGAAGAAGACCGCACGCCAGCCGAAGCTTCCGGCGATGAAGAGCGCGGCCGGCCGCGCCAGCATGATGCCCGTCAGCAAGCCGCCCATGACGATGCCGACAACGCGTCCGCGCCGCGCCAAAGGCGCGAGATGTGCGACGAACGGCACAAGAATTTGGGCGCAGGACGAAAAGAAGCCGACGACGAGAGAGGCAAGCAGAAACGGCGTTGCGCTGCGCGCGAACGCAAGCGATGCCAAAGCGGCGGCGGCCGCCAATATCGCCATCAGGACAAGCCGGCGGTTCTCGACAAGATCGCCCAGCGACACGAGCAGAAACAGCCCGACTCCGTAGCCGATCTGCACCATGCTGACCAGGGAGCCGGAAAGCGCCGGGCCGACACCCACCGCGCCGCCAATCGCGACAATGAGCGGCTGCGCATAATAGATGTTCGCGACCAGCGCGCCGACCGCGACCGCGGCCACGGCGATGAGCGTCTGTGGCAGAGTGTCCGCCTGTTTCAACGATTGTTCCATCGGGTCCGCAAATGTTCGGCCCGGCCTTGCGCGTCCCTGCCAGCTCATTATCTTTGTGGTCGTCACATATGCACGCGGCGGCCTGCTGTCGAGGTTGCGGTCGCGTAAGCCGATTTCACATTTGTGCTAGCCGTTGTTTGGCGCAACGTGAGAGACTGCCTGCCAAGGTGGTCGCAATTATGAGAGCAGGCGAACCTGCCGGACAATCACTGATGGACAATCAGCGAGGGGAGCGAATCATGAGGGTGGGCATCATTGGCGCGGGCCAGATCGGCGGTACTTTGGCACGCCGCCTCACCGAACTCGGTCATAAGATCGTTATCGCAAATTCACGCGGCCCCGCGACCCTCGGCGATGTCGCGGCTGCCACCGGTGCCACACCTGTCGAGGTTCAGGACGCTGTCCGCGGCGTCGATCTCATCGTCCTGACGATTCCGATGAAGAATGTACCCAAGCTTGCCGCAGGGCTTTTCGCGAATGTGCCGGCATCGGTGCCGGTCATCGACACGTGCAATTACTACCCGCGCCAGCGCGACGGGCGAATTGCCGGGATCGAGTCCGGCGTGCCGGAAAGCCGCTGGGTCGAACAGCAGATCGGCCATCGCGTCGTGAAAGTCTTCAACAGCATATATGCGCGCCATCTCGGCGAGTTCGGCCGCGAGGCCGGCGCGCCCGATCGCATCGCCCTGCCCGTCGCCGGCGACGATCCCGCAATAAAGGCGATTGTTCTGGCTCTCGTCGAGAATCTGGGCTTCGATGCACTCGACGCAGGCACCATCGCAGACTCTTGGCGGCAGCAGCCGGGAACGCCGGCTTATTGTACGGACCTTGGCGCCGCGGCGCTGCGCCGTGCGCTCGCCGATGCGCCGCACGAGCGCACAGCGGCCTGGCGCGGCACCGACAAAAGCCCGGGCACCTTCGCCGCGCCAGCATAGCTTTCGATCTCAGCGGCGATCGCCCCAGCGTTCTTCGTAGATCAGCGGCTCCAGCGGCAGGCGTTCGGCCCATTGGCGTGCCTCGAGTTCCGGCCGGGTGAAGAGCTGATCGACAAAGCCGACGCAGAGATAGGCGACGATGACGATCTCCGGCGGAATGCCGAGGAGCGGGCGCAAATCCTCCTGCTCGAAAATGCTCACCCAGCCGACGCCGATCCCCTCGGCGCGCGCCGCGAGCCAGAGGTTCTGAATCGCGCAGACCGTACTGTAGAGATCGGTGTCGCGCTGATGCGTGCGGCCGAGAACCACGGGGCCGCCGCGGGCGCGGTCGCAGGTCACGCAAATGTTCAGCGGCGCCTTGAGGATTCCCTCGAGCTTCAATCCTCTGTAGCTGGCGCTGCGCTCGTCGGCGAACATCTGCGCCGCCTCGCCGTTGCAGCGCGTGAAGACATCATGCACCGCCGCCTTCATGGCGGGATCGCGGATCAGGATGAAATTCCACGGCTGACTGAGGCCGACGGAGGGCGCGTGATGCGCCGCCTGCAAGATGCGTTCGAGCGTCGAGTCCGGGAGGGGCTCCGGCAGGAATTCATCGCGGACGTCGCGCCGGGCGTAGATCGTACGATAGACCGCCTCGCGCTCTTGCGGCGAGAAGGCGCCTGCGGGCGCGAACTCCGCTTCCGGCACGCCCTTGTCGGCAAGCGCCATTCCGAACTCCTCCCACGCTCCGCTTATCGTCGGCGAGCCTTAGCACAACTCGCGCGCCGGCGTCAGGGCGCGATCAGATGCGCCAGAAGAGCGTGGCGCAGATCGATGACCGCGCCAATGACGATCAAGGTCGGCGCCGTCGCCGGGCTTTCCGGGTGGTCGGCAATCGCCTCGCCAAGCGTCGTCTCGACGATGCTCTGGCTCGCCAGGGTTGCCTGCGTCAGGATGGCGAGCTTGGTCGCGGGCGAAAGACCGCCGGCGATCAGCCGGCCGCCGATCTCGGGCAGGCGCGACAGGCCCATATAGATGACCAGCGGCTCGCCCAGGGCGCCAAGCGCCTCCCAATCGATCCGGTCTTCGCCATCTCCCGCCGGATGTCCGGCGACGAGGACAAGCGCCTGATTGGTCTCGCGCGAAGTGGCCGGAATGCCCGCATAAGCGAGGCCGCCGATGCCCGCCGTAATGCCCGGCACGACGCGGAAGCACACCCCCGCCTCCGCCAGAGCCTTGGCCTCCTCGCCGCCGCGTCCGAAGATGAAGGGATCACCGCCCTTGAGCCGCAGCACGCGCAGATTCTGCCTGGCCAAGGCGACAAGACGCTCGGAAATATCATGCTGGCTATGCGACGGCCGCCCACCCCGCTTGCCGGCATATTCACGCCGCGCAGTGGTGGACGCCAAGGCCATGACGCGATCCGACACGAGAGCATCGTGGACGATGACATCGGCCCGCCGCAGCGCGCTCAACGCATGCAGGGTGAGCAACCCCGGATCGCCGGGACCGGCGCCAACAAGCCAGACGGTGCCCGGCTCGAACGGCAATTCCTCGAAAGCTGCGGGTTCCACGTCCATGTCCGTTCTTCGCGCCTGCTTTAAGCAATACCGGCGTGCGGCAAGTCAAGCGCACCGGCGGAAGCAGGATCGGACGGGCAGTCCGTCAGTTGCGGGATTCTGCGGGCTCCGCCCCGCCCAGAGCCTCAGCCGAGGCCGGGCCGCCGCGCCAGGTCGCCAGAGCCGCGGCGAGGTAGAGCAAGGCGGAGAAGCTGAAGGCGAAGACGAGGCCCTGCTTGAATGGGCCGGCCATGAGTCCGGGGAAGAAGGTGTGGCCCGTGAGTGTTGCGGCGTTCGCCGGTGGCAGCGCCGCCAGCACATTGGCGGGGATCAGTTCGACCATCGGGTTGTAGCCGAGGAAAGCCGCAAACAGGCTCGAAACCGGCGGCAGGCTCGCGACATGATGCGCCACCGCCGCCGGGACATGCTGAGCCAGCAGCCCTGCCTCCATCGCCTGCGGCAGATTGGCCGCAAGGCCGACAAGCATCAGGCCGAAGAACAAGCCGATCGACAGAACCTGACCGGCGTTGGTCGTCGTCGCCCGCACGCCGGAGGCCTGACCGCGCTCGCGCGCCGGCACTGCATTCATGATCTGCGTCGAATTCGGCGCGACGAAAATGCCGGAGGCAAGACCGTTGAGAAACAGCAGCGCCGCGAAAACGGGATAGGAGAAATCCGCCGGCAACAGCATGAGCGCGATGAAGCTTGCCGCGCCGATGACCATGCCGCCGACGGCGAAGGGCACGCCGCCGAACTTGTCCGACAGATGGCCCGAGATGGGCGGCGCGAGCAGAAAGCCCGCCGTCAGCGGCAGCATGAAGATGGCCGACCACAGCGGCGTCGCCTCGAAGGCATAGCCATGCAACGGCAGCCAGATGCCCTGCAGCCAGATGATGAGCATGAATTGCAGGCCGCCGCGGGCAATGCCGGAGAGGAGATTGGCGAGGTTGCCATAGGCGAAGGGCGCGAGCTTGAACAGCCGCAGATCGAGCATCGGACGCGCCACGCGCTGCTCGATCAGGACGAAAGCGGCAAGACTCAGCACGCCGACGGCAAACAGCGTCAGCACTTTCGGGCTGCTCCAGGCCATCACCTGATCGCCATAGGGCTGCAAACCATAAGTGATGCCGGCGAGAATCGCGACGAGGCCGAGGCCGAACGTGAGATTGCCGCCCCAATCGATCTTGTGGCTCG
The DNA here is from genome assembly GCF_004135935.1 of Methylovirgula ligni. NCBI lineage: Bacteria > Pseudomonadati > Pseudomonadota > Alphaproteobacteria > Hyphomicrobiales > Beijerinckiaceae > Methylovirgula > Methylovirgula ligni. The sequence continues at coordinate 1,530,537 of NZ_CP025086.1, read as the reverse complement.
CGCGATTTGGTGCGTCGTGGAGCTGCCAATAGGACCAGGCCGTGCCGACGAAGCCGACCGGCACGTTGATCCAGAAGACGAGACGCCAATTGCCGTCGGCCAACAGGCCGCCGACAATGAGGCCGAGGAACTGGCCGGCGATGATGGCGACGACATTGATGCCGAGCGCGAAGCCGCGCTCATGTTCGGGAAAGGCATCGGTAAGAAGCGCGGTGGCGTTGGCCATCATCAGCGCGCCGCCGACGCCCTGCACGATGCGCACGCCGATCAGATAAAGGGCGGCCGCATCGCCGTGCCCCGGCAGAAGGCCGAGCGCGACCGAAGCCACGGTGAACAATGCGAAGCCGAGATTATACATCCGGGCACGGCCGAACTGATCGCCGAGCCGCCCGAAGGAAACGACAAGAACGGCGGTCGCGACCATGTAGCCGATGATCGTCCACAGCAGATAATTGATATTGCCGGGATCGAGCGCCTTGAGACCAATGCCGCGAAAGACCGCCGGCAGGCTGATGAGCAGGATCGAGGAATTGATCGCCGCAGCGAGCATGCCGAGCGTCGTATTGCTCAGCACCATCCATTTGTGGGGTACGGCCGCAGCGGACTTGCGCGACATCATGTTTCTCAGCCTCGTGCCTGCCGCGCGGCAGGAAAAATGCTATATGAGGATCACCTCGCATTTCGATATATGAGGATGGCCTCAGGAAACGCAAGAGCCCAGGCGTCAGGTCAGGCGTCACGTCCGCGCGCGCCCCAGCGTGAGCGCGGCCGCGTCCGCGTCTCGGCCTTGCTCGCGGCCGCCGCGGCTCTTTTCGCCGAAAAGGGCTATGAGGCGACGACGATGACCGAGATCGCTGCCCGCGCCGGCGCCTCCATCGGCACGCTCTATCTGTTCTTCCCCAGCAAGGACGTGCTGGCGCAGACGATTCTCTCGGAGACGGCGGAGGATCTTTCAGCACAGCTCGACGCCCTGCACGCGCGCACAGCGGGTCTGAGCGCCGTCGCGATCGCGGACGCGCTTTTCGCCGAGATCGGCAGCTTCCTGGCGAAGAACCCCGTCTATTCGATATTGCTCGACTTACCGGGCCACGAGCGCTGGCGGCGGCCGGTGCGGGCACGGCGGCGCCAGCAGATCGCCGCGCTGTTCGCCGAGGCCCGGCCGGCGCTGGCAGCGGAAAAGGCCGAGCGGCTCGCGGTGATCGTGCCGCAACTCATGCGCATCGCGCTCACGCTCGACGCCAGGGACAAATTACGCGACGGCATTCTGGAAGAACTCCGCCTCATGCTGCGACACCATCTCACCGCGGCAAGTGCGGAGTGACGCCGCTCACGGTGGCGTGAAGCGCCAAGCCTTTCCGATCTCTCTTGATCAAAGTCAAAGCGCCGTAGTCTTCTCACTCTACCTTTGCGCTACAGGAGTTGAGACATGCCCCGGATTTTCGCGCCTCTTCTTATGCTTGGTGTTCTTATGCTTTGCGTCACGCTGCCGGCGCGCGGCGACGATGTCCCATTCGCCCAGACCGCGCCTTCGGCCAACCCGCATGGCGAATCGGACACCCTCGCGTTAAGCGATGTGATGCAATTGACGCAATTGCGCCATATGAAACTCTGGTATGCAGGCAAGGCGAAAAACTGGCCTCTGACGAATTATGAACTCGCCCAACTCAGGGACACATTCAGCAAAGCCGCGATGCTCTATCTGAACATTCCGGTGCAATATATCGCCGCCGTGTCCGACCCTCTCACCGCGCTGGGCGATGCCGTCACGGCAAAGGACCCGCACAAATTCGAGAAGGGCTATAAGGCGCTGGAGACTGCCTGCAACGGCTGTCATCAGGCCGCCGGTGTCGACTTTATCGTCATCCAGACGCCCGCCGCGTCCGTCTTTCCCGATCAGAAATTCGTTCCGTCCAAATGAGGGAGCTTGCCCTCGCAGAAGTCTACAAGCTTCTGGAGCCGGGGCCGGTCGTTCTCCTTACGACGGCGCAGCGCGGCCGGGTCAATGTCATGACGATGTCGTGGCATATGATGGTCGACTTCAACCCGCCGCTGGTCGCCTGCGTTGTCAGCAACGGCGATTATAGTTTCACGGCGCTGCGGGCGCGCAAGGAATGCGTCATTGCCATCCCCGACGTTACCCTGGCGGAAACTATCGTCGGGATCGGCAATTGCTCGGGACGCGACACCGACAAATTCACGAAATTCGCGCTGACTGCGCTGCCCGCCGCCAGTGTCGGCGCGCCCTTGATCGGCGAGTGTTTCGCCAATCTTGAATGCAAAGTGCGCGATACGCGGTTCGTCAACAAATATTGTATCTTCATCCTTGAGGTCATGAAGGCGTGGGAGACGCCGGCCAAAGCCCGGCCGAAGACGCTGCACCATCGCGGCTACGGCACTTTCGCCGTCGACGGCGACATCATCCATCTGGCGTCGGACAAGCCCTAGCGTTTCAAAAATTCTCGTCGCTGGCGCCGCCGCATTGCCGCCGCAGGAGACAGACGCAGCGGCCCGTGCTCTGCTCGCAAACCGGCTTCCGGTTCGCCTCGCAGGTATATTGCCGGCGGTCATAGCCGGTCATCACCCCGCCGCACGGGCCTTCCGAGAACTGATCGTTGGAGGGATATTGCGCCTCGGCGGGCGACAGCGGCAAAAGGCTCAGGATCGCAAAGGCCGCAAAGGCGAGCAGCTTGAGACTCATCGCGCTTTTCCCTTCAAGACGCATCGACCGGGACAATGGACCATGCGGCGATCATAAAAATACATCCACGGCGTTGGCCAGCAACATTTTTGCGAATTTCCCGATCAGCCGCCGATATCGCGGCCGGTAATGGCTTTCGCCGCACCGCGAAGGAAGGCAGTCACCGAGTCGAGATTCGGCCGGCTCGTCAGCAACGGCTCGCGGTGGAACTGGGCCATCAGATCCGGCGAATCATTGACCCTTCGTACCGCCTCCACAAATTCCGCGAGCTCGCGGAAGTCGATTCGATTGATTATCGCCTTCGGATTGAAATCGGCGCTGAAATAAGGATCGGAAAAATAGAGCGGGATGCAGCCTGCGGCCCAGGCCTGGAGCGCCTTCTCTGTATAATAGCCGGGAAAGATGGAATTCTCGAAGCACAAGTTGAAACGATAGTCGCGGAGCGCTTCATATTTGGACTGAAGCAGCGGCGCGCCGGCGACATTGCCGAAGATATCGACCGGGCCAATTTGCGACAACGCCTCCACGGCCAAAGCGCGATACGGCTCGCGATAGCTTGTCACGAGGCAGCAGAATTTTGACCGCACGACCGGTTCGGCCTCTCCCGGCGCCAACAGACGCTCGATTTCGACGCGCTCCTCGTGACCATGTCCGTGCATTGCCCCCGCGAAAGCCGCCTTCGGCCCGCGGAAGCTCTCGTTCCACACCAGTTCCTCATACCAGTTGGGCACGCGGCAGTTGCGGCCCTGATAGGCATCGAAGTCCGAGGAAATCGAGAACCGGTAGAATTCGTAATTGGGGCGGATATTCTCCCAGATGATGGCGATCGTCTTTTCTGGAAACTGCGCCTTTTCGTGCGGAAAGACGCTCGCCAGTACGATGTCGGCGTCGGCAGCCTCGTCCACTACGCGAAACTGGCCGAAGCTTTCCGTAAGCACGAAATTCCAGAAGCCCCCGGAAAGGCTGAAGGCCGGCCAGAAGTCCACCGCGCAGATTGCAAGTGCCTCGCTCGCAATCTGGCGGTCTGTCGCCGGCGTCCGCGCGCCTGGGCTTCGCCGCGTGAAAAACTCTAACGCCTTAAAAATCATTTGCCTGCCTGTCCTGGGCGATCTTAGCCGAGCCTCGCGCAAAGGTGATCGCGCGGCGCGATTTTGGCTCATCCGCCGCTGGAAAGGCTTAAAATTTGAATGGCGCGATAAGTCCGGAAATGCTCTTTTTCACAGATCGACTGCCGATGACATGAACACGATTGCGAAACACGGATTTAAAAATGTCGTTTGGAAAAATCCAGGCTCCGCTCGTCAGCATCATTGTCATCAATCATAATTACGGGCGGTTTCTTGACGAATGCCTGATGTCGATCGCGCATCAAACCTACCCATACATCGAGTGCATCGTTTTCGACAACGCCTCGAGCGACAACAGCCGCAGCGTGCTCGCGGCGGCCGAACGCAAATATGCTGAGGAAGACGGGCGATCCTTGTTCGTCATCTTCTCCGAGACAAATCTCGATCAAACGCCGGGCGCGGTCGAGGCCTTCAAATATGCCAATGGCAGCTACATCATTTTTTTCGACGCGGACGATTACATGCTGCCGACCTGCGTGGAAGCGCATATCCGCACCATGCTCTCCCTGCGCATCCCTGTCGGCGCCACCTGTGTTGATTATTTCATGAGCCGCGACGACGAGCTCGTGACCTCGACGTCCACCGCGGGGTTTTCTCAGGCCGCCACCGACCCGGGCGGAGGCGAACCCCTCATCCGCAGCACTATTGCGTTGCCGCAAACGAGCAAAACAGGCGCGGAGTTGAACCTTCAACCCTCGGAACTGCACGCTATCGCGCGCACGAGGCGCGACTGGCCATGGTCGGGCACCTGCGGTCTCTGCTTCCGGCGCGAGACGATCGAGATTCTTTTCCGGCGCACGCCACAGATCAAACAGCAATTGGACGCTTATCTGATCGGCGGCGTCAATTGTCTGACCGGCAGCGTGCTGATTGATCGTCCGCTCGTCGTCTACCGGCACCATGGCGCGAATGCCTTTGCCCAACATCCTTATCTCGCCAATTTCCGCATGTACGACCCCAAAGCGCAGCGTGTGGCCGCCTCGATTACCGCCGACGAGATCGTCAAGACATTCGTTGCCGTCTCGGATGAACTCGCCAAAAGGCTCGAATGGGCCGGATTGTTCGTCGAGGCCATCGAAACACTCTCAGCGGTCTGGTCACCTGCGCCGCGCAGGTCCGCCACAGTCGCCTACATGCGCGAATTTCTCAAAACAAACGAGGCGGCGCTGGTTGCGGCCTTTGGGCCGCGCGAATATGCAAATTGGGTGGCGCGATATTCCTCGCACCGGATCGCGTGGTCTGTCGTCGCGGACTTTTCCCGGTCGCTCATTCACGCCGCCACGGCACTGATCCCTGGAGAGGGACACAGCGTGGAAAAGCAGACGGATCGGCCGGTCGGCACCGCATAGTGCCGGCCTTGTCGTCGTAAGGTTTCGGCAAAGCCGATGTTGCGCGCGTTCTAGTCCGAAGCGTCGGTCGGCCAAGCCGCCATGGCCACCTCGACTATGCCTTTCAAGTCTACCGGGGTCGCGCCGTCACGAGCCTGGACGGCCATCCCCTGAAAAATGCCGATAAAAAACCGGCTCAGCTGATCAATATCTGTCGACGCGGGCAATTCGCCTTCGATCACGGCGACTTCCAGCCGCGACCGAAACCTCCGCAGACTTTCGAGCCGGGAGTTTCTGACATCCTCGGCGATCGCGACCGGCCATTCGTCGCAAAGCGCGCCGAGCACCGCCATACAGCCCGCCGGCGTCGCTTCGGATTCAGGAAAGATTTCAGCCGCCGCCAACAGAAAGCTTCGCACCCCGGCGCGAGCGGTGGCGGCCTGGGTGAGCTTGTTCCAGAGCGGCGGCCCACGGGTGCAGAGATATCGCGCAACGGCTTCCCGATACAGCGTCTCCTTGCAACCGAAGGCCGCGTAGAGACTCGGCGAAGCAATGCCCATTGCGTCACACAAGTCCTTTATGGATGTCGTCGCAAATCCCTTGCGCCAAAACAGGCGCATGGCCGCGTCCAGCGCCGCCTCGCGATCAAACTCCCGCGGCCGACCGATAATCACGATCGCCTCCTTTTCTGTAACGCAGAACACATAATTCGATTGACGGCCTTGTTCAAACAACGAGACAGTTATATATCGATCGATACAAAAATGGAATTAAAATGACGTTCACGGGGAAAACAAGCTCCGGTGGGCGCGCCAAGGGGATAGCGGGGGGATTTGCTTGAATTGCAAAAACACCGGCGCTCCGAAGCGTCCGGCCGTGTTCCTGCGGCGGATACGCCGCGATGAAGATGAGAGAAATGCCGTGGACGAAATGAGCAGCCAAGCAGAGATTCGAAAGTCGGCCAATCCAGCGTCACGGCGGAGAAGAAAGAGAATATGGATTGCTGCAGGCGTGGCGCTTCTGCTCATTTTGGCTGTCGGATCCAGCCGTTTCTTCCTGCTCGACGATCGGGCTGGCGCGCAGGCTGCTACAGGTCCATCACTCCCGCAAGTCATCGTCAGCGACCCCCTCGAACGGCAAGTCGATAAAAAGCTGACCTTCCTCGGACAATTCTCGGCCGTCGATCGTGTCGAACTTCGCGCGCAGGTCGGCGGTATATTGACCGGAATTTATTTCAAGGATGGCGCCATAGTTCGTAAAGGCGATCTGCTCTTCACCATAGATACGGAGCCTTACGCGATTAAGCTCGCGCAGGCGCAGGCGCAGCTGAAAAGCGCAAATGCACAATTGGTACTGGCGGATCAAGAGCTGGCGCGCGCACAAGCGCTCGCCACCCGATCATTTGGTACCGTCGAGAGCGTCGATCAACGCACCTCGGACCGGCAAGGCGCAGTGGCGGCGATCGATGCCGCTAAAGCTGCCGTCCGCGACGCCCAATTTGATTTTGATCATTGCCGCATTACGGCGCCGTTCACGGGGCGCATCGGCACACATCTCGTTTCGATTGGAAATCTTGTCGCCGGCAGCCGCGCCGCGACGAGCCCGACTACACTCCTTGCCACGCTCGTCTCTCTCGATCCGATCCACCTGGACTTCGATATGAGTGAATCGGATTACGAGACATTTTCTCGTTATCGCGCGCAGGCCGGCGGCGCCCTGGGAAACCGGATAGAGCTCGCCCTCAATGACGACGACCATTTCAGCCGAGAAGGCGTTCTCGATTTCGTGGATAATGAGCTTGACCACTCAAGCGGAACAATTCACGCGCGAGCGACCATCCAGGACCCCAAATTCGACTTGACGCCCGGCGCGTTCGCTCGGGTGCGGGTCGCCGCATCGCCCCCGGGGCCGGTTTTGATGCTGCCGGATGCGGCGGTCCTGCCTGATCAATCGAGTTACGTTGTCCTGACGGTCAGCGCAGACGGCACAGTCGTTCCGAAAGCGGTACAGGTGGGCGATTTACGCGGCGGTCTTCGTGTCATTTCCTCGGGTCTATCGCCAGACACAAAGGTGATCATCGACGGCCTTCTCTACGCGGCGCCAGGAAGCAAGGTCAGCCCAAAGAACGGCACGATTCGATATTCATCAACCAGCCAAGACGCGGACTGACGCCAATGCGATTGAGCCATTTCTTCATCGATCGTCCGCGATTTGCAATTGTTCTCAGCATTTTCATAACGCTTCTCGGCCTTGGCGCTCTCGCTGTTTTGCCGGTGGCGCAATATCCTGAGGTCGTGCCGCCGACGGTGCAGGTCACCGCCTCGTTGCCGGGTGCGTCCGCGGATACGGTGGCGCGCACGGTCGCGACGCCTCTCGAACAAGAGATAAACGGCGTCGAAAACATGCTCTATATGAGCAGCCAGTCCACCGGAGATGGCAATCTCACCATCACCGTGACTTTCCGGATCGGAACAGACCTCAACGTCGCGCAAATGCTCACGCAAAACCGTGTGCAGGACGCGTTGCCGCGCCTCCCGGCCGATGTGCAGAGCCTTGGCGTGCAAGTCCGAAAATCTACGCCCAGTATTCTTCTCGCGGTTCACCTGTTTTCGCCGGACAGGTCGCGAGACACGCTCTACCTTTCGAATTACCTGACCCTTCACGTGAAGGACGAACTGGCACGTCTTCAGGGCGTGGGTGACGTCCAGTTTCAAGGCGGGCGTGAATATGCAATGCGGATCTGGCTGGATCCCGACAAGGTCGCCGCGCACGACTTGAGCGCCGCCCAGGTTCTGGACGCACTCCGGGCGCAAAATCTGCAAGTTGCAGCCGGCGTCCTAAATCGGCCGCCGGTTCCCAGCGCCGCAGCCTACCAGGTCGGCGTGGAAGCGCGCGGAAGGCTGGCGACGCCGGAGGAGTTCGGCGACATCGTTATAAAGTCAGATGGTGCGGGCCGTGTGACTCGCGTGCGCGACGTCGGGCGCGTCGAGGTAGGTGCCGCGGACTACGGGAGCAGCGCGTTCGTCGATCATTACTACGGACTTCCCTTGCTCATTTTTGCGGAGCCAGGCGCAAACTCACTCGCGGTCGACAAAGAAGTCGTTTCGACGATGCGCGAGTTGAGTAAAGCGTTTCCCCCGGGCGTCGCCTACACCATTGTCTACGATCCGACTATTTTCATCTCGAAGTCCATACACGAAGTCATCGTTACGATCTTTGTCGCGATCCTGCTGGTCGTCGGCGTCGTCTTTGTTTTCCTTCAAACCTGGCGGGCGACGATCATTCCAGTGATCGCCATTCCGGTCTCCTTGTTGGGGGCGTTCGGCGTATTGTTGCTGTTCGGAATATCGATCAACAACCTATCCTTATTTGGCCTCGTGCTTGCCGTTGGTATTGTTGTCGACGATGCGATCGTCGTCGTGGAGAATGTCGAGCGGAACCTCGAATTGGGCATGGCGCCGTCGGCGGCGGCGCACCGCACAATGGACGAAGTCGGCGGCGCGCTTATTGCCATTGCGCTCACTTTATGCGCCGTCTTTGTGCCGGCTGCCTTTCTATCGGGAATTACCGGTCTTTTCTTTCGCCAATTCGCCGTGACGATCGCCGCCTCGACGGTGATTTCCTGCTTTGTCTCCCTCACCTTGAGCCCGGCGCTTTGCGCAATTCTGCTTAAAGCACATAGCGCTGACACTTCCCGCGGAGCACTGGGAAACGTTATTTCCAAGGGCTTCGGATTGTTTAACCGTGGATTCGAGACACTTTCAGCATCTTACGGCCGCCTCACAGCCCGACTTGTTCGAACTCTGGGTGTGGTTCTGATTGTGTATGTCGGTCTGATTGGCCTTGCCGCTCTTGAGTTCGCACGAACACCGACGGGATTCATTCCGGAACAGGACCAGGGCTATCTGATCACGATCATACAACTTCCGCCTGGCGCAGCCCTGTCTCGAACCGAGGCAGTCGTCCGGCAGGCCAACGACATCATCCTGTCGACGAAAGGCGTCGAGCACGACGCGCCGTTTGTGGGACTCGACGCCACGACATCAACGGACGCGCCAAATACCGCAACGATTTTTTCGGGGCTGCCCTCGCTTTATAATCACGAACTGGAAGGTGTTACCGCCGAATCCGTGCTGGCGGATCTTCGCAGACGACTTTCCGTCATCAAAGATGCGTATGTGCTGACCATATCGCCGCCGCCGGTTCAGGGTCTCGGGAGCTCTGGCGGCTTCAAGCTTATGTTGGAGGACAGGGCGGGCCTTGGCCCTCAAGCCTTGGTGGGCGCGGCAAAAGCTCTCGTCGCAGCGGCCAACAAAGACCCTGATTTTGCCGGCGTCTTCACGCTGTTTAACGCCGCGTCTCCGTCCACGTTCGCCGATATCGATCGGGAAAAGGCTGAGAAACTCAGCCTGACTCCGACCGATATTTTCTCCACGCTTCAGGTTTATCTCGGCTCCCAATACGTCAACGACTTCAATTATCTCGGTCGTACTTACGAGGTCATTGCCCAGGCCGATGGACGCTATCGGCGGACGTCGGAAGATCTTGCGAATCTCAAGGCCCGCAATTCTCTTGGGCAGATGGTGCCGATCGGCAGCGTTGCGCAGCTGAAACACACGACGATCCCCTACCGGGTTCCGCGCTACAATCTATATCCCGCAGCCGAGGTCCAAGGCGTCGGCGCCCCGGGCGTCGCCTCCGGCACGGCTTTGCTGCGCATGGAAGAATTGGCGCGCAAAGTTCTTCCCAACGGCATCGACTTTGAGTGGACTGAGCTGGCGTTTCAACAGGAAGAGCGGGGAACGCCGACCTTGTTGGTGTTTGGCGCTGCCGCGCTGTTCGTTTTTCTGGTCCTTGTTGCACAATACGAAAGCTGGAAGCTGCCTATGGCTGTCGTCCTCATCGTGCCGATGTGCCTCCTCGCGTCGGTCACGGGGCTTCTCGCGCGTGGATTGCCGATCGATATCCTAGCGCAGATCGGATTTGTGGTTTTGGTGGGCCTGGCGGCTAAAAACGCAATCCTGATCGTCGAGTTCGCCCGCCAAAAGGAACACGAGGGTGCGAGCGCCGGCAATGCCGCCGTGCATGCGGCGCGCACGCGGTTGCGACCCATCCTGATGACGTCATTCGCGTTCATACTTGGTGTCGCGCCGCTCGCTGTCGCCACCGGGGCTGGCGCGGAGATGCGTCGCTCGCTCGGAACGGCAGTTCTCTTCGGCATGTTAGGCGTGACCGGATTCGGCCTGCTGTTCACGCCCGCGTTTTACACTTTCATTCGTAACCTCGGTCGAGGCCGGTCGACAATCTCGAGCGCCGCCGTCATGGGACGTGAGCAGCCAGAGACATTATGATCGCAGACGGAGCACCCGTTCGCGGCAGGAATTGAGGATCGTCCAACCTCTTGGTCTCGTCAGCTTGATGACCGGTCAGCTCGACTATCGTCGCAACGCCGCGGTCCTTCCCCCTTGCGCCGGTTCACATGGCTAACGAAATAGTCATGAGCAGGAATTTCGCGCAGCAGCGCACGAAGGACCGCAGCATCGTGCGGTGAGCATACAGCGGCTCGCTACCACGCGGTCTTCCAGGAGCAGTCCATGACGGCCTTGTCCATCCTCGACTTTGTCCGCGTCACCGAGGACACCGACGCACGCGGCGCGCTCGACAATGCCCGCGATCTCGCGGCCCATGCGGAAAAATGGGGCTATCGCCGCATCTGGGTGGCGGAGCACCACAACATGCCGGGCGTTGCCAGCGCCGCGACGTCAATCGTGATTGCCCATATCGCTGCGGGGACGAAGACGATCCGGGTCGGCGCCGGGGGAATCATGCTGCCAAACCATGCTCCTTACGTCATCGCGGAACAGTTCGGGACATTGGCGCGCTTGTTCCCGGGCCGCATCGACCTTGGCCTCGGCCGTGCGCCGGGCACCGACCAGATCACCCTGCGGGCGTTGCGCCGATCGCCTGAGGCGGCCGACCATTTCCCGCAGGACGTGCTTGAATTACAGGCCTTCTTTGCGCCCGCCAGTCCGAACCAGCGGATCGTCGCGGTACCGGCGGCGGGGACGGAGGTGCCGCTATGGATTCTCGGATCGAGCCATTTCGGCGCAATGCTGGCGGCGGAACTCGGTCTGCCCTACGCCTTTGCCTCGCATTTTGCGCCCGAACTACTGATCTCTGCGCTGGAAATCTACCGCAGCTGCTTCAAACCCTCTGAACAACTTGCCCGGCCCTATGTGATGGTCGGCGTCAACATTATCGCCGCGGAGAGTGACACGGCGGCGCGCCGGTTGGCCACAACGCAGCAGATGTCTTTCACGAATATCTTCCGCGGCGCGCGCGGCCTGAGCCAGCCACCAATCGACGACATCGAGACTTATTGGTCACCCTTGGAAAAGGCGCAGGCGATGAAGATGCTGGCCCGTTCGATCATCGGGTCGCCTGATACGGTGCGTTCGGGCATCGCCGCGCTCGTTGCGGAGACCGGCGCCGACGAACTCATGATCGTCTCCGATGTCTACGATCATGCCACGCGGTTGCGTTCCTTCGAACTCATCGCGGATGCCGGCCGCCTTGCTGCCGAACAGCCGGCCTTCTCTAGCGAGACCATCTGAGCAAGCACCTCGGCAAGCAGCCATTTTGCCCGAAGACCTCACCGTCAGCGCTCTCGCAAAAGCGCTACCGCCTTTGTGAGCGGAGCAAGAGATGGCATTCCGAGCGTCATCCGATGGTTTAAGATCCGCGCTGCGCCAATAATCGGGCATCTTCCGCGGACGCATGTCGGCTAGCATTATCCGCAAATGAACTTCGCCAGGCGCCACGTTGGTTACGATGGGGACATTTGCGCTCGCGCGGGCCCGAGGCAATCGTCATCCCAATTAGGGCCCGTAAAGCGTCGGCCGATCAGCTCTAGGGCGGATTCGCCGCTCCCATGTCACGCGATGACTATCTTCTCTTCCTCGAATCCGAGCCGCTTCAGGACGTTCCTCGTATCGACGATTGCCGGTGCAGATTTCACAAGCATATGCCAATCGACATTGTCATGGTCTGCGATGATTACCGCAATATCATAGGCCGCGATTATCGAAGGCGTCAGATGAATTGACCTTAGCCCGGCAAGGCGGCTGTGGTCCCGCGTTGGAGGGATCGCAAGCACATGCGGGTCATGAAATTCGACTTCCGCACCGCGCTCCTTTAACAGCTGCATGATGGTGAGCGCAGGACTCTCGCGCACATCGCCAATGTTCTTTTTATACGCCACACCCACAATCAATATGCGCGCGCATGACAGGGATTTTCGAGTGCGGCCATTGAGAACGTTGGCAATGCGGTCGATCACCCACCGCGGCATATCGGCATTGATCTCTCCAGCCAATTCGATGAACTTCGTATTGACGCCATAAGCGCGGGCTTTCCAAGAGAGATAAAATGGGTCGATTGGAATGCAATGGCCGCCAAGGCCCGGGCCAGGATAGAAGGGCATGAAACCGAACGGCTTTGTCTTCGCCGCTTCTATGACTTCAAAAATATCAACGCCCATCCGGAAGTAGACCATCTTCAACTCGTTGACGAGCGCGATATTGACGGCACGAAATACATTTTCGGAGATCTTCACGGCTTCAGCCGTCTCGAGCGACGAGACGGGAACGACGCGATCGGCAATTGAACCGTAAAGGGCGAGCGCGAGCCGAAGTGCTTCCGGCCCATCGGCGCCAACAACCTTCGGAATGGAATGGGTCGTGAAATCGAGATTGCCTGGGTCTTCGCGTTCCGGCGAATATGCGAGATAAAAGTCCCGTACCGATCGCAGGCCGCTTTTCTCGAGAATTGGGCGGCAGATCTTCGACGTGGTTCCCGGATAGGTCGTCGATTCGAGCGAGATCAATTGCCCCGGGCGAAGCGCTTTGGCGATCGCTTCCATTGTGCCTTCGACAAAAGTGAGGTCGGGCTCGCGATGTTGGCCGAGCGGCGTCGGGACACAGACGATGATCGCATCGGGCTCCGAAAGCCGCGAAAATTCATCCGTCGCTTCAAATAATCTGGCACGGATCGCCGCTTTGATTTCATCCGCCGGTATGTGTTTTAACGGCGTCTTCCCAGCGTTCAGTTCAACCACACACCCGGAATTGATATCAAAGCCTACGACGCGAAATCCCTTCTTCGCTGCCGCCAGGGCCAGCGGCAGACCGACATAACCCAATCCGACAATCCCGATCACAGCGTCCCGGGAGCGGATCTTCTCCAATAAGCCTGCCAGATTCGGTCCTTCGGCCAACAAGTCTGCCCTCCTTCTGGCCCGTCACGATCATCGACCAAGCCACGTCACCGCGTCACTGAAGAATCCTGATGCAGACTTGTGCGCCATTGGTCCGCCAGAGATATTCGAACCTCCGATCATATCGGCGCGTCCAGTCAATCAATGCGCGATGTTCCTCATCCGACTCCTGCATCACATATTCGTCGAACATTATGATCGTCTCGGGCACGATGAGCGCATTGATATTGTCGAACACATCCATGGTCGATGTGTAGAGATCGGCATCCATGTGAATGAAGGCGAGCGGCTTCGGATAGTCAGCTACGAACGGCGGCGCTGTATCCTTGAACCAGCCGCGATGCACGACGCAGGTTTCGGGGTCGAACCGCGGTATATCGGCCTCACGGAGTCTAAACGCGCCCGCTGGCAGGACACCTGTCCACTCGGTCGGTAGACCTTCGAAACTGTCGAAGAGATGAAGCTTCCGTCCGCTCGTCAAAAACGATTCCAGGAAACGCGCGGAGCGGCCGCGGTAGACGCCAAATTGCGCAAAATCGCCGGGCAACCTGATTTCCGCAACCGCATAATAGAGGCCGATGATACATCGAGCGTAGGATCGATCATTCGCGTCCCATAGGGCGGGTAAGTGAACGCGCCTGAGACCTTGCCAGATGGCATGGCCCGACTGCGCGTCTTTTCCGGCAACCTCCGCGCGCGCACTGCAAACGGCCGGGATGCCATTTAAATCACGAGTGATATCGGTATCCATTCGGATGTCCTCCGCAAGCGAGCCAAGCCTTTACACTTGCGCCACAACGACGCCGTTCGCCTCATATCGTCCTATGGACAGATATTTGAATCCCTGCCGGCGGACTTCGTCCGGGGCGTAGATGTTGCGCAGATCGACGAGGACCGGCTCGCTCAGCAGCGATTTGACGCGGCCGAGATCGAGCGCGCGGAACTCGTCCCATTCGGTGACGATGACCAGCGCCGCGGCATCCTTGCAGCAGGCATAGGGGTCGCTGCAGTAATTGAGATTATCGAGATAATGGCGCGCCTGCTCCATGCCCTCGGGATCGAAGGCGTTGACCTTGGCGCCGGCGTCCTGCAGCGCGGTGATGACCGAGATGGCCGGCGAATCGCGCATGTCGTCGGTGTTCGGCTTGAAGGTCAGCCCCAGCACCGCGATCGCCTTGTTGCGCACCGAGCCGCCGCAGGCGGAGAGCACCTTGCGGGCCATGGCGCGCTTGCGCTGATCGTTGACCGCGGCGACCGTCTCGACGATGCGGACCGGCGTGCCGTAATCCTGCGCCGTCTTGATCAGCGCCTGGGTGTCCTTGGGGAAGCACGAACCGCCGTAGCCGGGCCCCGCATGCAGGAATTTCGCGCCGATGCGGTTGTCGAGGCCGATGCCGCGAGCGATATCCTGGACATTGGCGCCGACCTCTTCGCACAGGCTCGCGATCTCGTTGATGAAGGTGATCTTGGTGGCGAGAAAGGCATTGGCCGCGTATTTGGTGAGTTCCGAGGTGCGCCGGTTGGTGATGAGAATCGGCGCCTGATTGAGATAGAGCGGCCGGTAGACTTCGCGCATCACCGCCTCGGCGCGCTGATCCTCCAGGCCGAGGACGATGCGGTCCGGCCGCTTGAAATCGGAGATTGCCGCGCCCTCGCGCAGGAATTCGGGGTTGGAGACGACGGCGAAATCGGCGTCCGGCCGCGCCTCGCGGATGATCCGCTCGACTTCGTCGCCGGTGCCGACCGGCACGGTGGATTTGGTCACGATCACCGTGAAACCCTCGATCGCCGCGGCGATCTCGCGCGCCGCCTGATAGACATAGGTGAGGTCGGCATGGCCATCGCCGCGCCGCGACGGCGTGCCGACGGCGATGAAGACCGCCTGCGCGCCGCGCACCGCCGAGAGATCGTCGGCAAAGGTCAGCCGGTTCTGCCGCACATTGGTCATCACCAGTTCGGCAAGGCCCGGCTCGTAGATCGGCATCTTGCCGGCCTTCAGCGCCTCGATCTTCCCGGCATCCTTGTCGATGCAGCAGACCTTGTGCCCGAAGTCCGCAAAACAGGCGCCCGAAACGAGGCCCACATAACCAGAGCCAACCATCGCGATCTGCATTTTCCGCTCCTAAAGCGTCAAACTGACAAAAGTTGACATCGCCGGCTTGCTTTCGACTGCGATGCCCTCATTCGCCTGCGGCACGCATTTCCTCGGGCTCGCGATAATAGTCTCGATACCATTCGACGAATGTCGCGACGCCGTCGCGCAGCTTGACAGACGGCGTAAAGCCGGTGAGCTCCTGCAACAATGCCGGCGATGCCCAAGTCGCGGGAACGTCGCCAGGCTGCATGTCGAGCATTTTTCTTTCGACCGGAATCCCGACACTCGACTCGACCGCGTCGATGAGGTCAGTCAGCTCGACCGACGTTCCACCACCGATATTGACGACCCTGTAAGGCGCAACCGGCGACAGAGAATCCTGCGCGTCGATGGGCTCGCCCTCCACAGGAATGCACGGCAAGAGACGCACGATGGATTCGACGATGTCCCCAACATAGGTGAAGTCGCGCTTCATGAAGCCATGATTGAAAACCTCGATTGGCTTTCGTTCGATCGTATTCTTGACGAATTTAAACAAGGCCATGTCTGGACGGCCCCATGGACCATAGACCGTAAAAAAGCGCATCGCGGTGATCGGAACGCGCCAGATATGCGCCGAAGAATGCGCCATATCCTCAGTCGCTTTTTTCGTGGCAGCATAAAGAGTAAGTGGATGATCCGTACGATCGGTCTCGGAAAAGGGCATCTTAAAGTTGGCCCCATAGACCGAACTCGTCGAGGCCAGAAGTACGTGCTTTGGCTGAAGCTTGCGCGCCAACTCCAATATGTTGAAGGTGCCGACGAGATTTGCGTCAACATAGGCGCGGGGGTTCTCAAGACTGTAACGTACGCCTGCCTGCGCAGCGAGGTGAATGATCACATCGAACTTGTCGTCTCCAATGGCTCTTTCGAGCGCATTCGCATCTTCGAGCATCACAATATGAGCGGTAAAGCGTGAGCTTTCCGACAACAGGATATTATGACGCTTGCGCTTCAGCGATACGTCGTAATAAGGCGTGAGGCCATCGATCCCAACGACGACATGCTTCTCTGAAAGCAGACGGCGCGCCAGGTGAAAACCGATGAAACCTGCCGTTCCGGTGATCAATATGCGCACAGGCCACCTCGCCGCGTAACGATGGCGCGCAAGCACATCAGACGAACGCACTGGACGGCGTGGTATTTGGCTCTAGGATATGCGAAGGCAAGCGAGTTTCGTTGCCGCATTCCAATATAGGTGGCGGAATGTCGCGCGCGGAGGCCAAAGCTCACCAATAAGGATGATACAATGCCCGGGAAATTATCGACCCTGATTGGAGCACTGCTTCTTGGCATCGTTACTCCAGCGGTCGCGCTGGCCCAAGAAGTCAACTCGCCAGCGGCACGACACAACCAGAACACCGGAATTACCCCCCTCTCCGGAGCCACCGCGCCGCTTGCGGCTTTTCCTGGCGGCGCGCCGCCCCAGCAAGGGCCCGTCTCCAACATGGGATCGACGATTGGATCGACGATCGGGCAGCCGATAGGAAACGCGCCTAGCACGAACGACTCCAATAGCAATTGATTGAGTTGCAGACTGCGCGTCCATTGATTGGAAGCCTGCGCAACACACCGGGGCACGCTCTTTCGTGACGCGACCTCTTTCCTCGATCGGCGCGCTTCGCTGTCGAGAGGAGAGCGAAATATAGATTTCGCTGACGAAAAACTGTTTGTTTGCCGCACTATTCTGCCCCGCTGTAAACAATCTTTGCAGAGGCCGCGCGCATGGTGGTCACACCAAGTAACGCGCGTCTGCCTTCGCCGAACACGTCGCAACAACAGCCGCGACATGTCGGGCGTTAAATTCTATCAACCTCCCTGGTCGTGTTTATTTCTGGATGCCGAAGTGATGCAGAGTTTCGCGCGCCTGGTCACGAAAGCGCATGGCAATGACGTGATCTGGAATCCGTGCGAGAACCTCATCCGCAACTTTGACGACTTGCTCCCGACCGTCGGCGTTGTGGCCCGCATAGCGCGCCAGACGCTTCCATGTCGCTTCGCTGTCCGGCTGCAACGCAGCTAACCTTCCGTAATACTCCGCCGCGGTCGAAAAGTTCCGCTTGTCGGCTTGGTATCGTCCGAGAAGTTTCAGAGCACGTTTGTTGGCCGGCTCGAGATCATGGAGGATCTTCGCGAATGCCGCTGAACGCTCATCGACATGAAGGCCTGCATCGTCGCGAATTTTCTCCCGTAAACTGCGACGTATCCGCGCTTCGATCGCGTGAAGTGCGTCTGGATCGAAGTTCCACTTTCGCAGTCCTTGCGCGATAGGGGCTGCTTGTTCGATCTGACCGGCATCGACGAGTTCGCGCGCCTGTCTGACCAGTTTACGGCTGATCGATTTTCCGGCGCTCTTGAGAACCTCGTCCTCACCGACATATTCGATAGCATCATGGAGTGTCCCAAGTTGGGACGTCTGCGGCGGCATTTTCTTCACGAGACGCACAACGCGGAACCACGCGTCGGGGTCGCGCGTCAATCGACCGATCAGCACCCAGCAACTCGCGGCCTTGTCAATGTCATCGCTCTTCTCGTAGGCGATCGCCAATTTGCGCAGCAGCCCCGGATGCACCGGATCGATATTGCGGGCTGTTTCCAGAAGCGCTATTCCCGCAGCGGCGTCGCCGGCGACCATTATGTTTCCACCTTGCTTGATCAGGGCAGATGTCACCTTTTGAAGCTTTGCCTTGGCGCGCTCGTTATCTTTTTCCAGCGATATCAGCGCGGCCCATGCACGGCCTTCGCGCTCCAATTCATTTTGCTCATGGGCTGTCTTGATATTACGGTTAAGGCCGTGGACAATCGTGGAAACGAGTTCCGGCTCGAGGTCGCCCTCGCTTCTACTGACGACGCGCGCGGCAGTTTCCCATTTTTTGCTCGAGACAAGAAAAGGGACAAACCGCGACGCGGCGGATGGATCGATATCGCTTAAACGGCCGATCGCCGCCTCCGCCTCATCGGTAATCTTCAGCTTGGAAAGCGCTTCGGCACGGATGAATAATGCCTGCGCATTCGTTCCGTCGTGCCCGATCGCCTTAGCGGCGCAATTCGACGCATCGGCATAGAGCCTTAACTTTAAAGAGATCGCTGCAGCGCCAAGGAGCGCGTCAAGGTCGTTCGGCCGAAGGACGAGCGCTTTGCGCCAGGCGGCGAGCGCATCGTCAAGCTGCTTGAAACGGCGAAAAGTGTCTGCGGCCCAGGCGACGTTTTCGTAAGACTCGGGTTCAGTCAGCAGATGACGCGCGAGAGCAAGTCGATCGGCTTCGTCGAGTCGCGAGCCGAGCTTGAGCCGAAGCTGATGCGCCTCGGTCAGCGCCGGATTGGATGCGATGGCAAGCGCGACTTCGTCGAGTGCGACGCGGAGATCGCCCTTACCGAACGCGGACCTTGCATTTGCCAAGCTTTGCAATGCCTCGGACCGCGGATCTATCTGGCTCGCGCCAACAGGCCGCGTTTCCTTGGCCTTGGCGCTACGTTCTTTGAGAGGGGTGCTCAATCTTTTCCGTGCCACCAATAAACTCCTGACGACGACACATCAACGGATGTCGTGGGCTAAGGGATCGCAGAGTGAAGTTGTCGACGAAGCAGCTCCGTGAGCGCTCGTCGATATAAGAAGAGCGATGTTTCGGGCATTTTCCGGTCGCCTTGACCTAAACGAGACGCATCTTTCGAACGACTCAAAACACGCACATGAATCATTTTGCTTCATCAATACAAACTTCCGATGTCGCTCGTTGCGATTTTAATTTTCGCAGATGCAAGTTCCAGACTAGACAGGTGTGGATTCGCGTTCATCGCGGCGCTGCGCGCTTGATTCTATTTTTCACGCATTTTCCTGCAGCACATCAAACATCCGATTCGCAATTTTACCGATCCGTCTCGTCACGCTGTCAAAGCCAATACGTTGCATTGCTCAGCTAAAGATCGCGATGCGTTAGCAAGCAGTACGAATCAAATTCTATGCGTCATGCCGGTGGCACGAAAATGAACGCCAGCCGATCTATTCACATGCACGCTGCTCAATTGCACAGCGAACGAAACAGCGCGGACACATCACACGTCGGCGTTTACTGTTTGGTGTTCCACCAAAGGGGATAAGCGATAAAGGCTTAGAGTCCGCTTGATCATCGAATCAACACTGAACGATCCTCTGACGAGTTCGCTGCCAGCGTGCCGCGCATGATGTAGCCATTCCGGATGGTCGAGACACCAGTTCACGCGCTCTGCAAGCGACAAGGCATCGGCATCAGGAATTGCCCATCCGGTTACGCCCTGCTCCAGGACTTCACGAACGCCGCCGACATCCGCGGAAACGACGGGAATCCCAAGGCATTGAGCTTCAAGCAGCACATTGGGCATGCCCTCCTTACGTGAGGCCAGGAGGAAAAGATCCATCGCCCGATACCAGGGCGCAATAGGCGATTGCACGCCGGCAAGGTGAACGCGCCCCTCAATGCCGAGATCCGTGGCCCGTTCGATAACTTCCCTGCGCATTGTGCCATCGCCGCAGATCACAAAATGCGCGTTGGAGAATCGCTTCGCGATCAGGGCGGCCGCCTCCACCCAAAGAATGGGGCGTTTTTCTCCCGACAGACGGAATACCCCGCCGATGATGATTGCATTGGACGGAATTTTAAGGCGTTTGCGGATTTCTTCGGGAGCCAGGAGATCCCTGTCATGATCGAGACGCGCAACGTCGAGTCCGTTGCGAACAACCTCTATGTTTCCGGGCGCAAGGCCAAGCCACTGCTCGTAATCCGTCGCTCCCGTTTGGCTGTTGTTCGAAAGAACAATTCCTTCCGTGTTGAGGAAGCAGCTATAAGCCCGGTGCATGTACCGCTTGAGCCGGCGATAGGGATTGTCTGGTCGCGTATTGCGCGTGGAAATGACGATTCGCGGGACCCCCGCGAGTATTGCGGCAAGAGTTCCCCCCATGGATGCAAAATCCTGCCACGTATGCACAACCTCGGGACGGCGTTCTTCGAAATCGATCAGCCAAGTTGCCGTAGCGACCGCTAAATCCTCCGGGAGGAGACGCAATAGCCTGATATGAGGCTCTATGCGTGGATGCGAGGCGAAATAACCCAGCTCTGCCGCGGGGCTCCGTGTGACAACGATCCCCGAATCCCGCAGCGTGCTGAGATAAAAATCATTACGGGCACCGCGCCTCAGAGATAAAGTATGAAAGGAGACGCTTTCCACCTCCGCATCGAGCCGCGAAAGACAACTCGCCGTTAATGTCGCCTGACGCTCGGCGCCGCCGGCCGCGAGATTGGTCGAAACAATCGCGACCCGGCCGGGAACGCAGGGCGTCTGCCGGTAAAACCGACGCCGCTGCGTGATATGCGAGATTCCATCCTCCGGAATTTTTATTTCGCATGTCTCGCCAGCATCCCCGATCTCGAGGACTTCGCGGATTTGATCAATCTGCCGGAATTCCTCATCGAGCGAGTTTTGGCACGACGCCTTGCCAGCAAGAGCGCGAAGAACACTATCGGCATCGCTTACGCGTCCCTGCCGCAGATAGAAACGGCCGAGCTCGCGCCGTGCCTCAAGCCGCCCGTCGGTATCAAGGCGCGTGTCGCTCAACATGGATTCGGCTTCGTCGTCAAGCAATGCGCGCTCCGCAGCGCGAGCAAGGACAGAAAGCGACTTCGGTTCGCTGCCGTAGCGATCGCGCGCGGCGGCCAGGGTCTCGCGCGCGTCCCCGATCTGCTCCAGGCGGGCGAGGCAATAGATCAGCTCCCCCCAAGCCGCGAGACTATGCGGCGAGACGCGAATCGCCTCCCGCAGCGTCGCTACAGCTTCGTCGCCGCGGCCGCTTTGCCGAAGTGCGACCGAAAGCCCACGGTAAAGCTTCTCATTTGTCGCATCTTCCCGGAGCGCGCCTCGATATTCGAAGATCGCTCGCTCGTAATTCCCGGCCTTGCGATAGCAGCCGGCAATTTCCTGAAACGCTTGCCGTCGATCATTATTGGCGTAAACCACTTCCCGCCAGATGTTTATCGCCTCATCCCACTTTCGTTCATTGGCCAAAAGGCGCGCCAAGCGCGATAGCAATCGCGGCTCTTCCGGCAGATTTTTTAAGCCGGCACGCAAAGCGCCCTCCGCGGCCTTGATTTTCCGCACGCCCACGAAAAAATCCGCCAGCAGCACATAAATCCAATATTGGGCGGGGTAAGCGTTTTGTATCTCTCTGAGGAAACGAAGCGCTTCGATCGGGCGCCCTTGCTCCGACAGGAAGGATACTAGGCGGCGGCAAAAATCCCTGTTCCTCGTCAAAAGGAACAATGCGCGATATAAAACCGCTGCTTCCGCGATTTTTCCTTTTTCCGCCAAGTGGTCCGCGAACCCGAGATGCTGCTCGGTATCAAGCTCGCCGAGTGACGCGCGTGCTTCGGCCGCAGACGCAAGCACCGCATCCAGCAGCTCGTGCGCATAAATCCCAAGCGCATTGATCGACGGCTTTTTCTTGCGCGCCGACGCGGCGAAGCGAGCCAGATCGCCAACCGCTCTTCTTTTCTTCGGTTCGCCCGGCCTTTTCTTCTCTTCCTGAACCTTGGCAGAAACGCCAATCTGGCGCTTGGGGAGTCGCTGCCTCGCTTTTTTCGGAGGAGCTTCTTTGATCTCGGGCGACGCTATCTCTGATAGATCCCGCGCGATCTTATAACGTGCGGTCATATCCAATTCCGCGACATCCGTAAGCGTGCTTTGTGCAAGCGTGCGGATTTCGGCGGGGATCGCGTCGACCGAAGGCGAGAGACCTGCATGCGCCGCACGCATTTCGGCGCGCGCGAGCCAGTTTGATGCGTTTGGATTGTCCGGCGAGAAGATCGCCGCCTTCCGAAATGCAAAAATTGCGGTTCCTATATCGCGCTGCTCGAAATGGATGCGGCCAAGATAGTACCAGGCGCCGCCGTTATGCGGCGCTGTTCGCAGAAGTTCTCGAAATTCGCGCCCAGCCTGGGAGTAAAGTCCTTTTTGATAGGCGTCCTTTCCGCGTCGATAAAGCAACGACACATCCGCGCCGGATCTCTCGTGTTTCGGGGCGTCGCGAACACGTGGATTGCCCATATTTCCCTCAAAAAATCCGCAGGATATCTTCTCATTGATGCGCGCTCCGTCAGATCGTTCAGTTCACGTAGCGCCACACACCTTCCGCAAGCCTGAGATTCTCCGCGCCGTATTTGAAATAGGCGCTCAGTTCCGCGAAATAGGCATCGCGCCACCGCGCAAGGAAGCTTTCCTGCGTCTCGTCCTCTCCTGGCGAAGGCAGATGCGAGTGGCCGAAATGGATGGTTCCGTCCTTCCAATAGGAACAGGCGAAAATCGAAGGAACACGTTTGCGATAGACAAGCGCGGGAGCAAAATCCGAATAGCCCACCGAGACACCTTCCCAGGAGACGCGGGGAGACGCGGGGCTCATGGCCGCATCGACCGTCATCAGCACCGCCATGCCCTTGTTGAGCGCCGAGACGATCTCCTTGGCGACATCGAGTTCCGTCTTGTCGCAGGTGGAAATAAGCCGCGATGAATAGGCTGCTGCGGAGATCCGCGGCATCTGCGCAACAACCTTGAACGGCACGCCACCGGCGTACATCATGATCGGACCCGCATACATCGGGCCGATATGCGCGCCCGCGACCAGCGCGCCTTTTTTCGCATCGAGCAATTGCAGAAGCGGCTTAACTTCCTCGCGCGTGTTGGGGAGGAAGTCGAGTATTTCTCCGACCCGCTCCGGCCGGCACTCCAGCCAATCGAGGATCGCGCGATCGGCCCGGAAGCCCCAGCGCGCCTTCTCTTCCCACGCAGCCTGGCCCTCCGCGGGTGGCGCACCGGCCAGACGACAGGTCGTATTCCAAGCCCAATCGATGCGGGCTTCCGGGATCTTGTCCTCCTCCTGAAGTTCAGGAAGATTCTGGAGATGCGAACGGAAATCCGTCGCGAGTCGCGCGCTGCGCAATTCGATCAGGTCGGAATAAAGCGATGCGGCTTCGTCTTCGCGCCCTGCGTGCAGCAAAGCTGCGGTCGCCTGCCGACGCCAGTTCTTCGTGACGCCAAGATCATCGTTCCGACTTAACAGGACGTCTGCCGCTTCCTGATAGCGGCGCGAAAACCTAAGCGCACGCGCCAGAAGAAAAATGTTGCGGCCTCCGGGCGCGAGATCGACCACCTCCTTCAATATTTCGGCCGCATCCTCGAAGCGCCCCAAGCCGAGCTTGAGCCTTCCGAGGATTTTCAACACCGCCGGATCGTCAGGCTCCAAATCGCGCGCGGCTTCAAGCTGCTCAACGGCGCGCTCAAACGATTCGCCTGACAAGATAAGCGCTTGCGCCAAAGCCAAATGTAACCGGGCGGAGACGTGACCGGCGTCAATCGTCTGACGACAAATCGTGATCGCATCCTGAAATCGCTTCAGCCGGATAAAATAGCGCGCCGCGAGCAGAGCGCGTGATGCGGTCAGCGTACCCGAGCCGGCCATATGAAAAATGATCTCTGCCGCCGCCGCATCGCCGGCCCGCGCCAGCGCCAGCATGCTCAACTCCAACAGCCGCGGATTCTCATAACAGCGTTTTACATAACGCCGCGCCAAGGCCGCCGCTTCGTCGGCCATGCCCGCCCGCAAGCACAGGCTGATGCATTCCGCAGCGAGCTTCAAATCCTCTGGCTTGAGGCGCACCACAGCTTCGATCTGGTCACGCGCCGATAGGGCCTCGTGCAGTGAAAGATGCGCCTGCGCTTTGATCAGATGGAGATCTGACGAAAGCTCGCCAAGTCCCGTTGCCTTTTCCGCGAAAATGATCGCCAGTCGCGGAAGCGAAAACTCCATCGCAGATTTTGCTGCCGTAACGGCCAGGTCTGACGGAAGCGTCGCCCATTGCTCCATTTCACTCAAAAGATCGCTGACGAGAGGATCTTTCTCGCGAGTCAGTGCTAGCAAGCATTGTTTTGCAAGCTGCGGCATACGCGGTGCGTGACTGACATATTGGCGCGCAAGTTGAGCCGCCTGTGCGAAGGCAGCGATCCCGATCTGAGCGCGGATGCGCCGGCAGGCAATATCCACGTCGTCCGGACGTAACCGGCCGGCGGTTTCAAGCTCGAGCGCTCCTTCCTGCGGGCGACCGCTACGAATAAGAAAATTCCCGAACAGGGCGATATCCTCCGCCGACTTCGGTTCCGCTCCGGCGAGAAACCCAGCGAGGCGGACAGCGTCGCCGAGACGCCCGCCACGTGCCGCGGCTTGGACAGCAAGCTGGCGAAAGAGCTTGCGCTGCGCGGGATCTACCAAAACATCGTGCGATAAATCCTCCAAGGCTTCGTCGACCCGCCCCAGATTGGCCAAAGCGATCGCCCGGTGCAGCCGTTTGAGCGCAGTGCTTTCGGACCCGCGACCGCGACCGACATGAGTCAACAGCTCGGTCCACATGCCGGCCCGCAAAAGCTCGGCTTGTGTCAACGGTTGCTCCGCCTGCTTCCGGTATGGTCCCACCGCCAGTTGTTCCACGTCATCACCGCACTAAAATTTCGGAAGGCTGACGCTCCAGTACCTTATTGCCATCCGCGAGGGCGCCCGCGGCACCGTTTCCGGCCACGCCAAACCGGCGCTGCAAACGCTCAAACAAGATGATTTCATTCGGTGTTGTCGGCCGCACGAGCGCAAAATTTGCCTCGGCATCTCCGACTCGACCCAAAGCATCAAGCGTTTGAATATAAAAAATACGCGCAGTCGCATCTTCGGGCGTCAGCTTCACCGCCTGCTGAAGATAGACAAGCGCGGTCGCGAAATCCCTGTGCATATGAAACCAGCGGCCAGTCAGCGTGCGCGTGCGGCCTGCCTTTTTAGGCACCGCGGCGCACCAGCGTTCGGTCACATCCTTCAGCAATTCGCCGTCTCCGGCCGCTTTCGCGGCGCCTACGAGATTGTCCCAAACGCCGTGCAAACGTTGCTCTGGCGTAGCGAAAGAATCGAGTCGTTCATAGGCTCCGCGCGCTTTGCCGAGCTTCAGCATAAGCTTCGCCCCCGCAATAACCACTTGCAGATCCTCATCCGCATTCGGCGCGCGATCGAGCACGGCGAGCGCGCCGGCATAATCGTCCTTGGACGTCAGATAATCCGCATATTCAAACGCGAACTCGACGGACTCCTCCGCGAGCTTTCCATATCGTCTGAAAAAAGCTTCGGCCTCACCGGAGTCCGATTCGCGAATTTTGCGAGCCCATTCGACGGCCATCAGGACGCCGCCCTCGCTGATCTCGCGCTGATAACGCGCCCCGATGGCGTCATCGTCGACAAAAGCCTCAAACAGGCGGCTCACATTGAGGGCAACGATCGCATCCGTGACATGAACCATGTCGTCGCGCCACGCGACGGCTCGAGCGGACAACGTCACCGATTCATAACTTGGGAAATAAGTGACGAAATCGCTTCGCGCGGCAGCAGCTTCGGCGGCAGCGCGAAGCACCGATTTGGAATAGGTATTCGCCACCATCACATCCTGCTCGCGGTGCGTCGCGGTGAGCGGGACCGGCGAGATCGTCAGAAGAACCGCGACGTCCTTGTGACCATGCGCCTTGATGAGCCGCAGCGCTCCTTCGAGATAATGATAAACTTCCTCGTAGGATAGAACATGCAGACGGAACCGCTCAGGCTCGCGCTTCACGACGCTGGGCCTCGGCGGGGCATTCAAATAATAAGATGACTTGGTATCGAACCAGACTTCGATCAGGCCGAGAGTCATGATGACGACCCGACAACCGCGAACGGTGCGATAAGCTTCCGTAATCGCCCGGCGCCGCGCAAGCACCCAATCCCAATTTTCCGCGCGAATCGACGGGACGATATGCATGTCGGCGAATTTGCCTGGCAGCACTTCGACGAAATGCTCCTCCGGCACGAAAGGCCTTTCGCCCAGCGCCCACGCAAACTCATTATAGATAGAGGGGGTCCCGAAATTGTTGACGATCCCCGATTCCATGTTGCGGAACTCGGGCTTCTTCAACAAGTGCCGCATCGGCACTTCGAAGCCGCACTTCATCAATTCGACTTCGACATTCCGGGCGAAGCAGGATCCGACGGTGAAGATCGCTTCGCCGCGCCGCAGACGGAAGGGCGCCTTGAAAAACGGCTTCGCAACGGGCTCGACGCGGTTGGCCCTGGATCGCTCCGGCCAAGTCGCGAAGGGGTTTGCCTTCCTCGTCTCGACAGCTTCCGCAGCTGAAATGTCAAATAGCGGCATTGCCCTTCCCCGCTTATCCGGCCCTGCTTCCAATCATTCCGCCGCCTCGGCTTGCCGCGGTCGATTTATCTCGAACGGCAGAGCCTGGATCTGATAACTTTCGATATCCAGCGCGAACGCTTGCACGCCGCCGTCTCTCTCGCCGGCCGCGGCAAAGCCAAGTCGCGGATATAGATCGGCAACCATTCCATTTTTGGGCGAACGGCGATAAAGACCGATCAAGGTCTTTGCCCCACGATCGCGGACCGCGCGGACGATCTCCGCTACAATCGCCTCCTCGACCTTACGTCCGAGGACTCGGCAGCTCATCGCCCAAAGATCGATTTGCCAGGTCGCCGCTTCGATTTCGCGGCAGATCAGCACCGCGATCATGCCGAAATCCCCGAACTTGTCGGCGATCCGAACCTGCAAGCCGTAAACCTTCGGATCGGACTCCAAGGCCGCGACCTCATCCGAGGTATAACGCAAGCCTGTCAGGTTGAATTGATTGGTCTTGTTGATCAGCTGGGTTGTCCGCTCGCGACCTTGCCTGTCAATCTGAGCAAACGAAATCACCATTTCCAACGCGGTGAGATATTCCCCGATATTGCGCGATTTCGCCATGACTTCCTCGCGCTTGGCGTTCGATTCCATCGACGCAACGCGCAGGCGATCCTCGGCGGAGAAACTCGTGGTCTCAAAATAGCCGGCGGCCAGCAGGTAACGAGGAAACCAGCCGGGATCATCGGGCAACTCGGGTACGGCAACATCCGGCAGAGCGGCACGCATCCCTGCCCGTTCGGCAGGATTATCATCCAGGAGCACCAGCGCATCGATGCCGATATTCAGCGCCTTGGCGATTGCTTCGAGATTGCTTGCCTTATCGATCCAATTCGCCTGAAAGACCGAAATATCGGATTCCTTCAGCAGCATATCCTTATGTTCGTTGAACGGACGCCGAGCGACGATGTCATCGTTCTTCGATGCTATTGCCAGGAAAACCCCGCGCGCACGCAAGTCGAGCGCCATCTGCTGCACAGCGAGGAATGCTTCGCCCTTTGCGCTTCCCTGGCCGAGGTGAATGCCATCCAGCCCGTCGTCACCGATGACGCCGCCCCATAGCGTGTTATCGAGATCGAGAACCAGACATTTGCGCGAACGTCCGCGGATTGCGCCCAGCAGGCGCCCGAGCATGTCAGAATAGATCGGGTGAACATCAGCGTGGAAGGGCAGCTTGTAAGCACCCCATTGCACCGGATCGAACCAATAATCCGTGCCTACACGCTCTGCCAAAGCGCTGGTATCGAGCAGGTAGATGCTCGAGTCCGAGGCAATATCGATAAGCCCGTCGTTATAGGCATTTATCATGCTTCTAATCGTGCCCGACTGGCGCCGGTCGAAATTGCCAAAGAGCGGGTCGGGCGGAATGGGAATCGTCTCAATGATCGCCGCCGCATGGCCGTTCTCGCGGATTGCGAGAACGATGTTGCGTATCTGGGCAAGAGCGAGATCGACACGCTCCTTTGGTGATTCGGAGAAAAGCGGCTTGTCGAGATTAAGCCAGCGGTGATCGACGCGTACGAGGACAGCGTCCAGACGTTGCTTATTAAGTGCGGAGGACGGATCCAACGCGTCCTGGACAACCTGCCCATAAGCACCATGCGAAATTGCCAAGGATATGCCATGGCGCACGGCGGCGGCCGGCAGACAATCGCAGAGGATGTCGATCGTGGCGCTGCTGAGAATGCCGAGATGAAACGGCATCAATGGCGTGAGATCATCACCGGCGTCCCGCCGGCTTCCAAGCACGCGCGTGAAGTTGGCGGATTGCGCAGTGTCCAAGGCATGTGCCGCAAGAAATTTTATCTCCGCAGGCGCAGCGCCTTCCTTACGCATGGACTTACACCGCGCGGCGAAATCCGTGGGCGCTGTCGGCAGCCAAGGCATACGCACCAAAAATGGCGTCATCGTCATCTCCGAGGCACACTTGCTCATCAAGAGCGCAGAGTCATTTGCCCGCGATGCGGCGCTTTCACGCAGCCGACGCTTCCTCAGTTAGGCCGAGATAAGCAGCGAGCGTCAGACGAATCATCTCGTCGTAAGAAAATTTTTGACGCGCCCAAGCGGCGCATTTGCGCGAGCGCTCCTGCCGCGCAACGCCCTCTCCGAGCCACGCAAGGACCGCATCAGCCGCAGCCTTGACGTCGACCGGATCGCTGGAGCCAAGCAAAGTGCCCGTGACCCCTTCGTCGATCGCTTCGGCCACGCCGCCTGCGGGCGTCGCGACCACGGGAACGCCTGCAAGCTGCGCTTCGATCAATGCATTCGGTAAACCCTCATGGCGTGATAACAGCAGGAATACATCCATGTGCGAAAGCCAGAAACCGACATCTCCCGAGCTTCCGGTAAAGATCACACGATCGGCTAAACCCAGCGCGCGCGCGTGACGAACTGCCGCGTCCAGTAAGGGTCCATCGCCGACGAGCACAAATCGAACGGCATCGTTCCGCGCAGCAATCTCGCGCGCGACATCCAGCCACAGCAATGGCCGCTTGTTCTCATCGAACCGAAACACGGAGCCGATGAGCGATGCCCGCTCTCCGTCGCCACCCAAAGACCGCGACAATGCGGAAGTCGTCGGCTCTGTCGCGGCAACGCTCAGGTCACGCACTCCGTTCTTGACAATATGAACGGAACCTCGCTCAAGCCCGAGCCATTCCTCATATCGTGATGCGACTACATGAGAATTTGAGAGAAGTGACGTATTTGGCTGCTGAAGCAGCGCGCGATAGACTTCTGCGTATTCCGGCTTCGCGCGATGCGGCCGGTCGCAGGGGGGAACGCTCCGCACACTGACGACTATGCGCGGAACACCGGCGGCCACGGCCGCCAGGCTTGTTGCTAAGGCAGAACCATCCTGCCAGATGTGAACGACATCCGGTTTTGTCCGCGCGAGGACATCTGTAAGGCGCACCACCCCCTCCTGCATTCGTGAGGGCAAATGCGTAAGGAGCGGAAGAAGTTCCCGCACATGCGAATTAGCGAGACCGTGACTTTCGTCAAATTTGAAATATTCGTCGACAGCGACTCCAGAGCCGATCAAATCCCGAAGAAAAAAATCTGCACCGGCACGACTAGAAATCGACCGGCAGATGACCGACACAGGGCCAACAATTTTCCGGCCGCCGAACATCACACCTAGAGATGCGGCTTCGTGCAACCCGATCGCGGTATAGACAAGCTGTCGCTCAGAACCGCCAGCGCCGAGACTTCCGTTGACGAGGACAATGCCGCCTAATGTGCGATTGCCGTCCCGCAGATCCGGCGCACGCATTACGGCGGCACTGGCAAAGGCTAATTCTATCAGCTCTGCGCGACTCAAGACCACGACGGCTGTGTCACCCGACAAGAGCCTCGCGGCGCTCTGACTTTCATCGATTCTATCGAGAAGACTACCGATTTTCCGGCTCATGCCGAAACGATCGCGTGCCGACTGCAACACAACGGCGGCGCGAGATAATTGTGCTTTGGATATGTAAAGCCGTCCGAGTTCGACCAATACTTCTTCCGTCGCGTTCGGGTGCTCAGCTACCATTCTGAACGCATTTTCCGCGCCATCATGATCCTTCAATTCCAGCAGGCAGCGTCCAAAATGCAGCAGCGCTGAGGGTTGCGGCGGCGGATATGGAAACTTTAATTCAAAAAACTCTCTGCCTGCTTCCAATCCTTCCAGCCGAATCTTCCACCGTAGAACCCGCACGAATGCTATCTCGGATTGCGGGAATCGCGCGGCGATGCCCTTCCAGATCACATAGGCATCCGGATTCTGGACGCGGTCGAACACCCGTGCAACGTAATGCTGAAAAGGCTCGTCCTCCGGATTTGCTGCGACCATAGGAAGCAGCTTTTCGAGCGCCCCGGCGACATCTTTCGTGCCTTGGACTGCATTGGCGATAGCGCGGGCTTCGCCAATTTCTTGAGCATGTGATTTGCGCGAGATACTTATAATCGTTCCCACGCCATTTATTGTACGCGTAACGATGTCATCGCTCTCCATTGCAGCGCTCGCGCCAGGCAATTGCGTGACTGGATGGGACAGGCGCCGTCTTCTGACGGCGCCGTTCGAGACAGCAAAGATGCGCGAAGGCGCGGCTCACGCGGCCGACCTGCTGGAGGCCGATACGACCTTGGCGATATGCGCCAACTGGATGTGCGCCTTCGCGCGCTCAAGTAACTGCGCGGCTTTTGGAAAATCAGGCTTTTTGGCGAGAAGCCGCTCATAGAGCTTTGCCGCATCCTCGAACCTCCGGCTTTGCAGAGACAGACGCGCGGCGGTCGAAAGGGCGAGAGCGTTGCTCTCATCGATCTGCAGCAGCAAATTGGCGAGATATGAAGCTGTAGTGTCATCGCCAGCTTTGCGGGCATCTCGCAACTTTCGCGTCAGACGCACGACTATGGAGGCAGGAAGGCGCCCGATATCTTCTTCACTTGTCTGAGCTTTTGCGAGCGCGTTAAACTTCTCGGCCGCGGCTGCGGGATCGTCATCTATGAGATCTTGCTTGATCTTCGCGATAACGCGACGTCGCAGCACTTTCACGGCATTATCGTCAGACCCGTCAAGGCCTGCGACGTGCAGGCGGACGAGCGCTTTAGCTTCATCGCCGGCTTGAACCGCAGCTTTGGTGAGTCTCAACGGGATCGCTTTGTTTGCCGGCTCCATATTCAAAAGGCGCGCCCAGAGTGCGAACGCCCGGCTCGCATTGCTCTTTTGCTCGGCCACTACGACAAGCCGTTTTGCTGCGGCGATATTCTCTGGGTCGATCGATAGCACTGTCTCCCAGGCATCGACATAGGCATCGAGGCCGCGCACAGTGGTCAAGGACTTTGCACGTTGCACAGCGGCGGCAAGCGCTTCCGAAAGCTTCCTTTTGAGCGCGACGTTTTCCGGCGAAAGCTTCGCCCCAAGGCACCAGAGTTCGGCAGCCTTCCTTGCATCGCCCTTTTGGCTTGCCAACGCACCCGACTTCAACAGAACAGTTGCCGTTTGTTCCGCAACTTCATGGCGTTCGGGCGTGTGTTCTTTCAACTGGAGGAGCAGAAGTGCAGCGTCGGATGCTTTATCCTTGCGCAGCAGAGTCTTCGCTGCTGTCAAGACGAGTCCAGGCTCTTCGGATACGAGATGCAGAGCGGCATCGGAGACAACTGCCCAGTCTTCGGTCTTCAGAGCTGCCTTCAGGCGAAGCTTTTGTACGCCGGAGAGATCGGTTGGCAGGCTGTCGGCAAGTTTTAGCACGGCTTTCAAATCGCCTTCGCGCCACGCGCTCTTGAGCTTGCGCAATGATTCAACAAGGTTTGTCATCGTCACTCCTGAGCGTAGAGGTCATAGCACGACGCCCGAAAGGTGATGAAAACGACTCGCGCATATCACCTCGCTCGTGCTGATCATCAATGATCATACGCCACAAAATAATTATTTGAAGCGCGTTCAATGATCGATGTCGTTTCTCGCGCGAACATCGGGTCTAACAAATTTCATATTCCTTCCTTAACTCAATATTCCTAACTTCGATTCATCGTTCAGACATCGCTGCATGCAACATCGGTATTCGATCGCGCGCTATTGCCGCGCTTATGACGACCTGCATGCTTCGTGAACGCCGATCGCGCTAGCACATTTTTTGCTCCCTCGATTTGTGACTCGCAATTTGCGAATCGAAAGCGAAGGACGATCATCGTGAGGGTGAGCATTTGAACGAAACTCAAGCGTGGCCAAGCGAGGCGTCCCTTCTTTCAGCTAAGCCAAACCTTGAGATCTCATGGCGAGAAGAATGTTCGTATCTTCTTGCGCAAGCGCGCACAGCTTCCGACGCCCGCGCTCTGCTACGACGGGCGCACAACATTTCTCAGACTTATCCGGACGAGTTGGAAGCACAGGTGTTCTACGGGACCTTGCTCAACATTTCCGGTCTTCGCGCCGAAGTTTTTGAAACCTGGGTCCGAATTCACGAACGTTTTCCTGATTCGTCCGTAGCTCTCGAGAATAGAATTCTCTGGCTCGCCAGACGCCAAGGCTTCGATGAAGCGCGCGGCTTGATAGAGACGCATCGGCCGCTCGGAGCCCTGTCGCTTGACCATCTTCTGGAACGCGCGAACCTCCTATTCAGAATTCGCGACTTTGCGCAGGCCAACGCAACTTTTGAGGAAGCGGCCCGACGATTTCCCGACGAAGCGCGCGTGAGGCTTCTCTTCGCGACGAGATTGAAACAGCAAGGCCGGGCGGTGCAGGCCCGCGAATGCCTTGAGCCAATGCTCGCGCTGCCGTCGCCGCACAAGACCGCGGCGGCTGTAGCCGAGCAATTGGACATCGCCCTTTCCACCATGAAGAGCCTTGCGCCACGCCGGCTGGAGAACGGGGAAAATTCGCTCGCGGTTGCCGTTGCGTGCCTGCTGTCGAAGTTCCAGCACCGAAAGCCGCGCGCGCTCCCGGGTAATCGTGTCGGCGCAACCGCCCTCATCACCGGAAGCCTTGCGCCCGGCGGCGCGGAACGCCAGCTCGTGAAAACCGCAAAATTGCTTTCAGAGGCGATGACCACGGGAACTGAGGTCCGCGGTATAACGATCAGCGGCCCCATACATGTTGTCGTCAGGTCTCTGGCGCGGGAGGAGGATCGCGATTTCTTCCTCCATGAATTCGGAGACCAGCCGGTTCGTGTTTGGGAAGCGGATGAAATGACAGCCGCCCGGCTCACGCTGGACGATGTGCCAGATCCTGACGTGCTCAGTCTCCTGCCGCTTGTCAGCGCTCCCATCGGGTACGGGATCGCCCGTCTCGTCGCCTGGTTTCGCCGCGAGAAGATCGACGTCGCCTACATTTGGCAGGACGGGGCCATACTCTTGGCCGCGGTCGCGGCTCTACTCGCCGGCGTGCCGCGCATCGTCCTCGGCCTGCGGGGGATGCCGCCGAATTTGCGCGTCCATCGTCTGCGTCCGGAATATCAGGATCTTTATAAGGGGCTTATCTCTATTCCCGGCGTGACCCTGGTCAGCAATACCGAGGCGGCGGCGACAGCCTATTGCGACTGGCTGGGATACTCGCCAGCTCGCTTCCAGGTCGTTCACAACGGCTTGTCTCTGTTAGACAGCGAGCCCGGCCCTGGTGAGTTCGAACAATGGGAGGCTTTTGACCGCCGCACCGCCGGCGCTGCCCAAACAATCGGCGGCGTATTCCGAATGGACAGCGACAAGCGCCCGCTTATGTGGATCGATTTCGCGCGCGAATATCTCAAATCTCACCCAACCGCGCGATTTATAGTCATCGGTAAAGGCTTGCTCTGGGCGCAGGTCAAGCAACGCGCGTCGGAATATGGCCTCGCCGACCGCATCCTTTTCGTCGGGCGCTCCGGCGCGATCGGCTTTTGGCTCAGCCACATGGATTCGTTTCTTTTGTTGTCTCGCTTCGAGGGTGTCCCAAATGTGCTCATAGAAGCACAGCTCGCCGGTCTCGGCGTCGTGTCGACGCCGGCAGGCGGATCAAGCGAGACCTTCGTGGAAGGCGTAACGGGTTTGTCGACCGGCACGGTCGAGCATCTCGATATGCAGGCCGTCGGTGCCAAGGTCGACAATGTCATCGCGATGTCCCGCGCGCGGCCGGATTTCTCCGCTATGACCCGCCGCATAGCGGAAAGAAATTTTTCTCCGGCAGCTATGCTGGAACGGACGGCCGTGATTCTCGCCGGAGCCGATCCTGCGGTTCTGCAAGCGCCAATCCGAAATATATCTTTCCGGTCCGCATGGAACGACAGCGTCCCGCTTGCGAAAAAATTCGTTCGTTTCGTGCAATCCGGCGCGCGTTCGCGCTTTGAACGTCAAAGATCGGCGCAAGGCAGCCAGAACTGAGGTCGCATAGACGCCGTAGCAGCAGGCGTTCGCTTTGCCGTTAAAATTGCATAAAGCCGCGCGCCAGACCAAATGCGATTGAGCCAAGGAAGACGAGCGCGATGCTGGCAGCCAGGGATTCCGCAATTAGAATGGCGACGTTCGGATAGGTGACGGTTTCATCAATCGTCGGCTGCGCGATAATGGCCAGATAACGCTGCTGAGACAGGGCCGCCAACCGTGCTTGTTCATAGGTCTGGCGGGCGAGCGTCACATTGGAATCGGCAAAACTCTCCGTGGTCTTCAGAGCATCGTAAGTTGCAAGATGGGTGGCCTCGCTCGGACCGGCCCCGCCAAGGCGCGAACGCGCATCGTCGATGGAATGCTTGAGACTGGCGACGAGCAATTCAGCGGGCTCGAGCTGAGGATGGTGCGGGTTATGAAAGGCTTTGATCTGGGCGAGATTGGCTTGCGCCGACGCGAGCTGACTCTCGAGCTGACCGATCAAGGTGATGAGCATCGTCGTGTCGGCGGTCGGGTCGACATTACGGGTGGAGTTTCGCCATTTTGCGAGAGCCGTGTGGGCCGTAAGCGACTCGCGCTCAGCCTGATCGAGCCCCATCCGGGCGGTCTTCACCGCTTCGTCGACTCCGCGTTGATTCAAGTTGTTGACAAATTGATCGGTGATTTTGAGCACACCGTCTGAGATCGCCACGGCTCCAGCTGCGCTGAAAGCCTGTACATCGACGACAACGATCTGCTCGATCATATCGAACCGCACTTTGACGTCGGCGGTATAGGCGTTGAAAAGCTGATCGTCGCTCGCGTCTTTGGGCAGCCGCTCGAACGGGTCCAGCCCAGGCTGCGTCAGATATTTCCTGAGATTTATCGCAGCGTCCAGGCGATGCATCGCATCGCGCGACGAAAGAAAGTCATGCACCGCGAATCCATCTACGAATCCGCCAATCAGGCCGCCGCTCATTCCCGATGAAAGGATGCTTGTCGGAGGAGAGCTCGAAGCTGTCGACGTCATGCCGCCGCGCACGGCGAAACGAGCCTCGGCCGTATACATCGGCTTGGCGATGAAAAAGGCATATAAAATTGTTGCCAGTACAGGCGCAAAAAGAATGAACAATATCAGCAGGCGCTTGCGGCGGGAACGCGAGCGTATCGAACGCTCAAGTTCCGCATAACGCGAAACAGGCGCCGGGCTGAAGCTTTGCGGAGCGAGCTGCGCGATCGCCTCCTCAGAGGCCAAGGCCGTCGTCGAGCCCTCCGTCGAGAGAAGACTGGAACTCTCCGACGTCCGAAGCGAACTCGTCTCCAACTCGGGTCGTGGGATATTTCCTAATGGCTTGTTCAAGGTCGTTCTCAATCCAGAGCGCGCCGTTATCCAGGATCAACGCCGAGAGGCAGTAATCGCTTATCTGCCCTTCGCGAATGCCCGAAAATATGAGCGTCTTCCCTGCGGTTCTTTCTTCGAATAGCGCCTGCCAAAGGCGCGAGAACCGTGTCGCATTACGCGGCATGAAGCCATCTATCAGATAAATATCAAAGCTCGGCAAGATTGCCAAGGCGTAAGAAAACTCCTGCGTTGCTATAACCGGCCAATGGTCGAGTCGTTCCCGCAGCAATGATGGATCATCCAAAATATCGATGATGAATTCCTCAGCCAGCCCAACGTCGAGATGATACAGCGAAGCTATCAGGCGGATCATCTGATACCCCGTGACCCGCGCGCGCAGGAATCCCTTCCGTCCAAGCGGCCAGGATGATCTTCCAACCGTCGTGACCGTGCCCCGGAGCGGAGGCCGCGTCCCGCCAAGAAGATCGATGACGGGTTTACGAAATTGCGGCGTCGACGACAGAAGCGCGTAGCGCCCGGTCGGCACGAAAAGGTTAACGTCGGAAAGCAACTTGCGCCGCTGTCCCGAAACAAAGGGGCAATCCGTGAGATGCTCGATTCGGATCATGCCAGCCTATATCGCCTGTATCCGGCTTCGGACCAATCGCTCCGCACAAAGCCCGACCGCGGCAAGAACCATTGTCCAGACCGCGAAATACATCGGATTTGCATCTGTAGACGGATAGACCGGGAAATAAGCCGCGCGCAAAAGCTGAAACCCATGCGCCAGCGGGCACCAGAGCACGAGCGGCTTGTATTGGCTCGGCAGTTGCTCCGAAATAAAATAAACGGACGAGAACAACTGCAAAGCTCGCTCAATCGAACTCGCGAAGCGAAGAAAGAATGGCCATATTACGCCGACGCTTCCCAGAATGAGTCCGATGCTGAACGCGCAGAAAGACACCGACAGAATCATAAAGATGACCGGAATCCAGTGCGTGGTCAGCGTGATCATACCTAAGGCATGGCCGCCAAAGATCAGGACCGAAAAAACGACGCCGTAAATCAATACATAGAGAATTCCGAGCGTCATCGCGGCCGCGAGCGGCGTCACGCCGTCGAGATTGAACATAGGCCCGAATATGATGAAGCTCGTGCTTACCCGGAAGATGATCTGCCTGCACATGATCCAGGCCGTGCATCCAAGCAGCGCGAACGTCGGCACATCCATATTGTAGACGAATTGCGCACCCGTCAGGAAATAAGTCAGGGATATGATCGTGATGAGAACCGCGGGTGCGATCGATGTCCAGATGAGTGCGATTCGGCTCTCGGCCTGTATGATCTGCATTTGATAAATCAACAGAGAGCGGACGACCGCAACGGTACTGAGCTTTCGTGTGGGCCGTTTGACTTCGGCATGGAGCGCGTCCATGCGTAGAAGCCGCTCGCGCAAATGTCCGAACGCCGCCCGCTCAACCGGCGCGAGCACACCGTGGAACGCGACCTCATCCTGCCTGGCGGCGCGGCGTGCTTCCGATATTTCGGCCGCCTTCACCCGCGCCGCTCTTCGCGCGGCGGCGCTCCGGTATTTATCGAGCGCGGCGTCTATTTCTGCAGGGCGATAGGCGGCATCGAAAATGTCGACCTGGGCGCGTATGTCGCGCTCCAATATCCTGACGGCTAGACGTAAAAGACGACGATGCGCCTCACGATCATCTCCATGAACATTTTGGGATTCGACGCTCTCAATGATTCCTTCAAACCCCTCGACGACGCGGTCGTAGATCGCGCGCCGGCGTTTCGGGTCGGTGAG
Source organism: Methylovirgula ligni (assembly GCF_004135935.1). NCBI lineage: Bacteria > Pseudomonadati > Pseudomonadota > Alphaproteobacteria > Hyphomicrobiales > Beijerinckiaceae > Methylovirgula > Methylovirgula ligni. Next base: position 1,492,723 of record NZ_CP025086.1, on the reverse strand, counting down.
ATCAATACGCGACAGGCTCTCGCGTAAAATTCCGATATAGTCGACCGCCCGAAAAGTGCCGTCCATGCCCGAGCCGCGCAAATATGTGCTCCACGAATTTCTTATCTAGGCTGTGACCCAGTCGAACGCTGCTCATTGACCGTCTGCCGCCCGCTGCCGATCGAAGGCCACGCTCGAGCCCTTCACATTCGAGAAGGTCTTATCTCGTGCATTTGCTCCGCGCTGCCGCAACGCGGTGCTTCTGCGCACCGCGCTTTATCTATGCCGGAACGGAGGTCGCAACACCCCGTTCTGCCGCGGAGACGGGCCAAGCCGCACCACCACGATCGCTCACGGTGCGTACAAAATTGCAAATTTCGCGTGCGATGACGGGAAGAAACTCTTCCTGGTAATGCCGCAGGTCTGGCTTCATGGCTTTGGATACGCCATGCGCCTGCACCACACGCCAAGGCTCGAAGACCGGAAGATTGAGCGCCTGGGCTGCCGCGACAACTTCCTCATGGAAACCGGCTGGCCAACTCACCGGGCGGCCATCGGGCATAAATTGAAACATGTATGTCAGGACGCCGACAGGCCGGCCAATTTTGTTCACCAATTCACGCAATTCGGATTCGATGGGCTTTCTCTCGGGATAGGCCTCGCGCAGCACGGCGCGGAATGTCTCGACCATCGGCGCGTCGTCATCCAGCTGGTCCGCGATCTCGGCGCCGACACGCTTGCGATATTCGTCGTCCAGAAGCATGAAACCCTTGTTCAGCCAGCGATCCGCAGCCTTCGTGAGTTTCTCATCCCCTTTCAGGGTGCTGGATATGGCATTCTTGATAGCGGCACGATGCAGCGAATATTCGCGAAACCGAATGTCGATCGGACTTTGCGGTTCAAGTATGGCAACGTCCACGCCGAAGAGCTCGCCAGCGCGCGGGAGCGGCGCGAACTCGGCTTTGACGCCGCACAGGACGCGGATATCCGGCGTCATCTCAATTTCGTTCCGATACAGTGCGAGCGTCTGAAGCATTTCGCCTATTGTATAGGTCGGCGGCGTCCCACCGCCGCGACTTAGCTTGGCGATTGCAACATCGCTCGCGCCGGCGCTGACGACCTTGCTGATCGGGCCATGGAGAAGACAGCCCCCAAAACTTAGGACACGAACCGGTGTTGTCATTTCGCTGCCACCCCGAAGGACGAATGTCGGTTTGAGTTTTGACGCAGGCGCGTCACGCCAGCTTTTTATGAATCAAGTCCACGAGCTGCCCTACCGTTTCCGGAGAGGTAATCTCTTGCGTTTGAAATTGAATCCCAAGTCGGGATTCTAATGCGATGATCAGCCGCACATGATTGGTGCTGTCCCAATCTTCGACATCGTCAGCCGTCGTATCATCGCCCAACGAAATCTCGTCATCGCCGAGAATTTCGCCTAGCGTCTCGCCGACGATATTTTTGATTTCCGTTCGTGTCAAAGTCATTCGCCGTCCTTATCCAACTGCCAAGTTTACACTCGGCTTCTCAACGAGCATTCGCGCCTTGCGAGGTCATCGTCGATTGCACTTTGTATAACGCGCCGTCTATAAATTTCGTAACGCCATCGCGGCGAATTTTTGTCGTCTTGCTCTGGCAGACATAGTCGCGTCGTCCACCGAAGTGCTTCAGGTACGCCTCATGAAGATCGATGTTATGATCGTTTTCATCAACGCGTGGCTGATACTTTGCTGTGTCGGAAGCGATGGCGTTGCCGGAAATATCTGCGACACTCCCGCCGACGTCTGCCCCCTTACCCAATCCTTGCTCAGCCAGCGCGAAGGCTACGGTCGCTTCGCGAATGGCGGCCTTAACGGAAAATTCGTAACGGTGACTTCGTCTGCAGATTCCGGGCCAGGAACATTGCGTGATGCGCTCTCTGGCGCGGGTTCACGATGGGTGCGCTTCGCAAAGGACATGACGATTGACTTGAAATCGAAAATCAGAGTGCCGTCGAATACGACGATTGACGGACGCGACCGTACTATCGTTATCCATGATTATGGTCTCGGCATATACGACCAAACCCGCGACGTGATCGTCACGCACTTGACGATCGACGGTCGGTTCAAGACGCTCTCTCAAGCGATCAATATCGCCAATTTCTCGCATGATGTCTGGATCGATCACCTCGATCTGTCACGCTTCAACGACCGTCTTATCAATGTCAAAAACGGCTCTACGGACGTGACAATCTCATGGGTAAAGTTCCACGACCACAACAAGGTTATGCTGATCAATAACATTACCGACAAGGATCTGTTTGCAAATTACGCCCGCGATTCGCAGACGCGCGTAACGCTGCATCATTGTTATTTCCTGAACACGGTTCAACGAAACCCGCGAGCGCAGATCGGCATCCTGCATGCCTACAACAACCTGCTGGAAAACTGGGACTTTTATGGCATGAGCTTCAGCTTGGAAGCGCGCGTTACCTTGGAAGGAAACATTTTCATCAACAGTGCTTCGCGCCATTGTACCGAGCCGCCTTTCTTCATCACGAAAGAGGGACAGGATAAAAATTATTGTCGCGATATCGCAGAGGCTCCCTCAAAAGCTGAGCTTGGCAATGGCGAAGCCGACGACGAAAACTATCTTCGCACCTCGGATCAGTTCAATTATCAGCACGACGTCAAAGCGTTCCTCCGCGTTCGGGACAATTTGTATCTCGGCGACGCCCGCGCCGGAGTTGAGGACTATCATCCCGAGAAGGTTCCCGTGCCCTCTTATTGCTCGTCCTATGAGAAGCCGAGCCTGGATCTTGCGACCCAGATAAGACGCGAGGCGGGGAACACGCGTGACGATACGCCGGACGTCATTGATAAATGCCCGACGACGGTAGAAACGCGCGCCAGCCGGCCAGCGCCGCGCGACGATTGGCGTCTTGAATCGGCATCTGCCGCAACAATGACCGCAGATGCTCAAGCAGGAGATCGGACAATCACCATTAGGGAGATCGCCGACTCGGCCAAGCCGCATGGCATCCTGAAGTTCTTCAATGGGCCCAGCAATGCGCGATGGTTCGTCAACGTCACATTCAAACCGATCGGCAATCGAAGCTTGGCTATTTCAATTATGAGTCCATCAGATCCGCGGGCTCGGATCCTAGCTCTTTGCAGTATGGCGGCGGCGCGCACGCCGCGGCGCAATCCGCTTGCAGAGGCCAAAGCAAGTCTGGACGCTCTCGATGGCGGGTTCTATCGCTGCGAAGCTTCCGGTATCCCGAGCCAGGCGAACGATGGGCAGATCAGAATAGATCTCTTTACTGCCGAAGATCAGGCACTCCGTCCAATCGGAGACGCAAGCAAAGGTATGATAATCAGCAACATCGAAGCTAAATGGACATCACTGCGATCGGCCCCCGCCCCCTAGGAGATTTGTCGGTGCCGCTTGAGCTAGCAGCGCATCGGCGAGAGGGCTCCTCGGTTTTCCGGTCTGCCGTGTGCAACCTTCCAAGGCTCGTGGAGTCTATATGTTTGAACAACCTTCGCAGGATGCATTGATGCCCGCAAAGCCAAATGAGGCGTCGACGCCTGACGAGCTTGGTTTCATAATTTGCAAGACGCGGAACGCCGCCTGGACGAATCGGGCGAACGTCGGCAAACACATGGGCCGATGTGACGCGCGGAGGGACGAGAGCAGATGATTGTTTTCGATTTACCGCATTCGAATAAAACGCATCGCGTTGCAATCATCGGTAGCTGCCGCGTCCGGACACCGATCCTTACACTCAAATCCTTCGGCGAGCTTGAGCTTTCCATTAATCAGCCCGCCTTGACTCATAGCTTCCTCGAAGGCCGGCAGAATATGCGCCACGCTTGGGGTGAAGCGCGCGTGCCGGATATCTTCGCGCCCTACATATTCGAGACCGACACTTCCCCTACCCCGGAAAGATATCCGCGAAAGATTTTGGACGGGATCGATACCGTTTTGGTCGAGATGTGCGACTCGCGCCAGATCCGGAAAGACGAATGGGTTTTCCAGAGCAATTATTTTTCACGGCAATTCGTTCAGAAGCATGCCGCCGAGCTTCTTGAGTGGTACCGGGCGTTTTCCAAGGGCAAGGAGATTTCGAACGAACTCATCGAAACCACCCTGGAGAAGCTGCGTTCATCAGGAGTCGCGACCGGTGCCGCGGAGGACATTCTCTGCAATGCGCGCCTTGAAATGCCGGACCGCAACAAAGTGATTGAAGATGCGAAGAGCCTGGCCGCAGACCGTTCGAAACGCTGGATCTTCCTGTCGCATTTCATCGTCGACGACAATCACGGCGCGATCATGGAAGATCGTCGCCGGCTGGCGACCTACGTTCAAGATGCCGCCGACGCAGTCGGCGCAGAATTCTTCAACCCTTCGCGCCTCCTGGCGCATTATGGACGCGAAAAGGTGCTTCGGGGTGGCGGCACCGATATCTATGAATATGACTGGGATTTTATTCCAATTGTCGGCGAAATCATATTGAACATCGTCCGGCAGGGTGTGGGCGCCGACCTGACGCTCCCCCCCCTGCCGGGCGATTCGCAAACACCAAGGCTGACGTCCCCGCGTGCGCAGCCCGATCCCAAGTCAGGCGGAATCGAACAAGCGGCGGAACGCATCAACAAGCTCCTCGTAAGGCTCCACAATGATCGGCTCAAAAATCTCGGTCTGAAAAACAGCGGCCTGCACGATCATTTCAAGACATTGCTGGAGGCCGGGCAGGTTGTTCGCCCGCGTGATATCGAGGTGGGCCGTCTCCTCGCCGACGAACTGCCTCTTTATGCAAATTATACTGTGCTCAAGGCGGGACTTGGCGTCGTCCCGTTGTTGCTCGCGCTCGAGGGCCTGAAGAGTACCGCGCTTGAAGTGAGCGGACCGCGCGTCGAGGCGATCAACGCGGGCATAAGCGCGATAGCTGTGACACGCAAGAACGTCGTCGGAAAGGTACGCGTCGAGATCGGCCTTCTGCCTGAAACAGCGGGGGATGGACCGACCTTATGCGTCGCCGTCGGCTATGTATCGCGGGGCGCCGAGCTTGAGCGCGAGCGCGTGCTTGATCAACTCGCGCAATTCGATGCGTTGCTGATCGAGCCGCGCACGTTCCTCTGGCATCGAAACGCCGTTGATCAAGCTGACCTGCGTGATGAATTACGGGGCATCGGCTTTGCTCATTTATCGGAAGTCGGCGACGGCCTGTTGTTTGCTTCGAAGAATGCAGTCGCGCTCTCGCGACAAAAAGCTCAGCTTGCGGGCGTCTAGCCTGATCTTGATGTTTGAGTTGTTGCCTATGTCTGCGTTAAGCGAATGTACTCTTTTTTATACGAAATATTTCGTCACCGGCTTCGCAAGACACGGGCGCTTCGCGGCCTGACGAAGCCCCTCGATGACTCTTGCTACGCTTGTTCAGAGCGAAGTCTGCTGGCATCGTCCAATTTCCGTGATGCTTTGTGCTGCGGTGCTATTCGAGATGGTACTGGAGAGTTATGTGGCGATATTTCGTAAGAACCGCTATCTCGCAAATCTTTATCGTAATCTTACGGAATCAGACGACCAAACCTATTGCCGCCTGATCGGAGCCGGGGGCGAAATCCATCTCACCCGCAGAGACGTCGCGCAGGCCGCCGGCGGTTATGGCAAAGCCTATCGCGAGGCGGATTTAAGACAGAACGACCTCGTGCTCATTTTCTTGAAGCATGTGCCGGACCTCTACGGCTCCTTTTTCGGTGCCATGCTGAGCGGCGTCATTCCCTCGTTTATGCCCTGCGTCTCGGCGCGGCAGGATCCAAAACTTTACTGGAGCTCGCACGCCGAACTTCTACGCAGGATTCGTCCTGCTGCGATCGTCGCCGCACGGGACACTTTTGCGGATATGCAGGCGAGCGGTCTGTTATTCGATGACACGGCCCTGATCGAGACGGAGAGCGTTGCTCCCGCCGATCTTGCACTGGTCGTGCGGGACGAAGACAACATTGCCTTGCTCCAGCACAGTTCCGGGACAACCGGGCTCAAGAAGGGCGTCGCCCTTTCATTCCGTGCCGTGGCGGATCAAATCGAGAGATATGCCGCCGCGTTGGAGATCAGCGAAACCGACCGCATCGTGCATTGGCTGCCGCTCTACCATGATATGGGCCTAATCGCCTGCGCGGTTCTTCCCGCCTATCTGGGTGTACCGACCGTCCATATCGATCCGCTGCATTGGGTCAGCCAGCCGGGACTGCTTCTCGAAGCAATTGCGAAGCACCGGGGCACATTGACCTGGATGCCAAATTTCGCATTCGAACATCTCGTCAACATCTGCGGCAGCGCTGCCGCTTCATACGACCTTTCTTCCATGCGCGCTTTCATCAACTGCTCCGAAACATGCAAGCCTCGTGCGTTCCATCGCTTCGAAGACACTTTCGCGCCATCCGGTGTCGCGCCAAGACAGCTTCACTGCTGCTACGCGATGGCCGAGACGGTTTTCGCAGTTTCGCAAACGCCCTTGGTTAGACCTCCCGAGCGCATTCGCGTGGAATCTTCTTCTCTTGAACGAGGCGAAACGATCAGACGCATCGACAACGGCGGCATCGAACTTCTGGAAACCGGCACGCCAATCAGGGACATGGAAGTCTCGATCCTCGATGAGAAAGCGATGCCTTTGCCCGAAGATACGGTCGGTGAGGTCGCATTATCCGCCCCATTTGTCTTTTCGGGCTATTACAAGGATCCCGAGCGAACCGCAAAGCGTCTCCGTGACGGTGTCTATCGAACCGGCGATCTCGGCTTTGTCCATAACGAAAAGCTTTATGTGCTGGGGCGCACGGATGATCTGATCATCGTCAACGGTCGCAATATCTATGCGCATCAGGTTGAGGCCGCGATTTCCGAGGTAGAGGGATTGAAGCCCGGCCGAAGCGTTGCCGTTCCCGTCTTCGACGAGCGGGTCGGCAGCGAAGTTCTGATCGTTATGGCGGAACGCAGGCGCGAGTCAGAGCGTCTGGATTCGGCGATCCAGGCCGACGTCCTGCGTATCGTCCAGTCGGTCTTTAATGTCCTGCCCAGAAAAGTCCGCATCGTCGATGAAGGATGGCTGATCAAGACGACGAGCGGGAAGATCAGCAGGACCGAGAATTTGAAGAAATTCAGGTCTGAAACGAAGGGCGTGCCGGCATGACAAGAGACGAAATCATAGCGGTGATCGCGGATGCGGTGCGTGAGGAAACGGACGAGCCTGGGCTGGACATTGGGCCGAGGACCACAGCGCTGGAAGTGCCCGGCTGGGATTCGCTTGCCCATGTCCGCATCATCTTGAACGTTGGCGTACGCCTTCATGCCAATATCGATATTTCGAAGACCTATCTCGCGGCAAACGTCGGCGACCTCGCGGACATCGTGCAAAGGGAGATCGCCGATCAGGTACACCCTTCCTGAAGATTGCACACCGTACCTGGTCTCAAGATATTCGACCTTCATCCGCCGACGCGAGAGAGATGCGTAACGCTTGACTGGAGACTGCATCAGACAAGACCGCGAATTTTTTTCTGTTGCGGCGTGACAACAACCCGAAAATTTCAATGCGAATACACAACTTCGCCCCAATAACTTTGATGCTCTATGCGATGATGTGTGTGTTAGCCCCTTCGTGATGATTCCATCTCATGCGTTTTGCGTTTTTTCCTTCTGCGTTCGTTCTGCTCCCCCTGCTTACCGGCTGCGCGATGCTGCCCGCTGCGGCACCGACCGACGAGCTCGTAGAGGGCTCTGCGCAGATGTCGTCAGACTTCACCCTCGTTAAGGTCAGCGACGGGGTGATGCCATATCTGGTGCATCCTGCCTATAACGGCTTCCCCGATGTAATGCGGGAAAGTGCATATCGCCCAAATCTCGGGCTTGAGCCAGGCGATGTGATTGTCGTCAGTATCTTTGAAGCGGGTTCGGGCATTTCCTCCTCTGCGCCGGGCTCGCCGCCGGCTCCCGCGAGTCAAATTCCTTCAGCGCTCACGCTTCCGCCTGAAACGATCGAGAGCGACGGTGGAATGATGGTCCCGTTCGTCGGCAAGCTCTATGTACGCGGCCGATCGCCCGTTCAGCTTTCGAAGCTCATTGCGGACAAGCTTGCCGGTCAGATGAACCAGCCGCAAGTTATCGTCTCGGTCCAGACCAAGGCTGCGAGCATGGCGAGCGTAAACGGCGAAGTAAATCATTCTCAGCCGGTTAATCTCACGCTGCGGGGCGAAAGGCTTCTCGACGCCATATCTCTCGCCGGCGGACCCCGCTTTCCGATTTTTGACACAGATGTCCGGATTGTACGCGGCCGCAACAGTTCGACCGTATCGATGCAAAGCATCGTTGATGACCCGAGCCAGAACATTTACGTCCGGCCCGACGATCAGATCATTCTTATTCACGATCCAAAGAGCTTCACGGTTCTGGGTGCGACGACCCGCGTCGCGCAATATGGTTTCGACACGCCGCATGTCACCCTTGCGGAAGCCGTCGCGCGCGCCGGCGGCTCCGTCGATCAGAACGGCGACCCGACCGGCACTTATCTTATTCGTGTGGAGCCCGCGCAAACTGCTCGGGCCGTCGTTGCGGCGTCCAATCCGGCGAATCTGTCGAAGCTCGATCCTTCGGCGCCCTATGAGCGTATTCTATACAAAATCGATCTCGGCGAGCCGGGCGGTTACTTTTACGCGCAGAACATACAGATACGCGACAAGGACATTGTCCTCGTCACCAATGCGACGGGCGCACAGCTCAGCAAATTCTTCCAGATCGCGCGCGGTGCCACGGGTGTTGTTTACGATCTGTCGGCTGCGCGAGGCCAATGAGCCATCTCGCGCCGATAACACCAGCGCCGGCCTACCAGATGTTTTCATCTCACGATTTCGCACGCGATTTCTGACCAGCCAAAGAGGTATGTCTTACCAGGCGGAAGGCGTTTTCTTATTCGCGAGCATGGTCGGCATCTCCGCAAAGCAAGAGCCCGGGCGAGGCCCGGGCTCTTGCGACACTCTTCGGTTCAGCTTACGCCGCCGCGCTATTGATCTCGCTTTCAGCCAATGCTGTCAGCTTGCGATCTGTCTCGCACTCTTCCTCAAGAGTTTTTTGAAGGATCGTTGCACATTCGTCGGCGCCGAGTTCCTTCGCCCAAGCGATGAGAGTGCCGTAGCGCGTGATCTCATAGTGCTCGACGGCTTGAGCGGCGGCGATCAAGGCCGCGTCGAGCACGCTCTTATCATTGATTTCGCCGGCGACCTCGTCCGCTTCCTTGATGATCCCATCGATTGCAGGACATTTGACCGACTCCGGCTCGAGACCGTGAAGCTCGAACACTTTATCGAGTCGCTGAATTTGTACCTTCGTCTCTCCGAGATGCTTCTCAAATCCTTGCTTCAGCTCAGGTGTCGAAGCCTTTTGGATCATCTTCGGCAGCGTCGCCGCGATGCGATTCTCAGCGTAATAGATGTCCTTAAGCTGATGAACGAACAGATCGTTCATATCCTTGATATCTTTCGTGAAGAGACCCATGTCGTTTCTCCTTCATTATGGCTGAGTGATAAACTCCCGGCAGGCTTGCCGCACAACGGATTGTCTCGCGAACCGTTCCCGGCGAAGGAGTAATTAAAGCCGGAACGCGGCGGCGCCTGAGCAATGCGTTAAGCGCTGATGATAGGGGAAGCGGACTCTGCAGCAGTTTTCGCAGGCGGAGGCAGCCTTCCGCCCTTACGTCGATGACGACCTTTGTTGTCGCATGAAAATGGAACAAAGACATTGAGGACGGGTTCGTGCCGGATGCGTCACTCGGATGTTGCGGCCTGGAGGAAGCGTCGATGAACGAGCATACAAATTTGCGAGCGCGGCAAAGCTCGCCCTTGCACGATCCTGATGGCAAATACCCGAGGCCACCCTACAAGAGGCAATCGCAACCTTGGCTCGGCTTGGCGGCCAGGATGGAGCCGCGTCCCGATCATGGTGAGATGAGTTACGTCGGCTCCGGACGACTTTCAGGCCGGAAGACGCTCATTACCGGTGGAGATTCCGGTATGGGCCGCGCCGCAGCGATTGCCTACGCGCGGGGGGGCTGCGATGTGGCGATCAACTATTTTCCGGACGCCGCTCCAAGTTTCCGGTGGCGCAACGATGGATCATCTTGAACAATTTGGCCGCCACACAGCGCTTGGCAGAGCGGGCCAGCCAGCAGAGCTTGCGTCCATTTATGTCCAGCTTGCGGCAGAAGACGCCAGTTACGCAACTGGTCAAGTCTACGGTTCCGCCGGCGGCAATGGACAGCCGTGAATTTCTGGTTCTTGCATTTCGCGCCGGCAACTCGATTATCCTCTTGGCTGAATCAAGGGGCGAGGACCTCCATGGGCTGTTGCGCGCGCGAAATACGGCAGAACGTCGTCGGACTTACCTCACACCTCGTGGCCGTGTTCGGCCTGAGTATTGTTGCAGCTTGCGGATTTGGCGCCCCCGGCTCGGCGGAAGCCGACCAGTCAAAAGCGTCAATTGCCACGCCGGCCAATCCGCCGACGACACAGGCACATCCTGTAGCCAAAGATGCCGTGGCGGCAGTTGTCATCGATGACAAGGATTTGGAAAGCGTTCTGGGCCAGGAGATCTATGGTGGTAACGGCGAGGACATGGGCCGGATCGTTGATATTCTCGTTGATCATAAAGCGAACGTCCGCGCAGCGATCATAGACTTCGGGGGTTTCCTCGGCGTTGGTACTCGCAAAATTGCCGTCGATTGGCACGCGCTTCGATTCGATCAAGACCGCGCGACCACGTCCCTGATCCGTGACCAAGTCCGCGTCGCGCCGGAATACAAGGAGGGAGAACCGATTGTCATTCTGGGTCCGGGATCGTTCGCACCGCCTCACGCAAAGGCGCCTCCGCAGCTAAAGCCTGAAGCATCTCCGCCGGTCAAATAATTCGTCGACTGCATTTTCAACGGGGGACTTCTCACAACGAACGTTGTCGTTGTGTTTCGAGCAGGCAGAGCAGTGAGACCACACCCCCAAATGCAAGCCGACGCGTCCCGCCCTCATCCTTCGCGTCGGAGTTTGGCGGGGCTTGACTGGTTCACCTTCTTCCTCGCTGACGTACAGACGGGTTTTGGTCCCTTTGTCGCGGTCTATCTGACTGCGGCCCATTGGACGCAGGAAGACGTAGGCCTCATTCTCTCCGTTGCCGGCATAATCAATCTGGTAGGACGCGTTCCGGGCGGCGCCATCGTTGATGCCGCGCGCTCGGAGCGCGACGCGGCGATGGCGGCCGTGGTCTGCGTAGGTTTGAGTGCCCTACTTCTGGCGGCTTGGCCCATGTTTGCGGCGGTTCTGCTCGCGACCATTCTCAATGCGGCCGCCGGCTGCGTGCTGACGCCTGCGATCGCGGCCATTAGCCTCGGGCTGGTTGGGCATGCCGCGGTTGGTCCGCGTCTCGGTCGCAACGCCCGCTTCGCGTCACTCGGAACAGGGGTGGCCGCCGCAAGCATGGGTGTTGTCGGCTATTTCTTTTCAAGCCGCGGCGTGTTCGTCATTACGGCCTTACTTCTTTTCCCGACATTGATAGCGCTCGCGCAGATACGTGCGGCGGAAGTAGATCCGGTCCGCGCACACGCGGGCGTCGTGCCCGCTGAGGGGTCGGATCGAAGCATTTTGCAGCTCCTCCTGTACCGCCCCTTGCTGGCCTTCGCAGCCGCCAACGCACTCTTTCAGCTCGCCAATGCCGCCATGCTTCCGTTGATGGGGAGCATCCTGACGATGCGTTCGGCCAACTGGGCGACAGTACTTATCGCCGCGTGCATTATCGTGCCGCAGCTCGTCGTTGCGCTGATCTCGCCGTGGGTTGGCCGCCGCGCGGACTCTTGGGGGCGCCGCCCGCTTCTGCTGCTCGGCTTCGGTGCGCTGCCGCTGCGTTGTCTTTTATTTGCTTATGCTTCAGATCCCGTCCTTGTCGTCTTCGAGCAAATTCTGGACGGACTTTCTGCAGCCGTGCTCGGAGTACTGGTCCCGCTCATTATCTCCGATATTGCGCAGGAAACCGGCCGTTTTAACTTCGCGCAGGGCGTGGTTGGAACGGCCGTTGGAATTGGCGCGGCGCTCAGCACATCCTTCGCCGGATATATCAGCGATCAATATAGTAATCGCGTTGCCTTTCTTGACCTCGCTGCCATCGCGACGTGCGGCGTTTTCTTTGTCCTTATTATTATGCCGGAAACCCGGTCGCGCTAGTCGCGATTGGCAGCCAGCCGTGGCATCGGCGTTACCGCCTTTGTCAGCTCTCGGTAGACATCGAGATAGTCATTGGCCATGCGGCGCGCCACAAACCGCTCCTCGAAATATTTGCGAATTCGCGGGCGTGACAATTGGGAAAGGCGGCGTACGGCGCCGACCGCACCCGTCTCGTCCTCGACGACGAAGCCAGTGACGCCGTCTTCAATCACTTCAGGCACGGAGCCGCGATTGAAGGCGACGACAGGCGTGCCACAGGCCATAGCCTCGATCATGACGATACCAAACGGCTCCGGCCAATCGATTGGGACGATCAGAGCCAGAGCGCCGCTGAGGAACGCTGATTTCTGCGCATCGCCAATCTCACCGATGAATTCGACATATTCGCTCTTGAGAAGAGGCCGGATCTGCTCCTCAAAATAATCGCGATCTGCGGGATCGACTTTGGCAGCGATTTTCAGTGGGATGCCACAGCGCGCCGCGATGGCGATGGCTCGATCGACACGCTTTTCAGGAGAAATTCGTCCAAGAAACGCCAGATAGCTCGGTTCGATCGGTTTGGGCGTCAGAAGGTTCTCCGGCATCCCGTGATGAATCGTTCGAACCCATCTGGCGTTCGGAATGGGTCGGCGCTGTGAATCTGAGATCGATACGAGCGGCAGCGATGCAAACGCCTTGAAGACCGGCTGAAGCTCCGGGAGATCGAGGCGGCCGTGAAGAGTGGTGACGAAGGGCGTCGCCTGTCGAGAGAATAGTGAAAAGGGGAAATAGTCGAGGTGAAAGTGAATGAGATCAAATTCGTGTGAGCGTTTGCAGATTTCTTCCAGCATTGCGATATGAAGAGCGCTGGGTTCGCGGACCGATCCATCGAGGCGCACGGCGCAAGGCCACATCGGGACAAGCTTGGCCGTCGTTCGAGAATCGCCGCTCGCAAACAGCGTGACGTCATGGCCGAGCGCAACCAGCTCCTCCGTCAGCCAGGAAACAATTCGTTCGGTTCCGCCATAAAGGCGCGGCGGAACAGCCTCATACAGCGGTGCGACCTGCGCAATACGCATTGAACAATGTCCTTTTGCCGGTTTCTCCCGACCCGTCTGGGCCGAACTCATTTGCAAATCTGTCGCGGTAAAACGCAAAGGCAAGGCGTCGTTGTTATTGTTGCCAACCTCAAAGGTGCGAGGCCGCGGCAGGCCGCCGCGTCGGAACTCACCGTCTATTTCATCGTTAGGAGTTGTTGACGGCGTGTTTGCGTCAATGAGCTCACGCACGCCGATATCTATCTCGACGAGCATTTCGACTGCGGGGGAAGGTCCGTATGGATGATCTTTGCCGGTGCGCGGAAAGGCCCATTGCCTTTATCGCACGTTACGTCAAGCTTCAGCCTGTCGCGCACTTCGTTATTCTGACGTCCGTACTTGCTGCGGTTGGGTGTTCCGTTGGCACACAATATGGCGTCAAGGTCTTGGTTGACTGTCTTTCGCGCGGCGCGGCCCACGCGAGCCCTTGGGTTGCGTTCGCGCTTTTATGCAGTTTGATCGCGGCAGACAATTTGCTCTGGCGTGTCGCCGGATGGATTGCGGCGCGAGCCTTTGTCACTGTGACGGGCGACATGCGGCGGGAGCTGTTTCGCCAGTTGATGGGGCATTCTCCGAGCTATTTCACCAATCGATTGCCGGGCACGCTCACGAGCCGGGTGACAGCAACATCCAATGCTGCCTTCACGATTGAGAATATGTTCATCTGGAACGTGTTGCCGCCATGCGTTGCAACCCTTGTTTCGATCTGCCTCGTCGCGACGGTCAATCTTGGGATGGCTGCAGTTCTCAGCCTTGTTGCGGCATTCGTCGCGACGATCATCTTCCGTATCGCAGCGAATGGCAGGGCCGTCCACCGGGATTTTGCCGAAAGGGCTGCGGCGGTCGATGGCGAGATGACTGACGTTGTCAGCAATGTTTTACTTGTAAAGGCGTTCGGCGGTTTTGCGCTCGAACGCCGCCGGTTTGCCAGCCAGGTCAAGCAAGAAATGACAGCGCGACAGCGCAGCCTGCGCTATCTCGAAAAGGTGCGGTTGTTTCACGCGGCCACGACAGCGTTGCTTGTAAGCGGCCTTTTAGCCTGGGCGATCTTACTTTGGCAGCACGGCACGGCGAGTACGGGCTCAGTTGTGCTGGTCTGCACGCTCGGCATCTCAGTACTCGCTGCAACGCGCGATCTTGCCGTGGCACTTGTTGATATCACGCAACACATGGCACGCCTGGCCGAGGCGCTGTCCACGCTGCTTGTGCCGAACGAGCTTGCCGATCATCCCAAGGCCGTTCCACTTCACCGGGCGGGAGCCGGCATCGTCTTTCAAAATATCTCTTTTCACTATCCGGGCGGTCAGCAAGTGATCAAGCGTCTCAGCTTACACATCAAACCAGGCGAGCGAGTTGGTCTTGTCGGCCCTTCCGGCGGTGGAAAGTCAACTCTGCTAGCGCTTCTGCAACGAATGTATGACGTCCAGGACGGTCACATATATATAGACTCCCAGGACATATCTCTGATCACGCAGGAGAGCCTGCAAGCCGCCATTGCGATCGTCCCGCAGGACATCAACTTGTTTCATCGTTCGCTGATCGAAAATATTCGCTATGGGCGCCCGGAGGCTTCTGACGAAGAGGTGATGAAAGCTGCGGCGACGGCACATTGCGATTTCATCAAGACGCTGCCGGATGGCTTCGAAACGATTGTCGGAAATCGCGGGCTGAAATTGTCGGGTGGCCAGCGACAACGCATTGCGCTCGCGCGTGCTTTTTTGAAGGACGCACCGATTCTTCTTCTCGACGAGGCAACGTCAGCGCTTGATCATGAATCAGAGGAAGCGATCCGGGAGGCATCTATGCGGTTGATGCGCGGGCGTACCGTTGTAGCAATCGCGCATCGCTTGACAACGCTACGGAGTTTCGACCGCATCCTGGTTCTGAGGGATGGCCGGCTTGCGGAGGAGGGCTCGCCGAGCGAGCTCATTGATGCCAACGGCCGCTATCGGGATCCTCTTCAACGAAAGAGAGACGAGGCACGCTATCCTTATGCCTTGGATGCCTAACCGATTGTCATCGACGAGATGTCTCCTAGGCTCTCGATGACGGATACGCCGCGAGCGAACCGATACAAGCGCGTCTACTATGGTCAGCCGCCGCAGCGTGAAATGCCCCTTGCCTTATGAGGAACGAGCGGCAACCATATATCGAAAATCTACCGAACGCGGCTAATGCCGCACCCTTGGGAGCGCTCGCTGCGCAAGAACGTGCGTCCGGAGTGCCTGAAAGCTCCCATAGTTAGAACGGCGCTTACAAGATCATGAGGTAGTTCGAGCCTACGATAGGAGTACTATTGAGAAGCGTAACTAACCGAGGCGATATCGCGCAGCGCGGCGTAGCCCTCTCACCAAAAGAAGGATAAGAGCGGAAACTCAAAAACTGACGTCAACGTAGATCACGTCTCCAATGGTGCGGGCGGAGGTCGTTTACACCACCCGAGAACCGAGTAACGATTTCGACGTCTCCTGGCCCTCACATCATTATGCCGCAACTCATAAGAATGGCTGTAGCCGCTAATCAGTTGCCTTTTAAATTCATCGCACCATGCCTCCAGTTGCGCCACGGTTGGCATGGTGAGTTTGGGTCGTTTCGGATACCACACCGACTCCGAAAATCGATATTCCTTATATCTTTGTTTCGCTTCATGCTCACCGACCTCACCAATGTATCGCGCGTGGCACGTTCGCGTTGTAAGACGTAACAAATTCTTGTCTGCACAGGCGATCCATCGAGATGCATCTTGGCTGGAATGATGGATGTCGTAACCTAATTCGCGAAAAAGCTCTCGGATCTTATCGTGATCACGGTGCCTATAATCTTGAGATTTGATGAGGAGCCAGTACATCTCTCTAACGGGCCTCTGCTTCAGCCAAGAAGCCCTGGTCAAAGCCGATCCCCAATTTTCATGCATGAGCTGAAGTAGACCTTCTTTCGAAACCTGCTCCTGCAAGGAGGCCCAGAGATCTCCATATGCTGAAACATAACCAATGCACGGCTGCGCGGCGGCGATTTCCAGAAGGTCTGAAGTAACTTCCAGATAATGTGGCGAAAGAACCAGGTCGTCTTCCAAAAACAAAGCTTCTTGCGCCTTGAGTGCCTCAAATACAAACTCTTCTGCGCGTCGATAATTTGCGGCGATCCCGAGATTTACGCTTGAGACAAACGCTCTTCCGTCGGGGATCAATCGCGAGAAAGTGTCCGTGCATTCTAATATCACGCTTTCGGATGCTTTTTGAATTCTGCTGATCGGATTCCAACCGCCGTCTTGGAATAGGTAGCAGGTGTCGGCAGGCAACAATTGGGGCGCGAGTGAATCCAGAACCTGCTTCAAGTAATGAGGACGGTTGAAACTCAGAATTGCAATGACCAATCCCCGCCGATTCATTTCCCCTCTCAACTATCCCACGAAAATGTCCGATAAAGTTTTCTACTCTGCGACGATAATTTCTTAACGCCACCCGAACTCTACGATCCGGGCATGCAGCAATAATTAAGGTTGCGATCAGCGATTCATCGTGGCGGACGGTCCCCGGAATTGTAAAGGACCCCGGTTACAACGTGCGCTGCCGTCGGATACTTGACGACTTTCAGATCTTTGCTGGACGATGACACTTCCAATCTCTGTCACGACATCGGCCCAGGTTCGCAACGGGGCGTGCGCAATTCTCTCGCGATAGATGTCTCGGATGTTTGGTTCCAGCAATGAGCGAATAGCGTCCTTCATGGTAGTGGCGTGAAATGGGGAAAAGTAGGCGCAGAGATCACCGCCAACGTAAGGAATGGAACTCGTATCGGACGCAGCGCAGGGCTTGCCGAACCAGAGGCTTTCGCCAACCGGCAAACCCCATCCTTCGAATTGGCTTGGAAAAACCGTGAATGAACAAGCGGCATAAAGCCAGCGTAGCTCTTCGTCGTTCGGTGCCTCGATGAAGACGATTCGGCCGGACTCGAAAAGTTCGTCGAGCCTATTCAGAGCCGCATCAGCCTTCCATCCCCGACTGCCTGCAACAACGAGCAGCGGCAGATTATCCCCATACTCGGCGACGAGTTCGTCCCATACGGAAAACAGCATCATATGGTTCTTGCGAATCTCAACGGTCCCGACACACAGGGCGAAATCCAAAGCCCCCAAAGGTCGGACACGCTCCGTCGGCGGCTGGGCGGCCGGGGCATTCCGCTCCGTTCCGGAAAATTCGTGAGCCAAGTGCACGACCGACACTTGGGTCTCCCCGCGAACGCCAAGCTCCGCCCTCACCTGTCTGAGTGATTCGGCGTTGTATTCGGTCGTAGCGATGAAGTGTGCCGGCAGACCCAAAATCTGTCGAAATTCGTTTGCGAAGTCGTGTCCTGTGAACTCGGGATGCGTAATCGGAATGAGATCATGAACGAGCACGACAATATTCGCACCGGCTTCAACCGCTCGCGCGCAGAGGTCCATGGCCTGCGAGCTTGTCCAAAAGGCCCCACCGACAAAGAGCGTGCTTTGCGCCGTCATCTTGGGTGTTCGTGAGAAAATCCGTTCGACCAAGATCGCCAGTCGCGCCTTTGCAAGCAGCAGGGTCTGAATCGGTCTACGCCATGATGGATATACGCCGACATAAGGGAACTTGGACCGAAGCCTGTGGAATATTAAATCCCAATTATCATCTGCTTCTTCTATCAGCGGGCGCAGATTGCGCCATATGCCGCCATAGAGACTGAACGGCAGAACATCGATGCTGCTACGTGTAAGCATCGCGGCGACTTCAAGCTGCACACGTGGAATTCCGGCGCAGGACGTGTGCCAAAGGGAATGCGCGACAATATCGGACAAATCGATATAGATTTTGGACGATGCGGACCCCAAGGAAGCGGCTGGACGAAGCTTCAGATCGGTGGAAGACATCTCGAACATCCCTCATGATGCGCTCGATCGAGGCCCCCCAGATCCCCCGCGCCAGCCCCGCGCAGAAGCCCTCTTGGGTGATTAAGGCGCCGACCCATTTCAAATCCGGCCGGTCCCAAACGCCGGGAGACACCTAGTAACTATCTAATTTTTATTATGTGGGTATTTTTCCCACGTCATTTTGTTAGGCCAATCAGGCCTTGCAGTCAAGTGGGATTGTTTCCCACGATAGTTTGGATATGGTGCTGAAAATGCCGAGCCCGCGCGAGCCCACGCCGCCAAATCCCGAACGTCTGCAAGCGCCGGTCGCACGGCTTTTGCGTCCGCTCGTGCGGCTTCTGATCCGAAGCGGAATCACCTTTCCCGCGGTCACGAACATATTGCGCGAGCTTTATGTGAACGTCGCAGAATATGATTTCGCGCTTTCTGGCAAAGAGCAGACGGATAGTCGCGTCAGCCTCCTCACCGGCATCCACCGCAAGGAGGTCCGGCGTTTGCGTGGCGCCGGCGCGCCGGTCAGCACCGTGCCGGCCTCTCTTTCACGCACCAGCCGCATCTTGTCGCGATGGCTGGCGGCGCCGGAATTCACGGATGCAAACGGCCGGCCGCTTCCTTTGCCACGCACGGCAGATCAACCGTCGCTGCCGTCTTTTGAATCGCTTGTAGTCTCGGTGACCCGCGATGTTCGCCCGCGCGCAGTTCTGGACGAATGGCTGGATCGCCGGATTGTGACGATCGACGCCGATGATCGTATCGTGCTGGCGGAAACAGCTGTCATTCCCTCTGGGGGAAGCGAGCAGCAGCTTTATTATTTTGGCCGCAACCTTCACGATCACGCCGCAGCGGCCGTTGCGAACATTCTGAGCGCTGAACCACAATTTATGGAGCGTGCCGTCCACTATGACGGGCTTTCCGAGGAATTAGCGCGGAAACTTGAGCAACGCTCGCGTGAACTCGGCACAGAAGTTCTTCGCGAAGCCAATCGCGAAGCGCATGCTGCATCCGAGACCGATGGCGGTGGTGGCTGGCGCTGGACTTTGGGCATTTACATCTACCGCGAAGCGGCAGCAGACGAAACCGCGCGGCCTTTCTCGGCCGACGATGACGCGCCGGAGGCCGGCTCGTGAGTGATCCGCTACTTCTGGTTCGCCGGACGTTCCTGCGATTGCTCGCCACGAGCGTGAGTGCTTTCGCCTTGTCCGGTCGCGATGCGTTCGGACAGGCCACCGATCGCGGCATTGGCGGGACCGGCACACCCGGCGCCGCCGAACAAGAAAATCCTGATCGCGGAATCGGCGGCACGGGAGTCATCGGCACCGTCCGCAAATTCGGAAGCATCGTGGTCAACGGATTACGGATCACCTATGCGAAGAATATTCCGGTCCGGATCGACGGCCGCGAAGCCTCTACCTCACAATTGCGGATCGGTCAGGTGGTCCGGGTGATCGCGAATCAACGTGGCGGCATTTACTCAACGCATGCCATAGATGTCGTCAGCGAAGTCGTTGGCGACGTGGATGGCGTCTCAGGCAATCATCTGGTCGTGCTCGGCCAGACCGTCTCGACTGCGAATCTCTCGAGAAGTCATCATTGGGCGGCGGGAGACCATATTGCCGTCAGCGGCCTGCGCCGCCCGGATGGCGTAATCGTCGCGAGTCTCATCGAGCCCCGGTCCGACACCCCGGATCAGGTCGCGGGACCGATCGTCCAGGCGTCCGATGGCAGCCTGAGAATCGGTGATCTAAAACTCATGGGCGTTGATGCCGCAATGATCGGACAACGCGCGCTGTTGACTGGCAAGCTCGTCGATGGCGCCTTTGCGGTCGCCGAGAGTCATTCCGAACTTGGCGTCCTGCGTTCGCAAGTGAGCAGGCTCCTCGTCGAGTCCTACATCGAATATAATGAGGGCGGCCTCTACGCGGGTTCTGGATTTGCAATTGCGGGTCTCAGCAGCACGCAGCGGTCGCCGCGCAAAGCCGTGCGCGCGGTGATTTCAGCGACGTTCAAAGATGACGGGACGTTGCATCTCAACTCGCTGCGTATCGAGCCGTCCGGCAACGATCGCGATGACGATATACCCGAACATCCTGCAAATCCCCATGACCGCGGAGATCAGTCCGAGCCGGGCGGAGCCGGCTCTAGGGATGGCATGCCGAGAGCTCCGGATCGTGCCGGTGGAATGGGTGGCCCCGGCGTCCCCAATCTTCCGCCAGAATTTCCCGGGCCGCCGGGTGGGCCCGGCTCGTTCGGCCCCGGTGGGCCCGGTGGAGGTGGTGGAGGTGGTGGCAGGCGGTAACGGGGCTTTGTTGGTACATCCCGCCCTACGACCGATCGATTAAGCAATAAGGATACAGCATCTTTGCGGTCAATTCTGCGACGCAGCCTTGATGACTTTTTCGCTGATGACCACGCCCCTGTCGTCTTCGGTGAGTTGGACTACCGAACCATTCGCCTCGGTCACCGTCACCGTCTTTGTGGATGAACCCGATGAAGAACCACCGCCTCCTGTAGCCGGTGCGCGGGCTGCGTCGCCCGACGTCTTTTCCAAACTTATGCTGTCCGTGCCCGTAGACGTGGATGATGCGGAGGTTGTTGCCCTGGTGGACGTGGGTGCGGCAGATGCTGACGACACTTCCTCCTGATTCAGAAGATAGGTCGTAACGGCTTGGCTCACTCCCGCATATCCCGAAGTGTTCGTGGCAACAGCCCCCGATAAAACATCGGTGCCAGCCGATGAGGTCCCCGAGTTTTGGCTTGCAGTCGGACCTGTATTTTCAGCCATCTGGCGCTGCAATGAGAGAAAGGCCTGCGTAGATACCGAGCCAGTGCCAGGGACAGAGGGCATGAGCAGATTTCCTAAGCCGGAGATTTTAAATCGCTTATACACGGGCGAGAATTGCCCTGAGCTTGCCTTCACGCCTAGAGAACTTCGGAACGCACGACGAAACTTACAAATTCCTCTGGAAATTAATCTTCATAACATTTTCGCACCCGGCTTGTGGTCTGCGGATGCTTGTTCGCTCAGGAATTGGCTGCGAGTGCGATGCAAAGATAGTACATTCCGGCCATCGAGACGCTGGCGGACCCTATCCGCTGGATCGCCAACGAAAGGCGCGTTCGCCCAGCGGCATCCGGTCGTGAGCGGCGAACCGCCGCCAGTAATCCGACCAACGGCAGCAGCACCATCTGATTTCCCGCCTCGATGCCGAAGCTGAAGCCGAGGATCGCCAGAAGGATCGTCTCCCTCGGCATCTGGTGCAGGATGTCCAGCAGGCCGCCGGCGAAGCCTAGCCCGTGGAACAGACCGAAGAAAAACGCCACGGCAAGCCGGCTCCATCCCCGGGAATGGTCCGGCGCCACGATATTCTGCACCGCCACGAAGACGATGCTGGCGGAAATAAGCGGCTCGACGACACCTTCGGGAGCATGGACAAGGTTCAGGGCCGCAAGCGTCAGAGTAATCGAGTGTGCCAGCGTGAAAGCCGTGACGACCTTGACCAGATCCCAGAGCGTGGCCGCCCCAAGCACCAGGGCTGCGATGAACAGCAGGTGGTCGTAGCCGGTAACGATGTGGCGGACGCCGTGCCAGAAAAAGGTGACGATGAGAGGTAGGGCCTCCGGCCGTTCCAGCCCCTGTTGCGCGGCGGATGCTCCGACAGGTGCCTGCGAGGTCGGAGGTGCGCCCAACGCGAAATCCAGTTGATAGGACGATTGATCGTAATTCCGATCCTGGCCGACGATATGAATGGCCGGATCGCGCGGCTGCAGGCAGTTCACCAGATAGACGGCGATGTCGCTGCGGTGATGGTTCTCAAATGTCAGCCTGTGAGTTGTGCTGCCGGGCGGCATGACCGCCTCGAATGCGAGCGCGATATCGCCCATCCCCTGCTTCATCTCCTCGACCGTTGGGAAGAACGAGGATACCAGCCGGAGCCGCGCGGCGTGGCCGTCGATCGCCAGCGATACGTCATCGATGACCTGCTCCGCATAGGCCCGTTGCTCGGCTTTCGAGATGGTCCCGTCGCCGTTGGCATCGATATCGGCGAGTACCTTTTGGGCGACGTCGACGCCGGGGGTCAGACGAAGCCGCAGCTCGACATGGTCCTTTTCGAAAGCAATCGTCGTCGCCTGAAGATATTCGTTCAGCCTATGGGCGGAGACGGGCGGCGCCTGCAACAGAAAAGCGATGATGAGGATGGCCCGTCGCACGCTCATTGGCTGGTGAACGCCCGGCCGTAGTCATTCGTCGGATCGCGGTAGATCGTATGCACGTGCATGGTCGGATCACCGCCCACGCCTTGCGGCGAGAATTCGATGATCAGTTTTGGCCCCTGGATGCGGTAGTAGGACGAGCCGTTCCTGCCCGGCTTATGGGTGGTCGGGCCGCTCCAGGCGAAATAGGTATCGTCCAGCCCGGCCTCGATCTCTTCCATCCGCGGCTTGGCGTAGGCATCGTTGATGATGCCGGCCCATTCCGAAATCAGATCGAGCAGCAGCACCCGCTGCTGTGCGGTCATTGCTGAGGCTTTCAGCCCCTCCGGCACGATCGTCTCCCCGTCGTGGCCGGGCCCGAGGACCAGATCATTCACGCGGTAATTCAGAATGGCCTGCTTGCGCTGGGTATCGTCGAGCGCGTCCAACAAGGCAAAAGCCTTGTCGTTCTCACCCGCGAGCACGCGCACCGTGCTGCCATTCGACGTGTAGACGGAGGGCTGGGCGCCGGTCAGTGTGGGCGCGAGTACGTCGTGATTGCTTGCGATCACGACGTTGAGCCCGAGATGATGGCCGCCGAATTGTACCATCCAGGGGGTGCTGATGCTCGGCGTTCCGAAGATGCCGATGGTATAGACGGCTCTGCCGGAGGCGAAGGGCGTGCCGCGATCCGAAAGAGCCTGATCGGAGCCCATGATGTCGAGCACCTTTTGATAGCCTTCCGGGCTCAGCATCACCCGGAGCACATGCATGGCGGCAGCGCGCTGCACGGCGTTCAGGCCGCCGAGTTGTAGACCGGGGCGCGGCACGTCGCTGACCGGGAAGTTCGACCAGACCGCCGAGCCATATTTCTCGCCGACAAACCCGCCGGGGGGCCCCATGCCAGGACCGCCGCCGGGGCCTTGACGATGATCGCCCGGACCGCCGCTGCCGCTTCTGCGGAACCTGGCCGCCGTGGCCGTCTTCTGAGGTGTGAAGGCGAACAGAACCTTCCCGCGCTGATCGGCATTGAGCGCGTTCAGGAAGTCCGTCGCGGCCGCGACGATCGCCTGCGTCTGGGAATCCGTGGCGGCGTCGGTCCCGATTCCCGGTCGCGTACCCGCCCCGCCGACGCCGCCGCACAACGCCGCGATGGTCAGGGCGGAGCCCAAGGCGAGAAGCATGGGCAGCGTCCTCATTGCTCGGCGTGACAGCATGGCCGCCCACCGCGTCCGGCGCGGCGTTCCATTTATTTCACACATCTCTCTTCCCCGTACGATTGGCAGACCACCGATCTGCGCTTGGCGCCACTCAATGCGCCGGTATCACGGCGAGCAACACTTCGGACGCCGGTTTGCCGGAAGCCGCGGCGATCGCGTCGAGCGTCTCGTCGGCGGATCGGGCCTGGTAGCCGCGTTGCTTGAGGGCGGCGAGCAAAGCATCCGGCGTGGTCTTTAGCACCGGCGCGACTTCAGAGATGCGCGCCTGCGTCATCAGCGCGACGGTCCTGAAGGCGGGATTGCCGCCGCGCCCGCCGCCGCTCAGGCCGGACACGGCGAACGGCACCGCCACCGCCAGGCACGCGAGGAGCGGCACGACGAGAGTTCCCCGCTTGGCGTAGGCCAGCAGTGGTCGCCAGTTCTTCCAGATGTGCAGAAGGAACGGCAGTAGAAGGACCATGCTGAGCCAGACGTGCATCGCGTGGAAAGCGCCCGGAACCCAATGGAAGAACAGGGCGACACCGGAAACCGCGGAGACGACGAAGAACCCGGTTATCAGCGGTGTTGCGAAACGGTTGATGAACTGGCCCAAAAGATTGCCTCCGCCTGAGTTGAACATTCAATCTTCCAGCTTGTCGTGGCGTCGGCGACACCCTTCCGCCAGTAGCCGGCGGCCTTTGTCCAGGCCAACGGATGCCCGCAAGATTTGACGACGTAGTCGCGCAGGGCACGGGCGACGCGCGCCTCGGCCGCGATCCAGACAAAGCCGTCGCCATCCGGAAGCGAGATCGTTTGGAGGGTCGAAAGCAGAGAGGCCGGGTCATCGGCGTGATCCAGCGGCCGATGGACCCAGAGAGCTTCGTGGCGTGCACCGGTAGCGAAGGTCTGCTCCTCCACCTTGGCCCTCACGGAGACGATGCTGACGACGCGCGTCCCGTCCGGCATCTCCTCGATGCGGCGGCCGATCGCGGGAAGCGCCGTTTCGTCGCCGATCATCAGCCACCAGTCGAAGGTCGGTGACACGACGGCCGAGCCGCGCGGACCACCAATGTCGAGCCGATCACCTAGTGCAGCTCCAATCGCCCAACGTGTGGCCGGACCTGCGTCGTGCACTGCGAAATCGATCGCCAGCGTGCGCGCGGCCCGATCGAAACGTCGCGGCGTATAGTCTCGACGTTCGACCTCACCAGTTTGAGTCGGAATGAACAGTTTCACATGGTCGTCGGGCGCCAAACTGACGAAGTCTTCGAGATCGCTTCCCGCGAACAGAATGCGGATCATGCCGGGCGTGATGCGGGTCTTCTCCTTGACCGTCAGGCTTCGATGCCTCGGCTCCAGCCGATGCCGGATGATTTGATGCTCCATGACAAACTCCGAAGAAAATTCTCGATGTCAGACCGGCTCGAAGCGGCTGACCTCGATCCCCGAGCCGACAGGCAGCAGCACACTGGCGATTCCGGGTTTGGCGCGCACGGCCTTCCCGTAGACCTTTACGTTCGGGTCCAGTCCCAGCATGTTGTCGGCGACAAGGATCGCGCCCGGATTGAGCTTGGGATAAAAAGCGTCAAGGCACGGAACGTAGAGATCTTTCCAGAGATCGACGAGCACGAAGTCCACGCCGATCTGCAGCTCGCCAATCATCTGCACGGCGTCGCCAACCCTGAAGTCGATGTAATCGGCAAGCCCGGCCTTGACTGCCATATCGCGCGCGAAGACCGATTTGTAATCGTGCAGCTCCATCGTGATCAGCCGGCCGCCGCTTGTCCGCGCCGCTTCCGCGAGCCAAATACCCGAATAGCCGAAGGAGGTGCCGAGTTCGAGGATGGTCGGCGCCTTAAGACTCTTCGCTAGGATGTTGATGAGCTGCCCCGTGTCCGGCCCGACGGCGCGCAGGCGGCGATCTTGACCGCCCGGCAGTATCTCCCGCGGCTGGCCGCGTTCCTCGCGGATCAATTCGTGATAGGCGTCGAGTACCGCTGTGATCTTCTCGTCCATGCGATGGTTCCTGTCGGATGAAGCGCTGTGGCGGCGCGTCAACTGCGCTCCACGGTATGTGCCGCGGCGTCGAGCGCGGCGGCGATGCTTTCCGCGGCGGCTTGATCGATAGATCCCCGCTTCAGGCGAAGACGCATGGCGAGCTTGAAGTTCTCCATAGCCCGAATGACCGGCGCCGGTACGGACGCCGGACCACCAGCCTCCTGCGGACCGAGGCGCGACAACAGTTCGTCCGCAGCCGCGCGATTGGCGACGAGAAAGGCCTCACCTTCGGCCGTGAGGCGATAACGCTTGCGGCCAGATTCCTCTACGTCGATCGCCGCATAGCCCATGTCGTCGAGCCAGGCGAGCGTCGGATAAATCACGCCAGGGCTTGGGGTGTAGCTGCCGCCAAAACGCTCCTCGATTGCCTTGATGAGTTCGTAGCCATGACGCGGGCGCTCGGCGATCATCGCCAGGAAAAGAAGGCGAAGTTCCCCATAATCGAAAAGCCGGCCACGACGCCCGTGATGGTGCCGGTGATGTCCGCCGCGATGATGATTGTGGTCCGGCGGATCATCCGCGGACGCGAAATGACGGCCCGGATCGTCCCTGTCTCTGTACTTCATGATCTAGATATACGTCCAGATATATCGTAAATCAAGATATAACGGGATGGGCCTCGGCGATCCCGCTGAGCTGGCCCGCAGACCCGCCCCGACCTTCGACAACCGCCCCGCCCCGCGCCCCGCACGCCTTAGTGCGACAGGCCGACCTTGGGCGTTCACGGCTTTGGCCTATGTCAGATCAAATGATGATGTTCTCGGCGGCCGTCGGCCGCCGATGCGGCTCGAATGGGTGGAAGCCATCAGTCTGCTTCTGAGCGCCGAACCTGACTAACCGGACGTTGCTGTCAGCAGGCATTTCGGTAACTGCCGACCCGTCGGGGACCTTCGATGGTTGCCGGAGTGAGGCTCGAACTGGTGGACAGGCGGTTCCTTCTGCACACCGGAACCCCGCTTCGGGCCAGCGCCCGAAGCGGTCCGGTTTGCGCCCAAAAGCGCCATCGGGCTGTTTTAGACAACGCCTACGAGGCTCGGCATAACCCCGGGCATTACAATGAAGCCAGGGAGCGTTTTCACCCGACCTATCCAGCGCCAAATAGCGGGATATGTATCAAGTGGGATTTCGGCGTCGGGGGCGAGCGCTACAGGCGCAAAGACCGCGAGATCCGCAAGCGTGGGCGCATTCCCTACAAGCCAGTCTGCGCCCGTAATTTCGAGAGCTGCTAAGTGATCCTCCAGTACAGCTAGCGCGGCATGAGTTTTCTCGACATCGCCAGCCGGGGCCGGTCCCACGCCAGTGATAGCGTCAAATCGCAGCCGCGACACCGGCTCCAGCTCGCGAGACGCAAACTCGAGCCACAGCACCACTTCGGCATGCCGAGCCGGGTCGTCAGGTAGCCATGTGTTGGGCGGCCCATGACGCAACGATAGGTAGGTCAGGATGGCT
This sequence comes from Methylovirgula ligni, assembly GCF_004135935.1. NCBI lineage: Bacteria > Pseudomonadati > Pseudomonadota > Alphaproteobacteria > Hyphomicrobiales > Beijerinckiaceae > Methylovirgula > Methylovirgula ligni. Next base: position 1,465,650 of record NZ_CP025086.1, on the reverse strand, counting down.
CCTGGCTCCCGCAAGACAAGCTCATCATCTTCGAGTACCGGAATACGACCGAGCGGGTTTAGCAGCCGAAATGCGAGCGAGTCCAATTCGTGACCGGGAAACACATTGATCTTCCGAAGCTCGACTTTGAGGCCGAGCATAGCGATCAACAGCCGCACCTTGTAGCAATCAGACGACAGGATGTAATCGTGCAAAATCATCATTCTGCGGTCCTATCGAGACCAAATTCCAGGCCGGACCGATCCAGCCAGCGACGATAGGCGACCGAGCTCGCATCCGAGATCGTCGGAATCTCGCGCCGTGCGTGGACTGGCAGCTTCTTTGGCATCTGTTGAATAAGTATGGCTCGGTCCTGCATGAATATCTCATGATAAAAATGCAGCAGATGCGTGATGCTGTTGCCTGTATCGAAAAGCAAGGCGAAGGATTGAACAGTGCAATGCTCTTCGTCGTGGGGTTGGACGAACAGGCCGATCAAATCCTTTTGGCCAGGCTTTATAAGGCTATCCTTATAAAGAATCGTGATAAATGGGGAGGGGATCCGGTAGTCCGTATAAATCGTAGCGCTGGTGCTCGCGGCTACGGACGGCTTCGGTTGGTAGAAACTACATCCGACAGCCCAGAGTTCGCGACCCTCTTCACGTAGTTGAACGGAGTAACGCTGTACTTCCGCGGATTCGTAGCCGCCGAGTGTGCCGGTATGCACGAACGAGAAGTGAGCGAGGTCGAAGAAATTCTCGATCACTCGCTGCCCTGAACTCGGGACGCCGATACGGCCGCGGTGGAAAAACGTTCTGCCCTCCTCTTTGAATTGCGGAATGTCGATGATGTCGTGAGTTGGGGCACCAAGCGTGATCCAGACGAAACCGTAGCGCCGCTTCAGTTGCGGAACCGGCGTTTTCGAACCGTCTTCCTCGACGAGAAAGCAATGGAACTCTCTCTCTAAGTCTCGGACTACGAGAATATCCTGGCCCAGTAAGCGCGTCGTCTGAGTTGCACCGGGCGCAATCTCGTCTTCAAATGTGACAACATACCAGTCATTCAAGGCTACGGGGTCGGATGTGACAGTCATAAAGGCTCCCGGTATTTAATTGCTAACTTGATCGGGCAGACGTTCGGCCAAGGCGGCACGAACAGCGGACAGCTTTTTGGCGTCGATTTGGTGAAGAAGCGTGTGACGAAACGCTACGAGTGCCCGGTTCATGGCCACCGGATCATTCGCGGAGGCTAAATGCACCACGCACGCGTCATGCGCGGCCGGCTGAAACCGGATTTCATAACGCGCCGTCCCGCGTGGTCCCTGGCAGAATGCGCTCAACGCGCCTGCCTTTGTTAAGGAAGCACTGAAGATTCGTTCATTAGGCAGTATCACCGACATCGCGCCGGCGCCCGACCAGTTGATTGCACTTATATCGATCGGAGCAAAGTCGGCGTCATTTGCGTCGAGGGGAACCATGAAAAGAGCGGCTGTCGCTTCCGGAACGTCAACCGGCAGATGCATGCTTCGAACCGTCGGCCAAGAACTTCCTGCCTCGGGGGTCTCCGACGAAGGCTCTCCTATGCAGACCCATACATAACCGCTCGTTTCGATCGATGGATAAAGCCGCGTCCGAGCAGCACGTGACGGTTCGAAACCGGGGTGTGCTGGGATTCGGATGCAGTGCCCGTCGGTTCCGAACGTCCAACCATGATAGGGGCAGATCAACTCTTCTTTCTGGGTGGCGCCGAAGGAAAGACGCATGCCCCGATGGGGACACCGGTCGCTCCAAGCATTAGCCCGGCCGCTCTCCGAGCGCCAAACAACAAAGTGACCACCATTAAGCACCACCGGTATGACCTTGCCAGCCTTGAGGTCTTTCGACGCAACCACCGGGTACCAGGACCAGGGGTTGCGCGCGCTCAGCCTTGCGATCGGCTCATTCATCTCAAGCTCCTTAGCCAGGACCTCATCTCAAGCCTTGAATTCTTGAGATGCTGGGATTGGTCAGAATTTAACAGTCACGCCAGTGGCGAGCGAGCTTGCAGTACAGCTGTTTGTGCTGACCTTCACGCCGTTGGTGGTCACCGTGCAGTTATACGGAGCGGAGTCCGCGTCCTCGCCGTATTGATTCTGCCAGTAACGATAGGCAGCCCATAAATCGACCTCGTGCGCGCTCGCCTTTCCGAGCAAAGCCTTACCGGCGTCGAACGTTATACGGACCGGTTCGGTATTTATTTCCGTTTTAGTCGACTCTTGCCCACCGATACCTTGGAAAGGACCTTTTGGCCCGTAAATCCCCGCACGCCCGCTGATCGAAAAATATTGTATGGACTGCGGCAGGAAGCCTAGATCCATATAATAATTGATTTCGAGTGCCCACGTATCTTGGTAGTGGGCATTGCCATCGATGTTACAGGCAGGAGCTGGGTGAGCGAAGATACTGCCACACTGCGTGTAGGCATTATGTCCCAACTCGTTCTTCCATAACGGCGCGATATCGAGGTAGCCCCTGTAAGGAAGATCAAACGCGAATTGCAAGCCGGCAACAAATTGACGTTTGGCAGAATCAAAGTAGGTATTGCCTGAATCGGCATCGCCACCTACTTCGAGTGACACGTCATGTAGCGGGCCCCATGTGAACTTGTGCGTATTAAAAATTTCGTTGAAACCGATGGTGCTGCGGATCAAGCCATAGATGTCAGTTGCGCCAGCACAGTCGGCGCTTACCGATCCTTCCCTATCCTGAATTACGCCGGCGTTGGTGCACGGCCCCGCCGGATCGTTAAGACCAGATTTAGAGAGGCCGACCAGCAAGAAGTTAGTTCCGTAAGTCCATGCGTCAAAATGGCTATAGGCAAGCACGTCCATGTCGGTCTTGCCGTTGTAACCACCGCCGGGTTTGGGGCTAAAGAAACCGGCGTCGATGGCGCCGAAAACATGCGCATACGTTAGCCGATTATCAGAATAAGTGAAAGAAGGCAGGACGAGCGTCCCGAAGGAAGGCTGGACGAACGTGGGTTTGGGCTTGTCTTTATCCGTGTCCAGATCAGCTGCCTTCGATACCGTCGATAGCGTCAGCAGCGCTGCGTACATCAGTGCCACCACCCCAAGCAGTCGCTTTAAATTTATCATTGCCGGCACCCCCAAGATTACAGATCTTCCGCACGTGCATCGCAGCAGTTGCAAACACGCGGCTCTGCACACTCCCGGAAATTCGGCATATTGATCAAGGGCTTAGGATGATTAAAAACTTGGCACGTGGTGCCTAATATTATTCATTCACAAGCAAAATCAGCTAGTTGCGAAAGGCTTCTGTTAGCCCCTGCTCAACAGAGCGCAACACAAAAGGCAACACTCCGTCTTTTTCTGCTTGCCATGCATCTGATTCATCTCCGATGTCGAAGTTCGATGATCCACATTTGCGCGTGCAAATGTGCCCATCAGTTATGACGGAGTACTGAAGCGATGGAAATCAATCGTCCCGACGTTGTGGCCGAAGTGACAAAGAAGTTTTTGGAGTACGAGCAAGCCATCAATGACAATGACATCGAGATTCTCGACGCCGCATTCCTCGAAAGCACATATACGGTGCGTTTCGGCATGACCGAAGAATTATGGTCGCATGAAGAGATCAAGGCGTTTCGGCGCAGCAGGAACACCGCAGGCCTTCAGCGTAATCTCGAGCGATACGAGATCACAACCTATGGCGACAATATCGCCGTGGCCAACGCCATTTTCAGTCGCGAGAATGTCAACAAGATCGGTCGCCAGTCACAGACCTGGATTAAATTCGGCGACGGCTGGCGTGTCGTTTCCGCACACGTCAGCCTCGTCGACAAGCGATAGCCTTGTTGAACAGAATATAAGGTAAGATGATGATCTCCCAGTTACCGGAAATTCCACCTGACCTTCGTGCTTTCATGGCCGAGATCGGGCCCCAATGGGTTCCCTCCGTTCATATAAAACAAATGATCGAGCGCTTTAGCGCCGTACTCAAGTATTCGCCCAAAGACGGTGTGACGGTCCGCCGCGATTGTCCCTACGGCGATCACTCCCGGCAGATGGTCGATGTCTATCTTCCCAATGATGGTCAAACGCAACGCGCGGCGGTGCTGTATGTCCATGGCGGCGCCTTCACAGACGGCAATCGCAATCGCAGCGACGAGATGTTCGGGAACGTGCTGACGTACTTCGCACGTCATGGCATTGTTGGCATTAATGTCGGATACCGACTAGCTGGTGATGCGCCCTACCCTGGCGGAACCGAGGACATCGCAGCTGCCGTGAAATGGGCGCGTGATCACGCCGGTGAGATCGGGGTCGATCCGACGCGCATATTTCTGATGGGACATTCGGCGGGCGCCACTCATGCTGGGAGCTATGCCTACGATAAGCGGCTGCAGCCTGCCGGCGGCCCAGGTATCGCGGGACTAATTGTTATCAGTGGTCGTATGCGTGCAGAAACGAGTCCAGAAAATCCGCGCGCCGAAAAGGTCGTCGCTTATTACGGGACGTCAGACGCGGCAAAACTCAACGACCTTTCTCCGGTCAGCCATGTGGATTCCTCCAGCGTTCCGACATTTGTTGCATGGGCCGAGTACGAGAACCCGCTGATAGATGTTCACTGCGCCGAATTGGTGTTCAAACTGTCTGCCGCGAAAAAGAGAACACCGCCCGTCGTCTGGTTGCGCGGCCACAATCATTCATCAATTGTGGCCCATATCAACACGGCCGAAGATACGCTCGGCCACGCTATTCGGCAATTCATTGAGAACCCTCGGTAGAGTTTGGGTCGACCCTCGTTCTCATGATCTGGCAGAGTCGACGATTTAGAGCACGCTTTGCTGAAAGTTATGCTTTACGCCACCGGCGCCCGCGCGACGCCTTTTCTTTCCAGCTCATATGCCACGCGCAGCACAAGGTCCTCGCGCCACGGCGGTCCGATGATCTGAACGCCAATCGGCAACGTCTCGCCCTCAGTCCAGAGCGGCACCGTCACGGCCGGCAGACCGATGAAGGAAATCGGCTGCGTATAAATTCCGAGATTGGCGCGCACCGTAACCTCCGTGCCTTCGATCTCGATCGTCTTCTGCCCCGAAAGCGGCGCCCGGCACGGCGTTGCCGGGGTGAGAATGATATCGACCTCCTCGAACAGCGCGGCGACACGGCGATGAAACCATGCGCGCAATTTCTGCGCCCGTAGCAGGCTTTCAGCCGGGATCATCGCGCCGGCAAAAAGGCGGTCGCGCACCGCCGCGTCGAAATCCTGCGGTCTCTCGCGCAATCGTGGAAGGTGGAAGGCGGCGCCTTCTGCCGCGGTGATAACGAAAGCCGCCGCCCGCGCCGCGGCCGCCGCGGGCAATACAACCTCGCGCGTTGCGCCGAGCGCCGCGGCGACCGCATCGACGGCGGCGAAACATTCAGGCCGCCCGCCGCGGCGAAAATAATCGCCGGCCACGGCGATGCGCAGGCCGGAGGCGCCTTGGCCAAGCAAAGGTAAGACCCGCTCGGCGGCGCGCGGCGCTTGCGCCGGATCGGCCACGTCCCTGCCCTGCATCGCATCGTAGACCGAGGCGAGATCGGCGGCGGCGCGCGCCAACACGCCGACATGATCGAAACTCGCAACGAAAGGGAAAACGCCGCTTCGGGAAAGCCGCCCATAAGTCGGCTTCAGGCCGAAGAGACCGCAGAGCGAGGCCGGCACGCGAATCGAGCCATTGGTATCCGAGCCGAGCGCGAAAGCGACCATGCCCGACGCCACCGCGGCAGCCGAGCCGCCGGACGAACCGCCGGTCATGCGGCTTGGATCGTGCGGGTTCAGCGAATTGCCGTCATGCACATTCTCACCGGTGAAGCCGTAAGCGTATTCGTCCATGTCGAGCGCACCGAGAAGGACAGCGCCCGCGGCATCGAGCTTTTCGACAACCAGGGCATCGTCGCCGGCGGCGGCATTGTCGCGATTGATCTTGGAGCCTGCGCGGGTGACGAGACCGGCGATGTCATAGAGATTTTTCACCGCGAAGGGCACGCCTGCGAGCGGGCCTTTCGCCGCGCCGGCATCGAGCACGGCGGCTTTGGCCAAGGCGCGGTCGCGCGTGACATCGGTGAAGGCGTTGAGCTGCGGATTGCGTGTGGCGATCCGTGCAAGCGCCGCGTCGGTGACGGCACGCGCGGAAACTTGCCCGCTTGAAACAGCGATGGCGATTTCGCCGGCTAAAGCGCGCAAGACGTCAAGCGTCATGGCTCAGGCCCGAAAGACCGGCGCGGGCTCGGCGAGATCGTCGAGCGCGACCTCGAAGACGAGCTCGATCTGCCGCGCGATGAGACGCAGATTGGCGACGATTTCAGCACGGTCGCCGCGCTCGATCGGCAATTCGAGCAACGCCGCCAGTGCATCGCACCAAGCCGCGAGATGGCCATCCAATACAGTCATCGGGTTTCCCAAACGCTCCCAGCTAAAACACGGTTCAATTGCCGGAAGTCTGCTAGCTCGTCCAGACTCTCGATTAGATCGGCGATCTCGTTCGCGCGCTCAATTAAACTTTTATCATGCGCGCGATCGAGACACTGTTTGAACTTGATTCTAGCGCCTTCAGCGTTCAGCCACGGCAACTTCGAATGCGAGGACGCCTCAATATCGCGCTCGATGACAACGCCCTGCGTCGTCGTGACGATTAATTTTGACGATTCGTTCAAGTCACCGTGAAATCGGACTTCAATCCTGCTGGCAATCTGCAGAACTGATGGCTGCATTAAGCCGTCTTGAGTCAAATCGCTAAGCGTAAAATCACCATTGGCCAGAATCGTTGCGATAGTAAAAGGCGCGCTGTTGCCGGCGGCGGCTGCGTTCTGTGGCGCACGGCGTAAGCTGGATGGTTCAAACCAAACGCGCATCGCGGGACTGGTGACAATTTCGATCCGCGCGATATCGTCGGGCCTGAGGCGCGTCATCCTTTTGATGTCGTAGGCGACGGTCATGAGCTCGGAGAATGCGGCGCTACACGGCCATCGCTTGAAGCGCACGCGCCGTAAGAGGTACCGATCAGCGAGTCCCGAGAGAAGTGCGTCATCTGCCATCTGAGTATCGTAAAAGAGCGGGAACAAACCCGCCTTGCCGGAGAACGCATTACATGCCGCTTGCAATTCTCCACGCGCCAGCAAGGCGGACTGCAGGCCGGCCTGATTTGGAAACCCGCCGTAGTACGCCTTAGCTTCAGGATCTCCATCGAGCGTGACTTGCATGGAACCTGCGGCCTGCATGAGCGCCAGCCCGAGCGCATTGTCGATCAAATCGGCCGGTAATCGCATTACCTTGGCCGCGGCAACGGCGCAGCTAAAATAGGTCTGTAACTGCCCATCAATGATTCGGTCGTAGGTCTTAGCAATATGCGACACCGCATCCTGTATGCGGGCGCCGAGTTCAATGCCTACTGCCAAGGCGGTCACCACATCACGTCCTGACGTGGGTTCGTTTGCGCAATCGGCTGCCGCGAGAACGGCCGATGGAATAAGCCCGGCATAGCCGGCGCCAAGAACATCGTAGTTGAGCGCATGCGCCAGCGCGCCATTTGCAAAGGCGGCGGCCATCGGACTAACCAAATCTGAATATCCCCATAGGGCACTTTCGCCAGCGCCAAGCGCATGGCCCGCATAGGACACGATCTTGTTGCTTCGACTAATTACGCCGCTAGCGGCAGCAGCCGTGCCGATGCTGTCTAATAGAATTAATTTGCAGAACTCGACCACGTCCGATGGAAGATCGGAAAACTGCAGCCCTGCCGCATATTCAGCATAGGCTCGCGATGGGAATAATGCCGTACCCATGCTAGCCGTTCGGCACATAGCCGATTGCTTCGATCTCGACGTCGCAATCCATTGGCAGTCGGCCCGCCTGCAAACGCGTACGCGTCGGCAGCGCTTCGCGACCGGAGAAAAAGTCGCGGTAAATCCGGTCGAACAGCTCCTGCCGGCTTTGGTCCTTCAGCCAGACCTTAATGCTCAATAGGCAATCGACATTGGAGTCAGCTGCTTCCACAAGCGCTTTTAGATTGGCCAACACGATCTCGACCTGACGCTCAAAGGATAAGTTCGGAAATGGCGGCGTGGGCGTGCCGTTGGCGCGCGCTTCGCGGAGCTTGGTACTAAATTCCTCATCGAACGGCGGCAGGCCGGAGATGAAGAGAAGATTTCCGAAGCGCACACAAAGATTATAGGGCGCGCCGGTCTCGAGCGCAGCCACCGAGATAATTTTTTTTTTTGTATGTGACGGCTGGCCTGTGATTTCCAAAGACATTGTTGATCGGACCCATAACTCGGAAGGCGATTGAGCGAACAGCATCAGTTCGACAGTGGCCGTCAAAGCCTTTTCTGCGGCGCGCGGCAGCGCCAGAACCGGGGCCGCGCAGGTCGTAAGCCACTTAGAAACGACGCACCCCGCGCCGCGGCGAACGATGTCGGCAGCACGCGTGTTTCACTGCAATTCATAACTGCCATCGCCGAGAATGATGTTGAGATAACGTTCCGTGGAGCGTTTGACCGCGTCCTGCGCACCTGACCAGATGGTGCGGTCCGTGAAGGCACCATGAATTCGGTCGAACTTATAAGGTTTGATGGCATTGACTACTCCTTCGACACGCGGCGCGGACAGGGGGATGAAGTTCGGGAAGCTCCACATGAAGCTCACGGATTTGCGATCATGGACAACATGGACGATATCGCCTGATAAAAGCGTCCCCCTGCCTTCGGCGCCATCCGCCCAATGCAGTACCGAACCTCCGGGATAGTGGCCACCAGCGCAGATAAGCGTCACACCCGGCAGCAATTCCTTGCTGGACCCACTCCAGAATACGATCGCTGGGCCGTCACGTTGAACCCAGTTACGGTCGGCCTCGTGCAAATAAATGGGCACGCCGTCAAACGCATTGCTCCACTCGAGCATGGTCGTGTAGTAATGTGGATGCGAAATGGCGATGGCCTTGATGCCGCCCATCGCCTTAATCATTTCCACCGTTGCGTTATCGACGAGGGCAATACAATCCCACAGGATGTTGCCGTGCGGGGTCCGCAAAAGATGCGTCCGCTGGTTGATTCCGAAAGCGGGAAATGTCGTGATTGAAATCAAATTTGGCTCAAGCTCGCGAATAGCGTTCATGTGACGATGACGCAAGTTTTCAAGCGTCGTCCAGCCTTGGCCCGCCGCCGTGACGTATTGGCGTTCATCGGAGCAGATGATGCATTCTGTCGGCGGTTTGTCGCTCGGAGGATATTGCGTGCCGCAAGTGGTGCAGACGAATGAGGGCATGGTGCAGTGACTTTCAATCCAAAACTAGTCGGAATCGGCGATATGCGTGGTGAAACCTTTCTGCAGCGCGTCAAAAGGCAGGCGAGGGTCTGAATGTGCGGCGAGCATCTCATCGGAGGCCCAGACAAGGCTCGCAAGCGTCATGGCATCGAGACAGATCGAGAAGCCGCTTTGTAGGTCTTCGATGCACACGCGGGGACTGTTGCCTTTGCGGTCGATTGCGAGGCGAACTTGCGCGAACTCGTTGGCCAGTATCCACTCGCTCGAACCATTCTCGTTACCGGCCGTCGTCATTGGGACCTACAGAAGATACGGTATGTGGTCGAGGGCTTCGTCGTTTCGCAACAATCCGATCTTTTTGCGCGCGATCTTGAAATCGTCGTTATCGCCAGGCTTCAAGACGAATTCGCAGCGCGCCGAATGGATTGTGTATTTGTGTTTCGACAACGCAAACAGCATTAGGACGCTTGAAACAACAATGTCGGGCTCGGTGACATCAATCTCAACGTTCGAGACAGCGCGATGGGTTCGAGCGGGCGGATCTTCGGCATAGGCGAATCCGGACTTCAGGCGCGCAACACGGCGCTCCATCTCCACACGCGTATCGTAAATGATGGAGACATGCTCTTCCGGATCTATGTCGAAATGGCCCGCCGGAATCCAGTAGATCGCATCGGACGAGTACAGATCAAGCCATTCATCAAACCGATGCTCGTCAAGAAAGCGCGCCTCACGATATAGAAGCCTCTCGATCGCGTTGTATTGCTTCATCATGCGGCACTTTCACTCGGCGCCGGCGCGCGCGAGGTCATCATCTCTTTCCAACGGCGATACATCGCGCGGTGCTGTGTTTCGTCCATCATTTCCCCAGAAAGATAGCCATTTTGCATCCGATCGCGATCAATACCGCGCGAAACAAGTAACCATTCGACAGCCGAGCTTTGCAAGCCCGCCTGAGCACGCTCAAAGATTTCGAGGTCGTCGGCGAACACCACGCCTGACGGACCAAACTCGAACTCCTGTGTGCGCAAACGGAATTTGTTGGTGGCCTCATCGAGGCCCGGTAGCTTTACAACATTGGTATAGATTTCCGTCCGGTTGACGGAGATCGGGCGTACGATGCGTATTTGCGTCCGCAGCAGGATGAGATTCGGGAAGATCACAACGTTGAACCCCCCGTTTGGTAAGCCGTCGCGCCGCATCGGTCCGATGTCTCGATGGTCTGTAACGCCGTGTCCATCCATATCGATAACGGTGCCGCTCGATTCGTTGTAGATCTTCAGCGTCTCGCGACTGAAGGTGCTGCGATGTAGGAACTCGACGTGATAAGGGTCCACACCGTTCTCGAGCTGGAATTTCCAGTTGCCGGAATAGGCACATTTCTGAAGGCCTCGAAACACCTCGATCTCGCCGGTGGGTGAAATGTCGCAGAATTCGTCGATGAGCTGCTTGGTACCCCCAAGATGCTCGTCCAGACTCGGCCCATCCGCTGCCATGCTGCCAAAGATAAACCCTCGATGCATCGCGATGCGTGGCAATTTGACAAGACCGAGTTGCTCGCGCGAAAAATCTTTGCCGTAACCTTCTGGGTGAGGCACACCTATGAGTTTGCCCGTGTTGCCGTAGGTCCAGGCGTGATAAGCGCAGCGGAAAACGCGACTATTGCCAAATTCATGCTGACACACCGTCGCGCCGCGATGCCGGCAACGGTTAATCACTGCGGCGATCGTGCCGTCGCTCAAATGCGAGACGATCACCGGATGACGTCCGATGAGCGTCGTCTTATAGTCGTTTCGCTCTTTGATTTCGCTAAAATGGCCGAGATACACCCAAGTTCGATCGAAGATGCGCTCCATCTCCAGATCGAATACCTTCGGGTCGGTATAGACCGACCGATGCACGGCGTCCTTGCGGATTAGATCGCCGATATCTGCATCCATAACAATCGCCCCATTTAATCAAAAAGCCGACGCGGAATCCTGCGATCTCGTTTGCACTGAAATCGCTGTCTCGATGCTCGTCGGTGTTGCACAGAGTTTCTCAGAAAGTTGCTTGGACAAGATCGCGTCCCGGCAGCGAGGTAAGATCAGCCTGCAGCATCCTCCGGCATTCATGTCCTTCCACTCCGATATGACCTCTCTACTCAGCCACTAGCAAATAATGGGCGCTGCGTCTGCTATCTAGATGAAAACGTTTGGTTGCCGTAAAGGCAACACCTAGGCCAGCGTATTAAGCTCGTTTTTGATCAACGACAAAAACTCCGCTGACGACGACGACTGACGCTTTGCACTATGAACGCAAAGATCGAGATGCGCGGCGTTTAATATTGTGCTGTCGGTTCGTACCGCGACGAGCGAACCGCGTTGCACCTCGGTACGCACGGCATAATTAGGCAGCAGCGTGACGATAGGTCCCTGCATCGCCAGTGACTTCAGCATCAGCAGCGAGTTAGTCACCAGAAAGGGTTGCGGAGGCAGACGCGCCTGGCCAAACGCATCATCGACAAGACGGCGAATGCCAAAGCTAGCATCCGGCAATGCCAGTGAATGGCCGGCCATGGAATTCAAAGAAATCTTACGATATCTCGCCAACGGGTGAGATGGCCCACATATCACAAGGATCGGCTGCGCATGTCGCGCGACAATCGAAAGGTTCTTTCGCGGCGGCACGTTGAAACTGACACCGATGTCGGCCCGGTCGCCAGCAACGGCCTCGATCACCCCGAGCGCGCTTTCAATGCGCACGCGGAGAGATATACCAGGATAACGTTCGCGGAACTTTACAATTACGTTGGGCAAAAACTCATCGATCATACCCTCAACGGTATTAATCGATACCTCGCCGGTCTTTAAACCCCGCAAGTCGTCTATGGCCGACAAGGTGCGATCCAGCTCGCGATCATTGCGACTTAGATAATCGGCGAGAAGCGTGCCGGCGTCGGTCAGGTACATGCCATCGGCGCGGCGCTCAAAAAGTGGTGTGCCTATGAACCGCTCGAGCTTGGCAAGTTGACGACTCACGGCGGAGGCAGCGACGTAAAGACGGTCTGCAGCCAGACGAACCGAACCGCAACGGGCAACTTCCCCAAAATAATTCAGAGTGCCGCGTGGAATTTGGCGGTTGGACTTTCCAAGAAATAAATCGCTCATGTGTGAAAGTTATAGTAATGAAGCGTCGCAATCAAATCTCGGACGCACGACAAGCGCATTGGCGAACTCGGTTGCGGCTTTCATTCGCGTCCCCGAATGGATTTCTGTATTTCCAAACGAACTTTCGCTCCGCAAGGTTTGAACCCGTCAAGGAAAAGTATGACGACGTATCTTTTGGATGCCGCACCAGAAACTGTGCATTGGGGCTATTTCGACGCCAATTTGCAGCCGCATGTGACAATCGACTCCGGGGACACCATCATTATTTCCACCGTCTCCGGCGCGCCGGGACATCTGCCGACGGCCGAGACCGGTTTAACTGTGTTGCCAGCGTTGCAGGCGATACACCAAACCCTGCAGCCGAAGCTCGGAGGTCCACATATCCTCACGGGTCCGGTGGCAGTGCGCGGCGCTAAGCCGGGAGATGTTCTCGAGGTCCGTATCAAGTCGATCGAACTCAACCAGGACTGGGGTTATAACACCATCCGGCCGCAGGCTGGTGGGCTGCCCGACGACTTCGATATAGGGCGTCGCATTCATATTCCCATCGACAAGCAGCGCATGGTTAGCAGATTGCCGTGGGGTCTCGAACTCGAACTCAACCCGTTTTTCGGCATCATGGGCGTCGCACCGCCCGTCGCGTGGGGAATGGTCAGTTCAATACCTCCGCGAAAGAATGGCGGGAATATTGACAATAAAGAACTTGTCGCCGGCTCCACGCTATATCTGCCAATCCACACCGAAGGTGCTTTGTTCTCCTGCGGCGATGGTCATGGGGCGCAGGGCGATGGCGAAGTTTGCCTCACTGCGATCGAGACCGGGCTGATCGGAACCTTCCAGCTCATCCTGCGCAAAGACATGAACCTCGAATGGCCCACGGCCGAGACGCCAACTCATGTAATCACGATGGCCTTTGATCCCGATCTTGATGATTGCGCGGTGATCGCGCTACGTGACATGATCAAACTGATTTGTGAGCGCACCGGCATTTCCCGCGAGGACGCCTACATGCTGTGTAGCCTTGCCGCCGATCTGCGGGTGACCCAGGTGGTCAACGGCAACAAGGGCATTCACATAATGCTCGAAAAGAAGCTGCTACAAAAGGCGAGTTCCTGAACAAGCCGCCCGCTGCTATTTTTTCTTTGTCGTCTCCAAGCTCCAACTGAAGAAGATCACTTGCACGATCGAGACGATCTTGAACAATATAAGCGACAGCACCACAAGCACCGCTAAATTGGCAAAAGCCGCTGGCACATTAAACGACGACGTCGAGAACAGAATCGCGTAGCCGAGACCTGTCTCGGAGGCGACGAACTCGGCTACGACAGCGCCAATTACCGCCAGCGTAACCGACACTTTCAACGCGCTGAAGATATATGGGATGGCCGATGGAAGTCTAATCTGCACGATCTCCCGGATACGTGGCGCTCGCAGCGACCGCGACATTTCCAGAAGCTCCTCGGGTGTCTCAAGAATGCCGGTAACGGTCGAAATGATGATCGGGAAGAACGAGATCAAAAACGTGATGAACACACGCGGTAATGCGCCTGTTCCCATCGTCACGACGATGATTGGCGCTATAGCAACAACCGGCGTCGAATGGATGACGACGAGAATAGGGAAGATCGTCCTAGACAGAAGCGGCGACAGCCCTAAAGCCACGGCAAGCGGAATACTGACAACGATGGCGACGAGATAGCCGGCCACCGCGACAGTCAACGTATTCGTAATATTGTCGGCCCATTGGCTCGCCGATTGGTTCAGCCCGGCGGTGACGACTTCGCTCGGCGACGGCAGGATGAATTCCGGAATCACAAAGACACGGCAGATGATTTCCCACAAAACAATGATGGTGACCATCGCGAGCACAGGCGCGAGCCATTCAAGATACTGACGCAAGTCCACGGCCAGTCTATCTCGCATTTGCGCCCCCGAAGATGAGGCTGCGGATGCACGCCGAGATCTCGCTGAATAGCGGATTTTCCTGAGAGTGAGCACCGCGCGGTCGTGGCAACGGCACGTCCAGAATGGCCGCGATCGACCCGGGGCGCGGAGTCATTACGACAATACGGTCGGCAAGAAGAACGGCCTCCGAAATCGAATGGGTGATAAACAACACTGTTTTGGGCCGCTCGCTCCAGATTCGTTGCAACTCGTAACTCATCTCTTCCCGACTTAAGGCGTCGAGCGCTGAGAATGGTTCGTCCATAAGCAGGAACTGTGGGTCCATCAGCAGAGCGCGCGCGATGGCCACGCGCTGCTGCATACCGCCCGACAGTTCGCTTGGCCGGCTTCGGGCGAAGTCGCTCAAGCCGACGAGCGCCAGCAACTCCCGCGCGGCCCGACGGTCCTGTTCGGTAACGCGTCCGTATTTATGCCTCATCAAAAAGACGACATTCGACTCGATATCGAGCCAGGGCAGCAAAGTGGGCTTCTGAAAGACGATGCCTACCTTGTCGAGCGGCTTAACCACAGGCGCGCCGTTAGCGGAAATCATGCCCGTGCTCGGCGGGATCAGGCCGGCGAACAGCCGCAAGATCGTTGATTTGCCGCAACCGGATGGGCCGACGAAAGCAACGAACTCGTTTCGATCAATCACGAAGGAAATGTCGCGCAGAGCCGTGACCTGGCCACGCGACCGGGTTCCGAAAATGCGCGACACGTTGTCGAACTCAATTGCGGGATGGATCACGGGCAAAACCGGGGATGCATTCGCCAGTACATGGGTATTCATCGCCGGTCGCTCGTCAAGACAGTACGCCATCTACAGTTCAAGGCTAAGCTTCGATGGAACAAGGCCGCTAAATTCTCCTCGATTGGCGATCAACCGTGATTTGCGATAAAGAACGAGCGATTAATGACCGTGTTCGGATCGAGCTTATCCAGCGGGTAGCCCCGCGTTTTGGCGATCCATTCCCAAGTCGTTTTGACGAGCGCCGGATCAAAGGTACCAACGCCGTATTCCGCGCTTACCTCGTTCTTGATGAGCGGTATCGTGGAACGGACGTCGCCCGCAGCCGATGCAACATCGATACCGGCGACTATCGAACCAAGGTCCTTGGCCGCTTGATCCGGATTTTTCAGGTTGAAGAGAACGGCCTTGTAGAAGGCACGGACGAAGCGCCTGACGACGTCGGGACGTTCTTTGATGATCTCGTCCGATGCCATCAATGAAAAGCCATACCCTTTGAGGCCGAATTCTGACCAAGGCAACACGACCAGTTCCTTGCCGGCCTTCTTCAGCACCGCGCCAGAACCCGCGGCTGCAGAGATCCAGTTGATCGAGGCATCGAACTTGCCGGCTGCCAGTAGTGGCGCGATCGTGTTGGGGTCGACCTTGACCAAGCTCACCTTTGCTGGATCTACGCCATTCATCTTGGCTAGGATGGGCCACAACTGGTTCGACGATGTGAACGTGCCTGTCACCAGCGATCGTCCGATAAGATCCTTAATTGATTTAATGCCGCTGCCCTTCACCGTGAAAATTGCATCCGGCGGCTTGCTGTAGATCGACATTAGCGCCTTCACCGGCACATTGCTTTGGGCCGCCACTGCCATCAAGGTGCCGAGCGAGGCGCCCGTGAAGTCGGCCGTGCCGCTCGCGACGCGCGTGATCGCATCGACTGAACCGCGCGCCACGGACAGTTTTACGTCGAGACCTTCCTCAGCAAAGAACCCTTCCTTCAAGGCGACGTAAGCGTAGGTTTCTTCTCCCGAAGGAAACCAATCAAGCACATAGCGGACGGTATCCGCCGCGGAGGCTCTACCGCTCAACATCATAAGGGCGACGAACAATACCGCCCCAACATTACGCGCACGCATGCTCAGTCTCCTTCGATGTCATGTTCAATTCCGAATTGAACGCGCGAAAGCTGGCAGCATTTCAAATCGGATTCAATCGATAAATGCCCGTGTTGCAACAGCAGAAAGATCGCTATGCATGGAATTTTGCATACTTTTTGGTCTTTACTGACAGTATGTTGAAACAAGCGTTGCCGAATTAGCAACAGTCAATCATGGCGCAACTGAGCGGTTTGTCGGCGGCTCATACGGCGACAAAGCGATCGCGCGATGTAGGTACACGCACGCGCGTCGCCGTTCTCCGATTGGGGAGTTCTATATTTGCATCGCGGGCTTGGGCTCGCGGTCAGGATGAAAGGCGACAAAGAGTTGTCGGCGGAGAAGAATGAATTCGAACGGCGGGTGCCAAGCTTCACAAGCGGTTCCAGACATCACATTCGAAAAGCCGACGCTGGAGACATCCCCTCCAAGAAACGGGGACCGCCGCACAAGGCGGACAGGATTGAAAGCCGGGTTAACCGATCTTCAGCCTGTTCGCCCGTGCTGTTGCTGCGCGCGCAGTCTGCATCGCCTGGCGCTCCAGCCGTCGAATTCGTATGGGCGTTGCACTCAGCGCCGGTCATGATGCCCGGCGCCCCGCGTCGTCAACTTCAAGCGCGTCTAAGCCGATTCTGCTGATAGAAAGCCGAGGTTCTCGGGACCAAACAAATGCAGATGATTTTTTATGCGTTGATGCTAAAAATTTGAGCGGCAGGATAATCTTTTGACTGTCAAAAACACAATGGAAGCATACGGCGTTGCCGCGATATCCACCATCCGGCTGCTTTCTTGTCAGCCAGAGATCAATGCAATTGAATGGAGGCAGTTTCCCGAATCCTTGCCGGGATGTGGGCGCTCACGAACGCCAAACGCGATGTCGCTGCGCCTCGATACCCTGTCAGTTCGGCGATGGTGGGTTAGGTGAGTTCGGCTCTACATCTGTAGAACCAAATGAAAGACCGAAGAGGCCCTGCCTTTGTGTCGAAGGCGCCTCAGTTTGGCTGGGCGGCACCGCCACCGATGCCTGGCCAGGCAGTTTTTTACATTTGAGCGAATAGATAAGCTTGCCGTCTGCCGTTTGTCCTATCGGCGTGCATTCGCCCGCTCTGGCTTGGGCAAAAGTGGATGTTTGGCACAGCAGGAGAACGATCAATAGAGCTTTCTTCACGTAAATCTCCTGAAAGGGGCCGGTTCATCGTTACACTGTCAGCCTTTCCTCGAAAGGCGTGA
This sequence comes from Methylovirgula ligni, assembly GCF_004135935.1. Lineage (NCBI taxonomy): Bacteria > Pseudomonadati > Pseudomonadota > Alphaproteobacteria > Hyphomicrobiales > Beijerinckiaceae > Methylovirgula > Methylovirgula ligni. Next base: position 1,448,150 of record NZ_CP025086.1, on the reverse strand, counting down.
GTCACGAAGGGCGGCTAACGGTCAAGCAATGTGCCTTCGTGCGCAAGGATGATCTAGCGGACCTTCTTTTGTCAATCTGATTGTCTATCTCCAATCGACTCATGCTGTCGCCACAGAGAGAGAAGTACGCCTACGCCAGGACATCACCGATGAAAAGCGGGATCACGATGGCCGATTGGGTCGACCAATAAGTACGCAGCAGATAGAACGTGTTTGGCGAGCGGCGCCGGTGCCTTCGCGGTTCCTAGGCGATCATCCGGAACAACCTCGCTGGTGAATGTGATTTGCGGGCACACCGATCAATCTTTTTCAGCTTTACCCAAGCGTAACTCGCTGAGAACCGCCTTCGATCGGCGCAGCCGTTCGACGATGAGATCGAGGAGCGCGCGCAGCGGATCGGCAGCCGCCTGAGGCGGCCGATCATTTTCCGTAGAACGTGATCGAATTGCAGGCTTTCTTTGCACCCGCCGACCCGACGAACTCATGATCGTCTACGATGTCTCCGATCATGCCACGCGGCTGCGCTCCTCCGAACTCATCGCGGCTGCCGGCCGCCTCGCGGTCGAACGGCCGGCCTTCTCCAGCGAGATCATCTGAGCAAACACCTCGGATGACCAGAGCGGGCCGAAAGCGGAACGCCTGTTTTGAATCATCAAAATGCAAAAGCTGACGTTAATTTGCCTCAACGGTCTACTCGAGCAGAAATGAAAGGAAGACGGAACAGTATCAATGCCCACGTGATCACGGCCGGCCCGTCGGTTGGCTGACAAATCGCCAGAGCTGTATCGACTAAGATATTGCTTAGTGATTTCAAAGCTCTGCCGATCAAAATTCGATTTCCGGCTTACCGCGCGTGTGCAGCTGGTCTATGGTTATCGCAAAGAGCGTGCATACGACTCGAAAGCCAGGGTGGAGTCGACGTTAAGGGCGGAGCCGCTCTTCGTCTCCGCTCCGGCGGCGGAGGAAAGCCGGTGCATATTTCGCACGATCCCTTGATCGTGGTGCTGTCGGTTATCGTGGCGATTCAAGGCGCTTATGTCGGCCTGGGGCTCGCGCTGCAAAGCCGCCTTGCCGCGGGCACGCGGCAGCGCACGCTGCTTGCGGCCTCGTCGATCACACTCGGCGTCGCGATCTGGTCGATGCATTTCATTGGTATGCTGGCCGCGCGGCTTTCGTTCCCAGTCGATTATCTGGTCTTCCCGACCTTGCTCTCGTTCCTGGTAAGCGTGCTGGTGACCGGAATCGGCGTCTTCGCCGCGACGGCCGGCCCGCTGACGGGACGGCGGCTCGCAGCTTCGGCCATGTTCATGGGCCTTGGCATCGCCTCCATGCACTATATCGGCATGACGGCCCTGCACGCGAGCGCCCATATGGTGCACGATCCTCTGCTTGTCATAGCAAGCATCTTGATCGCCATCGCCGCGTCCGGCCTCGCACTTCATCTCGCCGCCGGAACGCAACCGCGCCAGCCGCTGTTCCTTTCGGCGATCGTCTTCGGCATCGCCGTTTCAGGCATGCATTATTCTGCCATGGCCGGGATGCGCATATTTCCGCACGCGCTTCCGACCGCGCTCGCGCCGGCGCTGTCGCCCGATCTTCTCGCCATCGTCGTTGCGGTGGTGGCTTTCATCGTCTCAGGCCTCTTTCTCCTGGTTTTGGTGCCAGACCGGCGCATGCTGCAAAAGGAATCGCGTGCCGGGATAGAGCCGCCCGCGGTAGCGCCTGAGCCTTCGCCGATCCCCGAGTGCGCGGCTGAAGCCGCGCCGGATGTCACGCCTCTGGCCGCCCCGCTTGCCGCTCCGGAGACCGCACAAAGCCCCTTCCTTCCGGTGGAGCGCGATCGTGGAACCTATTTTCTGCCGATCGGCGACATTGCCGCAGTGCGCGCTAATGCGCATTACACTTACGTCTTCGACGGCCAGACGAATTATTTCTGCGCTTTGTCGATCGGCGAAGTCGAAGCGCGGCTGCGCTCCCACCATTTCGTTCGGGTTCACCGCAGCCATATCGTCAATATGGATAGGGTCGTTGCATTGAAGAGCGTCGGCGATGCCTGCCAGATCGAGCTGGCCGGCGTAGACCCCTATTTCGTGCCTGTGAGCCGCAGCCGCGCGGCTTGGCTCAAGTCAAAGCTCGGCCTCAAAAGCCGTCAGGCCGCAGGCTGATTGCTGCTTTGCAGCGTCGAGCCAGTATCGACATAAATACCTGATTTAAAAAGCCTACCGCAGCTCATGAAGAGCGCCGCAGCCGGTGCTTCCCGCCCGGGCTTCGTGCAATCTCGCTTGCGACAGAACCATAATTATTGGAATCAAAAATGTAGCTATTTGCGACAGCGATAATTAGGAGCGCGGGCGATGCAAACTGCGCCGGGAGGACACAGATGATCCCAGGTTCCTTCACCTATCATCGTCCGAAATCACTGCCTGAGGCGTTGGCTTTGCTAGCGGACTTAGGCGACGACGCCCGCCCCCTCGCTGGCGGCCAAAGCCTCATCCCGCTGATGAAGTTCCGGATGGCAACGCCTGCCAACCTGATCGATCTCAGCGCGATCAGCGACCTAAAAGGCATCCGCGTTGTAGGCAGCGACATCGTCCTCGGTGCGATGACGACGCAATATGAGATGATCGGTTCGGATCTAATGGCCGACAAAGTGCCGCTGATGCGCGAAGCCGCTGGTCTCGTTGCCGATCCGCAGGTCCGCTATATGGGCACAGTCGGCGGCAATGCCGCCAACGGCGACCCCGGCAACGATATGCCGGCGATCATGATGGCGCTCGGTGCCATCTATACGTTGGCGAGCAAGACGGGTACGCGGCAAGTCCCGGCGCGCGACTTCTACAAGGGACTCTATTACACGGCGCTCGAACCGGGCGAGATGATCACCGCGATCAATATCCCCGTGCCGGCCAAAGGCCACGGCTATGCCTACAACAAGCTGAAGCGCAAGATCGGCGATTACGCCACCGCAGCGGCCGCGGTGATGTTGACTCTTTCGGGTGGCAAGGTCGCGAGTTGCGCAATCACGCTGACCAATGTGGCGGATCACGCGCTTTATGCCGAAGAGGCCTCACGGCTCGTTCTCGGCACAGAGATCGACGCTAGCGCGATCAAACGCGCCGCGGCTGCGGCCGAAGACATCGCGACTCCCGCCGCGGACAATCACGGCCCCGTCGAATATCGCAAGAAAATGGCCGGCGTCATGGTCGCGCGCGCACTCGCGCGGGCCAAAGTCCGTGCCGCAGACCGAGGATAACGCGCATGGGCAAATCGCACGTTACGTTCAAGATCAACGGCGCGGACATCGAGGCACTGGTCGAGCCGCGTACGCTTCTGATCCATTTCCTGCGCGAGCAGCAGAACCTGACCGGCCCGCACATCGGCTGCGACACGACCCATTGTGGCGCCTGCACCGTCGATCTCAACGGCAGGTCGGTAAAATCCTGCACCGTCTTCGCGGTCCAGGCCGACGGCGCCGAGATCGTCACCATTGAAGGGATCGCTGCGCCCGACGGAACGCTGCACGCGCTACAGGAAGGTTTTCGCGAATTGCACGGCCTGCAATGCGGCTTCTGCACGCCCGGCATGATCACCCGCGCCTGGCGCCTGCTGCAGGAAAATCCCGATCCGACGGAGGACGAGATCCGTTACGGCATTGCCGGCAATCTCTGCCGGTGCACGGGCTATCAGAACATCGTCAGCGCGATCCAATACGCCGCCGCGAAGCTCGCTGGCCGCACCTTCAAGGAGGCCGCGGAATGAACGACATGGCGATTCCCTCAGCCAACGAGCGCGCGGAAAAGCTTCAAGGAATGGGCTGCAAGCGCAAGCGCGTCGAAGACATCCGCTTCACCCAGGGCAGGGGCAATTACGTCGACGACGTGAAACTGCCCGGCATGCTGTTCGGCGATTTCGTGCGCTCGCCTTTCGCGCACGCGCGGATCAAATCGATCGACACGTCGCGGGCCAAGGCGTTGCCCGGCGTCGTTGCGGTGTTGACCGCTGCCGATCTGAAACCGCTCAACCTGCATTACATGCCGACACTTGCCGGCGACGTCCAGGCGGTTCTCGCCGATGAGAAAGTTCTCTTCCAGAATCAAGAGGTCGCCTTCGTCATCGCGACCGATCGCTATATCGCCGCCGATGCTATCGAACTCGTGCAGGTCGAATACGACCAGCTTCCCGTGCTCGTCGATCCCTTCAAGTCGATGGACCCGGATGCGCCGCTGCTGCGTGAAGACATCAAGGACAAGATGGATGGCGCGCACGGGCCGCGCAAACATTACAATCACATCTTCACCTGGGAGGTTGGGGACCAGACCGCGACCGATGTTGCCTTTGAGAACGCCGAGGTGACGATCAAGGAACTGATCACCTATCACCGTGTCCATCCTTCGCCGCTCGAAACCTGCCAATGCCTTGCCTCCTTCGACAAGATCAAGGGCGAGCTGACCGTTTGGGGAACGTTCCAGGCGCCGCATGTCGTGCGAACCGTGGTGTCGCTTCTCTCGAAAATTCCCGAACACAAAATTCATGTCATTGCGCCGGACATCGGGGGTGGGTTCGGCAACAAGGTCGGCGTCTATCCGGGCTATGTCTGTTCGATCGTCGCCTCAATCGTCACCGGCCTGCCGGTGAAATGGGTCGAGGACCGGGTCGAGAATCTTTCGAGCACATCTTTCGCACGCGATTATCATATGACCACCGAGATCGCCGCAACCAAGGATGGCCGCGTCACCGGGCTGCGCGTGCATGTGCTCGCCGACCACGGCGCCTTCGATGCCTGCGCGGACCCGATGAAATGGCCGGCCGGATTCTTCAACATCGTCACCGGCTCATATGACTTCCCGGTCGCGCATTGCGCGGTCGATGGCGTCTATACCAACAAGGCGTCGGGCGGCGTCGCCTACCGCTGCTCGTTCCGCGTGACGGAAGCCGCCTATTGCATCGAGCGCGCCATGGATATCATGGCGCAGAAGCTCGGCATGGATCCTGCCGAATTCAGGATGAGGAATTTCATCAAGCGCGAGCAGTTCCCTTATCATTCCGCGCTCGGTTGGGAATACGATTCCGGCGATTACCATACCGCCATGCAGAAGGTGCTCGACGCCGTCGGCTATAAGCAATTGCGCGAGGAGCAGAAAGCGAAACAGGAAGCTTTCAGGCGCGGCGAAACGCGCGAATTGATGGGAATCGGCGTCATCCATTTCACCGAGATCGTCGGCGCCGGCCCGTCGCGCAATTGCGACATTCTGGGCATCGCCATGTTCGACTCGGCCGAAATCCGCATTCATCCGACGGGCTCGATCATCGCCCGGCTCGGCACCAAATCGCAGGGTCAGGGCCACGAGACGACCTATGGCCAGATCATCGCAACGGAACTCGGCATTCCGTCCGAACTCATCACCATCGAGGAGGGCAATACCGACACCGCGCCCTATGGCCTTGGCACATACGGCTCGCGCTCGACGCCGGTCTCCGGCGCCGCGACCGCTGTGGCGGCGCGGAAGATCAAGGCCAAGGCGCAGATGATCGCCGCGCATCTTCTCGAAGTCCACGACGACGATCTTGAATGGGACATCGACCGCTTTCGCGTCAAAGGCAATCCGGAGCGATCTAAGACCATGACGGAGATCGCCTGGGCAGCTTACAACAGCCCCCCGCCTGGCATGGAGCCGGGGCTTGAGGCGGTGAGCTATTACGACCCGCCGAACATGACCTATCCGTTCGGCGCTTATATCTGCGTCTGCGACGTCGATGTCGATACGGGCGAGGTGAAAATCCGCCGCTTCTATGCGCTCGACGATTGCGGCACGCGAATCAATCCGATGATCATCGAAGGTCAGATTCACGGCGGCCTAACGGAGGCCTTCGGCATCGCAATGGGCCAGGAGATCGCCTACGACGAAGACGGCAATGTGCTGACCGCTTCGTTTCAGGACTATTTCATTCCGACCTCAGTCGAGACGCCGCATTGGGAGACGGACTGGACGACGACGCCCTCGCCACACCATCCAATCGGCGCTAAGGGCGTCGGCGAAAGCCCGAATGTCGGCGGCGTGCCGTGTTTTTCCAATGCGGTGAACGACGCGTTCAAGTTTCTCGGCTCGACTCATATCCAGATGCCGCACGACGCTTGGCGCATTTGGACGGTGGCCGAGAAACTTGGCCTTCACGCGGAGGCTACCGTCGCCGCCGAATAGCGGCGACACAGATTCTGTCATGCAGATTGATCGCGATACAATCGCCATGCGGCTTGCAGAGACCGGCTACATCGCCGCCCGCGAGCTCGCGACCGCGCTTTGGCTGATGGATTTCTTGCAGCGGCCCCTGCTGCTCGAGGGGGAAGCGGGCGTCGGCAAGACGGAGATCGGCAAGGCGCTCGCGGCGCTGCATGGCGCTGAACTTATCCGCCTGCAATGCTACGAGGGCCTGGATCAGAGCGCGGCACTTTACGAATGGAACTACCAGCGGCAATTGCTCGCGATCAAGGCACACGAAGGGTCAAATGCCGAGGAGGTTGAGGAGCATATTTTCTCCGAAAAATATCTTCTCGAACGGCCACTGCTCGCTGCGATAAGGCGCGAGAAACCACCGGTTCTGCTCATCGACGAGATTGATCGCGCCGATGAGGAATTCGAGGCTTTTCTTCTTGAATTGCTTTCCGATTTCCAAGTCAGCATCCCGGAGCTCGGCACGATCAAGGCGACCTCGATTCCGCGCGTCGTACTGACATCGAACGGTACGCGCGAACTCTCCGACGCTCTGCGACGGCGCTGCCTCTATCATTATCTTGATTTCCCCGATGTCGATCGCGAGGCGCGCATCATCCTCGCCCGCATTCCCGGCATCGACACGGCGTTTGCGCTTCAAATCGCGCGGATGATCGCGGCCATCCGCAAAGAGGATTTGCGCAAGATCCCCGGCGTCGCCGAAACGCTTGACTGGGCCACGACGCTCGCCGGCCTCGGCGTGCATGACCTGCGTCAGGAGCCGGAAGCCGTCTATGACACGATGATCTGTTTGCTCAAGACGAATGAGGACCGCGCCGGACTCACGCGCGACGTGAGCGACCGCCTGCTCGGCAAGGTGGCTTGATGAGCGCAGCAGAAAAAATCTCACCTCTCGGCGACGGCATCCGGTTGCGGCTGGCGGGCTTCGCGCGGACATTACGAGAGAACGGCTTCGCCGTCGGCCATGCGGAGGCGCGCGACGCGCTCGCCATAATGGCCTCGCCGGCGGCCACTCGCCGTTCGACATTGCAGCCGGCGCTTCGCGCGCTCTTCTGCGCCAATCACGGCGACTGGGAAAAGTTCGACGCGATCTTCGCCGCTTATTGGATGGGCCAGCGCGTGCGCAGCGTGCAGCGTGCGGGCGGCAGCGTAACTTCACCGAAGGCTCTTCCGGAGCGCCAGCTCGCGCCGCGAACCAGTAACGGCGCGCATGGTATGGCCGATCACGTCGAGCGGCGCGAGGGCGCGGACGTTGCTTTGGCCGGATCGGGACGTCGTGAAGGCGCGTCCCGCGCGGAGAACATCGCCGCGACCGACATCCGACATGTCATCGATCCGGTCGAGACTGAGAAGATTCATGCGCTCGCCGCACGGCTAGCCCGCAGCATGCACGTGCGGCTTGTACGTCGCGCCCGCGCCCGTGCGAGTGGGTCGCGGATCGATCTGCGGCGGACGCTGCGTCGCAGCGTCGAGCATGGCGGCACGCCGATCGAGCTTGTCTGGCGGCGCCGTAAGCTGAAGCCCCTACGGCTTGTCGTATTGCTCGACGCCTCCGGCTCGATGAGCCTCTACACAGCCTTCTTCGTTCGTTTTCTGCATGGCGTTGTCGGCAACTTCCGCGAATCGGACGTGTTTCTGTTTCACACGCGGCTCGTCCATATCTCGCCGTCGCTGAAAGATCGCGATATTGCCCGCGCCGTTGAGCGGCTTGCGCTGATGACGCAGGGTGTCGGCGGCGGCACCGAGATCGGCCAGAGCCTCGCCGACTTCAACCGTTGGCATGCCCGCCGGATGATCCATTCGCGCACCGCCGTCATCATCGTCTCGGACGGCTATGATGCCGGCACGCCGGAGGTGCTGGCCACGGAGATGCGGCAATTGCGACGCCGCTGCCGCCGCATCGTCTGGCTCAATCCATTGCTCGGCTGGCGGGATTACACACCGCAGGCGCGCGGCATGAAAGCGGCGCTGCCTCACATCGATCTCTTTGCACCCGCGCATAATCTCGAAAGTCTCGCGGCGCTCGAACCCTATCTGGCGAGGATCTGACATGAGCTACGCGGAAGATATTCTCTCGCTGGCGCAGAACATGCGCGAGAAGGGCTCGCCCTTCGTACTAGCGACGGTCGTACGGGCTTTGGCCTCGACCTGCGCCAAGCCGGGCGCCAAGGCGATCATCCTTCCTAACGGCACATTCAGCGAGGGCTGGATCGGCAGCGGCTGCACCCGCGGCGCCGTCTTGAAGGCCGCGAAGGACGCATTGGAAGACGGCCAATCGCGGCTGATCTCCGTCGAGCCCGGCGATCTCCTTGCCAAGCGCGGCGTTGCGCCAGGCGAAGAGCGCGACGGCGTGCATTATGCCAAAAACTCCTGCCCCAGTCGTGGATGCATGGACATTTTCGTCGAGCCGATGCTGCCGCGTCCCGAAATGTTCGTTTGCGGCTCGAGCCCCGTCGCGGTGGCGACAGCCGAACTTGCAGCCAAGCTCGGCTTTGCCGTGACCGCCTGCGTCCCCGCCAGCGATCAAGAAGCCTTTCCCGAAGTCGAAAAGCGCATCGAGGGCTATGAACTGCCGCCAACATCGCCGGGCGAACGTTTCATCGTCGTCTCGACGCAGGGCCGCGGCGACGACGCGGCATTGCAAGGCGCGCTTGCGGTCGACGCCGATTATGTCGCTTTCATCGCCAGCAGCCGCAAGGCCGAGGCCTTGAAGGCGAAATTGCAGGAACGTGGCCTGCCGGCAGATAAGCTTGGGCGGCTCAGAGCGCCTGCCGGCATCGATATTCATGCGGTCACGCCGGAAGAAATCGCGCTCTCCGTCCTCGCCGAAATCGTCGCCTTCCGCCGCTCCCAACTCAAAGGCCACGCGCATGAAGCTTGATATTGATCGCAGCCTTGAGCTGCCTGTTTCCGCCGATCAGACATGGAATTTTCTCGATCAGATCGACAAAGTGGCATCGTGCCTCCCCGGCGCAAAGATCACCCAAGAGATCGATCCGACCCATTACCGAGGCACGGTTTCGGTAAGGCTCGGGCCGGTCAATCTCACCTTTCTGGGCGCGATCGAGATTCTCGCGCGCGATCCTGCGGCGCGAACCATCAGTCTCGCTGGCAAGGGCGCGGACAAAGGCGGCACCTCCGTCGCCGAAATGGAATTGACCGCAGCCGTGACTGAGACGGGTCCGGCGTCCTCGCGCGTCAGTGGCAAGGCTAATGTCACCGTCAATGGCAAGGCCGCGTCGATGGGCGCGCGACTCCTGACCAGTGCCTCCGATCAGATCATCAAAGAGTTCTACACCAACCTGCAGACCAAGGTTCAGGCGGAACCGACGCCGGCCGTGGCATCTGTCGCGACGGTGGCGCCAAGCGCCCCGGCCGCTCCGGTTCCCGCATCAATATCCGAAGCGCCAGCGCCCGCGCCGCAAACCAGCATTAACGGCTTTGCGTTTTTATGGGCGGTCATCAAATCGTTCTTTGCCGGCCTGTTTACCGGCAAGCAGGTCTCACCGTGAACGCGCAGCGGGCGAGCTTTGGCTCCGCGATCGCGGGCCTGGCGCCGCCCTGCCTGAGAATTTCCGCTGTTGTCCTCGCAGCGGGGCTTTCGGCCCGGATGGGCGGAAGCGCCAAGATGCTGCTCGATGTCGGCGGCGTTCCCATGATCCGCCGGACCGCGCAAAACGTCCTGGCCTTCGCACCGACCGAGACGGTCATTGTCACCGGCCATCGCGCCGAGGATGTCGCGAATGTGCTGGCCGATTTGCCAGCGTCCTGCATCTTTAACCGCGATTTTGCGCAGGGCCAGCCGACCTCGGTCGCGGCCGGCGTTCGTGCGCTGACCCAGGTTTGCGACGCGGTGATGATCATGCTCGGCGATCAGCCGCTCGTGACCGCGAGCGACATCGAGCGGCTCGCCTCGCTCTATGCGCGCCTCGAACTTGAATCGATCCTCGTGCCTTTTTACGAAAGCAAGCGTGGCAATCCGATCCTATTTGCATCGCGGCATATACCAGCGGTCATCGGTGGCGGCCTGAACATCGGCTGTCGCAAACTCATCGAGACCCGTACAAGCGACGTCTACCGCGCCGAGATGGAGAGCGACGTCTATGCACTCGATTGCGACACGCCGGAAGATTACGCGCGCCTCCTCCACCGTCTGGAGAAGATGCAATGACGGATATGTCCACACCACTCGCCCCACGGCTGGAGGACAAATGGCTCGGGCCGGCCGTCATGTTTGTTCTCTGCTTTAGCGGCATGATGATCGGGCTGGCGATCGACCTGCAATCAGTATTGCCGCAGACGATCGTTGCACTTTGTACACGGCCGCATTCGCTCGGCGACAGTATCGCTTTGCATGCCGTGCTATTACCGACGACAAACATTTTGATGTTCGTAAGCGGCCTCGTCGCTGCTTTTTATTCAGCTTGGCCGAGTTGCGGTCATCGCGAAACTTGGAGCCAACGCGCCTTGTTTCTGTTGCCCTACGTCGGCTGCAGTGTCGCGATGCTAATTGGCATGTTCCTGAGCGAATGGTTCGCTCCGCAAGTTGCGCGTCATCTTGGGATGACATGGAGCGTTCCGACGATGATCGGCGCGATGGCCGTCGGCATGGCGGGCGGCATGGCTTCGTGGGCAGCGCTCGACGCACTCGCGGCGAACGCAATCCGGATCCGTTCGCCGGGGTGACACGCACTCCTTCTGAGACCTGCCCACAACGCTGCTTACTTTCGTGAGGCTCTTCCATGCTCGTATCCGATGCAGAAATCCTCCAAACCGCGCTTGACTGGCATACGCGCGGCAGCAAAGTCGCGATCGCGACGGTCATCGAAACATGGGGATCGGCACCGCGCCCCGTTGGAAGCCAATTGGTAATCGATGCCGATGGCCGTTTTGTCGGTTCCGTCTCGGGCGGCTGCGTGGAGGCAGATGTTATTGCTGACGCGCTGGATGTCCTTGCCGACGGCCGGCCGTGTATGCGCGAGTTCGGCGTCAGCGACGAAACGGCGTGGCGGGCCGGATTGTCATGCGGTGGCCGGATCAAGATTTTCGTTGAGCGGGTCGATTTGATGCAGGCACGCGCGCTCTCTGAACTCTCCGCCCTTGAGCGTGCGCGCCACGCATCTGTGCTTGTGATCGATATCGCGACTGGCGCGCTGCGCATCGTGAGCGATGGCGAACTTGAACAGGATCCGCTTGGGATACAATTGCGTGCGCACTTGGGTCTCGGAAAAAGCGGGCTGATCGAAGCAACCGGAAGGTCGCTCTTTCTACGTGTGAATGTTCCGCGGCTTCGGATGATCGTGCTCGGTGCCGTTCACATTGCGCAGGCGCTGGCGCCCATTGCAAAGCTTGCGGGTTACGACGTCACGGTGATCGATCCGCGCAGCGCTTTCGCTACGCAGGAAAGATTTGCCGGCGTCAATGTAATAGCCGAATGGCCTGAGCGGGTTTTCATCGATCAAGGACTCGATCACTATACCGCGATGGTCGTTCTGTCGCACGTTCCGGCCATCGACGACCCGGGCATCACCGCAGCGTTGGCTGCGGATTGCTTTTACATTGGCGCTTTGGGATCGCGCAAAACCAATGCAGCTCGGTTGGATCGTCTGCGAGGGCAGAACATTCCAGAGGCCGCGCTTGCGCGTATACATGCGCCCATAGGGCTCGACATAGGCGCCGCCAGTGCGGGCGAAATCGCCATCGCGATCATTGCCGAAGTGATCGCATCGAAGCGGCAAAAGCCTTTGCGCTTTGAAGAAGCGGCGTGAGCCGAATCGCGGCTCTCATTCTGGCGGCAGGCCGATCCACGCGCTTCGCCCAGGGCGCGGCGGGCATTGATACCCGCAAACGAGCTCACCCCTCCCGGTGTCGACCGCGCGGTGAAGGGTGAGGCGCCCGGCGTCCTGCAACTTTTCTTGTCGTTTGGGCTTGATGAGGTATTGCCTCATTTCCTCAGGTTCTTAGCCATGGGCATCTTCGCGGATTCAATCGTTATCGCCTAGGATGGAACAAGAGACGGCATTCCGAGCGTCGTCCCATGGTTTAACGACCGCGCCACGAGTAAAGAACATTGGGAAATCCGTCAGATGACCGGATTTGGAGGTAAGCAGAATGGCTGCTTTCGGGAGTTCCCCATGGGAACGCAGACGGTCGCTGTAACCGGCGTCTCCATGACTTCTGTATCAATTTAGCTGCGCGAGAATACGGAAGCACTTCGATGGTCGTAACGCTTGACGCGCGATTGGAAGCCGATGCGGTCTGCTGCTTATATTCATTGTTGCGGGAAAAACTCTTGGGGCCATGAATTCATCGATGCGGCCTTTTGGCACTCTAGCGGCGAGGAGGTTTAAGGAATTTTTTCTCAGGAAGTCCGTCGCCAGAAAATCTTTGAATGGCTTGTTCCGCCAGTCGTCTAGTCTGAAAAGGAAATCGGCGCGCAAGCGGAGCGCCGATTTCCCCATCTCAATAAAAGACGTTTAAGCTTGCCAGGAAGTTGAGTGAACTGCCGGTCGTCGGGGTATAGGCGATGGTCGACGGGTGATCGGTGTAGGAAACTCCGAGTCCCGCATAGACGCCGTGCATCACGTGGATGTTGTACGCCAGCGTAGCGGATTTGCTGTCGTTATGGACCAGGTTGCCGGCCAACGCCAGATTGTCGACGAGATAGGTGCTCCAAAACGTGTCAGAGAGCGTGAGGCTGATCAAATCGGTCGGCCTCGCGTCGAAAACCCCCAACGCGTAAAGCCGCAGTTCGTAATATTGAGTGAACAGATTGAGGTCCGGCGGCGCATACATGGCTGAGAATCCGGCATAGACACCTCTGTAGGCGCCGGCTGACGGGTTTGACTGCCATAGCTGACGGTCGCCCAAGACATAGTAAAACGAGTTACCGCTTCGCCTTTCGCTGGGATCGACATTGCTGATGAAGGAGCTTGTGTTGTACGCGGCGCCAGCGCGAACCCAAGTCTCCATCACGTTCGGATCTGAGGCATTCTTGTAGCCGGTTTCGTCGACGAAAAGGACGCCGGAATGATCCGTCCGCCACGCAATCCCGTGCGGATTCTGCGAAAATTCCTCGGCAAGACCGTCCGGATTGAGCGAACTCTGCACCGTTCCGAGCGTGTAGATATTCGGCGTGATGTTGACTTTAACCGTGGTCGCCGGCTTCGGAAACGCGGCGAACGACATACCTCCTTGGATCTGGATCGCGGAACCCAGACCGAAGACGCTGGAAGTGATCGCGCCTCCCACGTAGGGGTTGATGTATTCCTGAAAATTGCTCATGTAGCCGATCGTCAGCTCGACCTTGCGGTTGAACAACGTCTGATACCAGCTTGCCTGCGAAAGGCCCCAGAGAGTAGGCCCCGCCTCTTTCCAGGAGAAGAAATTTCCGACCGCGGAGAGAAGAATTTGCCCGTCGGGAATGCCCCAACGGCTTGTATCATAGGTCGTGTTCAGCACATCGACTGTCGAGAACGTCGGCCGCTGACCGGAATATTCCTGATGCCCATCGGTCGTTCTGGCGACATTGAGCATGTTGAGATAGAAGCTGTTCGAGCTGTAGCCTAGATAGCCAATGCCGACCGATGCCAGCGCGGACCTAACTCCCCCGACATCTGGATCTATAAGGTCATTATGATCCGGCAATTGCTCGTCGATGCCCCGCAGCTCCGTATACCAATCCAGGTTTAGAGGCGGCGCTTGCGTTTGAAGCACCGGCGGCGTGGCGCTGAGGTCGGCTGCATGCGAGCAGTTTATTCCACCGATCGCCCCGCTCGCTAGGAAACAAGCTGCCACAGACCCTAGCAAAGCTGCCTTTCGCCCGCAGGGTTTGACGTACGCAAGGTGTTGTAATGGACGCGCGCAAGCATCTTTTTTTGAAGACCCCGCAACATCATGCACGCCTCTAGCGGAATTATTCGACCAGGCTACAAACATATCATCCCCCGCCTATTATTCGACAGACATTTCTTCCCACCGACGCGCAATTATCACGCGTTATATTATAACTACCGAGCATATTACGTTTAATACTCGATGTTTCAGACTAGTTACATATCAAGCCCAAGTACGGAGCCGCCATATTCATAGGATGGCCCTGCAGCCGGAATGCGTGAAGAATTGCATCCAATATGCGCGATGTCAACGATTGCATGCATAATGGACATCTGCCGCATGCCGTATGCGATGTAATGTGGCAAATTTGCATGCACTACGAGTGATCCGCGAAGCCTCGAGCGCACCACCCTTCACACCACCGGATCATCAATGCTTCCTCTAGGCCAAGGTGGCCAAGCCGCTATCTGGATAGAAGTTGCGCAATCCCTTCGGGGGCGCACACCCCTCGGCACGATGCGGCCCAACCCGCGTTGCCAAAGTGCATGCAAATGGCGCCAGTTGCCGGTCAGTCGCAAAACGCGGAACGGCGTGAATGCATGCAAAATGTGTATTATAACTGATATGTCGCGTTGCAATCGACATTATTGTATGCAACATTCGCGCAATAAGAAACTTGAACAAGCTCGGGAGGAATAGTGCGTATCAATAGGGCATCTGTGCGTCCCGCCGCCGAACGGCCGGCCAAGCGTACAATTCGCATCTCCGCGGAGTACGGCCGATGAACGAGACGGCGACTCCAATCATCAAGCGAGGGACAGCCTGGCTCCTCGTCGGAATCCTGCTGATCTTCTACGTCGTCTCTTTCGTCGATCGGACCGTCATCACGATCATGATCGGCCCAATAGAAAAAGATCTGCACATCACCGATTTCCAGATGAGTCTGCTGATCGGGCCAGCATTCGGAATTCTGTATGTTCTTGCCGGCCTATTCACGGGCACACTCGTTGACCGTTTCCCACGGCGGCTCATTACCGCCGCAGGTGTGGCTTTATGGGGCGCCGCAACAAGCTTCTGCGGGCTTTCGGGCAGCTTCGCTTCATTGCTCCTGAGCAGGATCGGCGTGGGCATAGGCGAGTCCACGCTCACCCCTGCGGCGCATTCGATGATCGGCGAAAGTTTTCCGCGAAAGATGCTGGCGACCGCTGTTTCGGTATTTACAACCGGTTCTGTTCTTGGGGCGGGTATTGCGCTCGTCGCTGGCGGCGCGATCATCAATCTAGTCAAAAGCTATAGCCATATTTCGTTGCCTCTGATCGGCGACATACGACCGTGGCAATTAGTATTCCTCATCGTCGGGCTCGTAACCCTTGTGGTCACACCGCTGATCTTCATCGTCCCTGAGCCTCCGCGCGCTACCGGAAAAGCCGGCGTGTCAACAGGTGACACAAGGGTAGGATTCGTCCCGCTTTTGAAGCGCCACTGGGATCTCTATCTCGCGTTGCCGGTTGGATTTGGCTGCACCAACATTCTCGTGCAATCGTACAACGCTTGGATGCCGACATTCCTCATGCGGACCTACGGCCTCAATGCGGCGCAAGCTGGTATGGCGCTCGGACTCTTGACCGTTTTCGCCGGTGTAGTCGGGCAGATCGTCAGTGCAGTCCTGACCGACAAGCTTTACGCGCGTGGAATGGGAGATGCGCACGTTCGCTTCCATTTGCTTGCGGTGACTGTCTCGCTGCCGCTTATGCTTATTGCACTGACGCGCGCGAACGTTTGGGAGTTCATCGCGGCGAGTTCTGTCTTCTATTGTTTTACCTGGACCTTCGTCGGCTGTTCCGGAGCGGCGCTGCAGCTCTATACTCCCTCCTATCTGCGTGGCCGCGTATCAGCGCTCTATCTCGCCATAATCACGCTGATAGGAACGCTCATCGGACCGCCAGCGACCGCCTGGATGACCGATCATTGGTTTGGCCGCGCGAGAATCGGTTCGTCGCTGATCGTCATGACAATCGCCACGCTCCCCCTGATATGGCTAGTGCTTTTGAGGGTCTGCAAAGCCATGCGCGTGCTTCACGCGAATCCCGTAATAGAGATCGTCGCGCCCGATTTGACTTTCACATCGCGGACAGGATCGGCCCACAACGTTTCCTCCTGACGACAGCAGAATTGGCCCGGCCACGTGCCGGGCCAATTCACCCCGTCGAGCTATCTTATTTTCACTCAAATTTACCTGACAGCCACAGTGCGTCATAGACCCATGGTCTCGCACGGCGATCTTGCTCGCGAAACGCCTCAATTTCTGCCTGCCGGAGGAGCGTAAGTTCAATTTCGTCGGCTCCGCTCAGCAACATCTCGCGGTCACGTTCGGCTATTTGGAAGTCGAACACGAGTCCGGTTGAGGTAATAACCGAACATGATTTCAAATCGGCCGTAAGCGTCGCATTTGCACTATTCAACTGGCTAATCTCTTCCAAAATCGTCTTTATTTCATTTTCTGCCAAGGTAATTGGCAGCAGGCCATTTCGTATCGCGTTGTTACGGAAAATAGCGCCATAACTTTCGCTGATGACGCAGCGAATGCCGAATTGAACCAATGACCAAACCGCGGCCTCGCGCGACGAACCGCAACCGAAATTCTGTCCTGCGACGAGAATCTCGGCGCGATCGTATGGAGCCTGGTTTAAAATAAAATTTGGATTTACTTCGCGGGTGCCCGGACGGTATCGCCAGTTTGCGAAGAGCTTCTCGCCATAACCGAATCTCGCTACGGACTGAGTTTCCCGCGATGGAATGATGGCGTCGGTATCGATATTGTCGATTGGCAAAGGGGCCGCTATGCCGCGGAGACTGACAAAAGACTTCACAGATTAAAACCCAATGCGCGCGGGTCGGCGATCGCGCCCCTAACGGCCGAAGCCGCAACAGTTACAGGGCTCGCCAAGTGCGACCGGACATTTGGGCCTTGCCGATTCTCAAAATTTCTATTTGTCGTCGTGATAACCCGCTTGGCGGCTCCAAAACTGTCGCCCCCCGCGAAGAAGCAGAGCGAACAGCCGGCCTCGCGCCACTCGAAACCAGCAGCCTTGAATACGTCGTCCAGGCCTTCCGATTCCGCCTGATGCTTGACCTGCGTAGATCCCGGGACGCAGATCGCTTTCAAACCCGGGGCAACTTTACGGCCAGTCAATATACCAGCAGCGAGCCTCAGGTCTTCGATACGGCTATTCGTGCAAGAGCCAATGAAAGCCGCCTCAATGCCGAGTCCGAGCAGAGGATCACCCGGTCTGAGATCGGCGTATTTGAGCGCCTTCTCCATCGAAGCGCGGGCGATATCGCTTCCAGCTTGCGCAGGGTCTGGTACTTGACCGGTAATGCCCATCACGTGCTCGGTGCTCGTTCCCCAGGAGACCTGCGGTTCGATGTCCTCACAGTCAACAACGATCTCGCTTTCAAATTTTGCATCGTCATCGCTCGCCAGATTACGCCAATAAATCTCGGCAGAATCCCAGCAAGTTCCTGTCGGGCGGTAAGGCCTTCCCGCCATGTATTCGATCGTCACATCGTCGGGGGGAACGATTGCAGTCCAGGCGCCGAATTCGACCATCATATTGCAAAGCGTCATTCTGCCCTCGACAGAGAGAGAGCGAATAACCGGCCCAACCATTTCGACGACACGGCCCTTTCCGCCGTTTGCGCCATAACGGCCGATAAGCCACAAGACCATGTCCTTAGCTGTAACGAACGGCGCGAGGCGGCCTTCAAAGCATACACGCATCTGCCCTGGCCGGCGGACAGCAAGACATTGAGTGCTCAGGACATGCTCGCCCTGCGTAACGCCAATTCCCCAAGCGAGAGCGCCAACGCCTCCAACGGTCGGCGTATGGCTGTCGCCACAAACTAACGTCATGCCCGGAGAAACGATGCCAAGTTCGGGCGCCATAACGTGGACGATTCCCTGTCGCGCGTCGCCGATGTCAAACACCTGAACCTCGGCAAGCGCTGCGCTATCACGAAAAGTCTTGATGAACTCGGCGCCGCCTGCAAAGAGCGTGCGGTCGCCCCGACCGGGCGTCGTGTCGATGATGTGATCAAGCGTGCCCACGACCATCGAGGGGTCATAGACGGTGCGGCCGGCATCCAGCACACCCTTCAGCATGCGGCCGCCTGAACGCTCATGCAGCATCAAGCGGTCAATGTGAAGCAAGGTCGTCGCGTCGCCGAGCTCGGCGACGCTATGTTGTTGCCAGATCTTTTCAGCGACGGTCATAGGCACGACAGAATCCTTCCTCCAGGTCTCCCCACAGAAGCGATATTGTATGTAATATATTTCACATACGACGATTTCGGGCAATCATAAAGGGATATTGCATACAACACCACGACGAAGCCCGACGCACAAAGATCGCGACTCCGCACCTATCAATCCCAAATCAGGCCTAGATGACGGCCAGCAATTCCGCAGTCGTGCGAAGCCTGCCTATGCGCGGAAAAATATTTGCGACAGCATAGGCATGCCCGTCGCCTAATGCCGACATCGCGTCCTCGACAAAGATCTGATCAAAGCCGCGTTCATAAGCATCGCGTGCGGTCGATTCCACGCCGATGTTGGTCGCGATACCAGTGACGATCAATGTTTGTATTCGACGCCGTCGCAGATGCAGATCGAGGTCGGTGCCGTAAAATGCACCCCATTGCCGCTTTGTTATTACGATGTCGTTTGGCTCTCGGTTGAGCGCAGGCACAAGCTCCGACCAGTCGGCTGGTCGCGAAGTGGGAGCCTTTACCTTGATGTCAACGCAAGGTGCGAGGGCATCGGACCCGTCGGGGAGATTCGCGACCCTGACGAAGATCACCGTACCGCCAGCAGCACGGAGCTTTTCGGCAATTTGCGCCGTTCGCTGAACGACGTCCGGGGCCGCGTGCGGACCAACTGGCAAGCCCACGATGCCATGTTGAAGATCGATCGAAACCAGCGATGTCGTTTTTGGATCAAGAAGGCGTTCGCTCACAAACTGTCTCCACTTCATTCCCGCAAGGCCATCTCGAAAGACCCCATCGACTAACGATATGCAATATCGCATGCAAAATTGCAAAACTAATTGGCGTGGCAGCATCTCCGTCGTTCGGCACATCATAGTTATTAACATCAAAATATCTAGCATAATCAGTAGTCTATGTGATAAATAATCGGGCCATTTCTGTTCCTCATAAATTTTCGCTTCAAAAATATTACATGCAATATTAGGTTGACCCTCATTCTGGGCAGCGGATTGCGCTGCCTTGCTTGATTTGGGGCCGCCCTAATGGCGCTACGATTGACACAGTCTTTGATCCGCGCCCGCGAGAGCCGGCGTCGAGACATCGGCCTGATCGACGGGCCAAATCGATTACAGTGGGAAACACTTTTCAATCGTATCCAGCATTTAGCCGGTGCATTGCGCAGCCATGGCATTAGAAACGGCGAACGCGTCGCGATTCTCGCTGTCAATAGCCACCGCGTTTTCGAATGCTTTTACGCTACGATTTGGGCGGGCGGGATCCTCGCCCCGTTAAACCATCGCCTGTCTGGGGCGGAACTCGCCGGGCAGATAGCCGACTCTGAACCTGATATTCTTTTCGTCAGTCCCGAATTTCTGTCTTTGCCGGCCGAGGTTCGCGCGGCCGCGCGTGACATTCCCATTATCGTATTCGACGACGTTGCGGCACCGGAGCCCTTCCTTTCGTATGAGGCACTCATCGCATCCGCGGACACCTGCGAAGAAACGCAGCGACAAGGGGACGACGGGGCGCTGCTCTTTTACACTGGCGGGACAACGGGCGAGCCTAAGGGTGTTCTGCTGAGCCACGAAAATATGGTCGCCAACTCCCTCAACTTCATCAGCCATATCGGCATGGACGAGCGAACTGTCCATCTCCATTGCGGGCCGCTCTTTCATGTCGCTGCCGCTGCGCGCCTGTTTTCCGTGACGCAGGCCGCCGCTACGCATGTGGTCCTGCCGCGTTTCGTGGTCGCCAACGTGCTCCAAACCATCGCCGCCGAGCGCGTCACCCTCGCGACCTTCGTCCCGACAATGATCCGCGCCCTTCTCGACGTGCCTGATCTCGACGATTTCGACCTTTCGAGCCTTCGCTACATCACCTACGGAGCGGCCCCCATTTCCGAAGCGCTTGTGCGCGAGCTGATGCGCCGCCTCCCTGACGTCCGGCTCGTGCAATCCTACGGCATGACGGAGACGTCGCCGATCGCCACCATGCTCGGCTACCGCGACCATATCGTCGATGGAGCGAACGCCGGGCGGTTGCGCTCGGCTGGCCGCGCGGCGCTTTTGGCGGAGGTCCGTGTCGTCGATAGTGACGGGAATGCGCAGCCTATCGGAGCTACCGGCGAGATCATCGTTCGCGGCCCTATGGTCATGCGCGGTTATTGGCGCAACGATGCAGCAACAGCTAAAGTGCTACGGCAGGGCTGGATGTATACCGGCGACATTGGCTACCTTGACGAAGACGGATATCTTTTCGTTGTTGACCGGCTAAAGGATGTGATCATCTCCGGCGGAGAAAATGTCTATTCGCAAGAAGTCGAAAACGCGATCAGCACCCATTACGCCGTATGGTCCTGCGCGGTGATTGGGCTGCCACACGAGAAGTGGGGCGAAATGGTTCACGCCATCGTGGTTCCTCGGGCCGGCCTCAACATCACGGCGGCGGAGATCATTACCTATTGCCGGAGCAAGATCGCGGCATACAAATGCCCGAAGTCGGTCGAAATTCGCTTTGAGGAATTGCCGATCAGCGGCGCGAACAAAGTGCTGAAATCCATGCTGCGCGCCGAAACCATGCGCCGCTCGACTGTCGGCGCGCCGGCAACGGACTAATCCCATCATGCAGTTTGAGACGATCTTATTTTCCCTTGAAGCGAGCGTCGCCCGTCTCGTCCTCAACCGACCGCAGCGGTTAAATGCTTTTACCGTTACGATGCATCACGAGGTCGCCGTGGCGCTCGACTCTCTGCTCGACGGCCACGACGCCCGCGTGCTTTTGCTCACTGGCTCGGGGCGCGGTTTCTGCGCCGGCCAAGACCTTTCCGAACGCAATCCCGAGTCTGCGGAAGCGCTGGACCTCGGCGCCAATATCGACGCATTCTACAACCCTTTGATTAAACGCCTAACCGAATTGCCGTTGCCTGTCGTCTGCGCCGTCAATGGCGTGGCGGCCGGCGCAGGGGTCAATATCGCGCTCGCCTGCGATATCGTTGTGGCGAGGAAATCGGCGCAATTCATTCAATCCTTCGCCAACATTGGGCTTTTACCGGACAGCGCCGGAACATGGATCCTGCCCCGCCTCATCGGGCCCGCGCGTGCCACGGCACTGATGATGACGGGCGATCCCCTTAATGCAGCGCAGGCCGCGGACTGGGGCATGATCTGGCAAGCGATCGACGATGAGGCGTTCGAAGAGCACGTCGAGTCGCTCGTCAGACGGCTCGCTGTCGCCCCGACGCGCGCGATGGTGGCGATCAAGAATGCGATTAAAGCCAGCAGCACCGCGTCGCTCGCGGATCAGCTCGATCGCGAACGCGACTTGCAGCGTATGCTGGGACGGACAGAAGACTATCGCGAAGGCGTCAGCGCGTTCAAGGAAAAGCGCAAGCCGAACTTTGTTGGGCGGTAGGCGGCGCCCCTCGCGCGCATAACTTCTCACCTGGAAGTCTTCCTCAGGCGAGATGCGTGACATTTGACGTGAGGCCGTCTGCCGCATCAGCGCACCAGAGTTGGCGCGCCCCTCGACCTCCAGCCGCGTTCAGTGTGAAATCAGAACTTGCGAACAAGGGCGCGATGCTTCGATGAATGATGCGCCGCGGCGGCCTACCGTCGAGACGCGCCGCGAAGTGCAGCAAGAGAGTCACCTGCAATGGACCGTGCACGACAATATCCGGATAGCCTTCCGCACCGCGCGCATAGTCGCGATCATAGTGTATGCGATGGGCGTTGAATGTTAGAGCCGAAAACCGAAACAAGAGGACGCTGGAGACTTTGACTGATTGCGTATGCTCCGCATGCGCGACCTCGCATGCACATGGCTCTTCGCGCGCGGAGGCGCGGTTGCTGCTTTCGTGCGTATGCAATGCGCTAATCTCGCCCTTGTAGACGATGTCCTGACGCTCGACGATTGCCACGCCGCGCGGCGTCGTAAGCTCATGCGCGACGTTCACGAAAACCAGTGGCCCCTGGCGGCCCGTTTTCGCGACTACGTCAATGACTCGTGACGTGCGTGTCACCACGTCCCCGGTCCGAAGCTGCTGATGGAATTCCAACTCTCCGCCAGCCCACATGCGTCGGGGAAGCGGCACCGGCGGTAAGAAATCGCCGCGCGTCGGATGACCGTCCTCGTCGAGATCCTCCTGCGAGACGGCAGCAGGCGCCAGACACCAGTGAATCGCAAGCGGCGCCGCGTCAGGCTCGTGATATACAAAGCTGCCAAACGTCGCCATAAACCGTTCAACAAGGCCGGGGGTGACGACATCCGTCGCCATTTTCGCGCGACCGATCCAGTTGCGAAGATAACCTATGTCGATTACAGCCATCGCTCGCTACCTTGCGAATTCCCGCCGTACAATTTCGGTTTGCGCACCAAGTTCTGGCACCGCGCCAATCTTGATTTTCTGCCGTACCGGAGAGCGCACCATACGGATTTCGCCGCCCGGTGTTTCCACCGGTATGCGGCGAAGCGCCGGGTGAGCGGAAAGATCGGCGACCGTCGATACGCGCGACCACGCGAGACCGTTGGCCTCAAGCCTCGTGATCGCTTCCGATCTGGTCAGGCGTCCGAATGCGTCCCGGATGATTCCAGCAAGTGCCTCGCGGTTGGCAACTCTCAGAGAATTGCTAGCGTATCGCGTATCGCTGATGATCTCCGGTCGCCGCAGAACCCCCAAACAGAACCTCTGCCATTCATCGGGGTTCTGAACCACGATGATTATATCGCCATCCAGACACTCCACCCGCCCGTAAGGATAAATGGATGCATGGGCGAGCCCCGTGCGCGGCGTTTCCCAGCGCGCGTAATCGTGGTGCAACAGCGGCACGCTCATCAGGTCCGCCACGGCATCGAACATCGCGATCTCCAACGCTTTACCACGCCCACTTTTCGTGCGCCCGATCAATGCTTCGAGCACCGCCATGTAAGCGTTCATTCCGGTCACCACGTCGGCGATCGATACGCCAACCTTAACCGGCTCTTCCGGTGTCCCCGTCACTGTGCACAATCCGGTTTCCGCCTGGATCAGCAGATCATAGGCACGCATATTCCGGTAGTCCGTATCTTGTCCGTATCCGACGATGTCGACAGCGGTCAGACCGGGATAACGTTTCACCAAATCGGTCGAGCCGAGCCCGAGCCGCGCGGCTGCTCCCGGCGCGAGGTTTTGGACAAAGACATCTGCGCGTGCCACCATGCGTTCGACAAGCCCGCGATCATCCTCATTTTTGATATCGAGGACGATGCTCTCCTTGCCGCGGTTGAGCCAAGCAAAGTACGCGCTCGTGCCCTTCACGGCGGAGTCATAATGGCGCGCGGTCTCCCCTTCGGCACGCTCGATCTTGATAACGCGCGCACCGGCGTCGGCGAGACGGAGCGTACACTGAGGTGCTGCGACCGCTTGTTCGATAGAAACGACGAGGAGGCCTTCCAGCGGAAGCATGTTTGTTCTCAATAAGAGCGCGGCAGATCGAGCACGTGCTCGGCGATGTAGCTAAGGATGAGATTCGTGGATATCGGCGCGATCTGATAGAGCCGCGTTTCGCGAAACTTGCGTTCGACATCGTACTCCTCGGCGAACGCGAACCCTCCGTGCGTCTGCATACAGGCTTCGGCGGCAGCCCACGACGCCTCCGCCGCGAGCATCTTCGCAATATTGGCCTCTTCGCCACAGCTTTCGTTGGCTTCGAATAAACTCGCGGCGTGGCGTACCATCAGCTCGGCGGCGCGCATTTGCCCGTAGGCTTTGGCGAGTGGAAACTGCACGCCCTGGTTTTGACCGATCGGGCGACCAAAGACCTTACGCTCACGCGCATAGCTGGAGGCTTTCTCGGTGAACCATTTGGCATCGCCGACGCATTCCGCCGCGATCAAGATGCGCTCGGCATTCATTCCGGAGAGGACGTAGCGAAAGCCTTTTCCCTCCTCGCCGATCAGATTTTCGGCGGGGACGGCGACATTGTCGAAGAAGACCTCGGTCGTCGAGTGGTTCATCATGGTACGAATCGGCTTGATCATCATGCCGGCCTGTTTGGCTTCGCGCATGTCGACAATGAAGATCGAAAGGCCGTCCGTGCGTTTAGCGATTTCTTCCCGCGGCGTTGTCCGCGCCAGCAAGAGCATGAGGTCGGAATATTCGGCGCGCGACGTCCACACCTTCTGCCCGTTGATGAAATAACGATCGCCTTCCCGCCGAGCGAAAGTCTTGATAGAGGAGGTATCAGTTCCGCTGGTGGGTTCAGTCACGCCGAAGGCCTGCAGCCGCAGGGCACCGGAGGCGATCCCGGGCAGGTATTTGCGTTTTTGTGCGTCGCTCCCGTGCCGCAGCAGCGCGCCCATAATATACATTTGCGCGTGACAGGCGGCGCCGTTCGCTCCGGCGCGCTGGATTTCCTCAAGCACGGCGGCCGCCGCCGAAAGCGGCAAGCCGGCACCGCCATATTCCTCCGGAATGAGCACGGAGAGATAGCCGCCACTGGAAAGCTTCTCGACAAACTCTGACGGATAGGCATGTTCACGGTCGAGCACGCGCCAATATTCAGGCGCGAATTCGGCGCAGAGCTTCCGGACGCTGGTTTTGATCTGGGCGATTTCGTCGCTGTCTGGGAGTTCTTTGAGGGGCATTTCGGCTGTCGTTTCGCGCGCTACGTGGCTATGCGGCTATGTGGCTTCGGGACGAATATGGCGGGTCGCCTCGTCTTCGACGCGCTGCCAGATCTCAATCGCCATCGGGTGTTCCGATTCTTCGAGGATGTGCCCAACAAGACCGATCGCGCGCGCCATCACTCCGAATCCACGTACGATCTTCCAGGGAAAGCCCAACTCGCAGCAGAGCGCGGCGATTGCGCCGGTCGCGTTGATCGGCAGCTCCTTACCGGAGGATTGCTCGGCCTCGCGCTCGATTTTCTTCATCAGCGTGACGTAACGTCCCGAATATCCGTTCTCTTCCGCGATCTGGAACAACCTTGGCGTCCGCGGGTCGACAGGCTTGTGAACCGGGTGCCCCAGTCCGGGGATGATGCGGCCATCGAATTCGGTCATTACGTGTTTCGCGAGCTGATCGAGATCGGCGTCCTGCGATCCATAAGGCAGCGCCTCTGTCAGCATGCGGGCCGCGCCCTCCATGCTGCCGACAAAAACGCTGCCCAAGCCGCAGAGGCCCGCCGCGACGGCGGCCTGCAACGCTTCGGGAGCGCCGACATAGGTCATGCGCGCGGCGATGGCCGACGGCGTAATCCCGTGCTCGACCAACGTGATCAGAATTGCATTGAAGACGTTCGATTGTGCCGGCGTCGGGACTTTCCCCGTCAATTGCAGGAAGGCGACATCGCCGAGATTGAAATGACCCAGAATCTCGTCAGGCAGGCTTCTGCCCCGCACCTCGATCCTGTCGCGTGTGCTCCAGGCGATGTCGGAGCGGATTTCCTTGGCTTGGCGCGTCATCTGGCTTCCTCTGGTGGCGTTTACGACGCGCTGATTCAAAGCGCTTTTTGAAGTTCTGGAAGGAGGACAAATAGATCGCCGACGAGACCGTAATCAGCGACTAGGAATATCGGCGCGTCCTCGTCCTTGTTGATGGCGACGATAATTTTTGAATCCTTCATACCCGCGAGATGTTGTATGGCACCTGAAATCCCAACGGCGATATAGAGCTCCGGCGCGACGATCTTTCCGGTTTGCCCTACCTGACAATCGTTTGGCGCATATCCGGCGTCGACTGCGGCGCGCGAAGCGCCGACGGCTGCGCCAAGCCGATCCGCAACCGGAAAAATCAATGCCTCGAATTTCTCCTGAGAACCTAGCGCCCGGCCGCCCGATATGATGATTTTTGCGGAGGTTAGCTCTGGCCGGGCGCTGTCGGAAAGGCGGTTCTCGACGAAGACCGACAGGCCGGGGTCGTCCGCCGCCTCGGCAAGTTCGACAGACGCCGTGCCGCCGACAGCGGTAGCGGGAAACGCGGCGGTGCGCACGGTAACCACCTTTTTCGTGTCGTTCGATTGAATGGTTTGGATAGCGTTTCCAGCATAGATCGGACGCTTGAACGTATCCGGAGACACCACGTCTATGATTTCGGAGATCTGCATGACGTCGAGCAGCGCAGCGACGCGTGGCATCACGTTCTTGCCAGTTGTCGTCGCGGCGGCGACGATCGCCTCATAGGCTTCCGCCAACGCGACGATCGTGGCCGCCATTGGCTCAGCGAGTTGATTCTCCAGAGAAGGCGCCTCAGCGAGCAGAACCTTGCGCACACCCCTCAACTTCGCCGCGGCGGCGGCGGCAGGCTGCGCCGCGCTACCGGCAACTAGAACATCTACAACGTCATCGATCCGCAAAGCCGCCGACAGCACTTTCGCCGTCTGATCCGAAAGAGCTGAATTGTTGTGTTCCGCGACGAGAAGAACGGCCATCTGCATCATCCTTTCTGCGTCAGAGCACACCGGCATCGTTTCGGAGCTTGTCGACAAGCTCCGAAACACTCTTCACCCTCACACCGGCTTTGCGACCGCCGGGCTCTTCAGTCCATAAAATTCTCAACCGGGGGGTAACATCGACGCCCAGATCCGCCGGAGTTTTTTCCTCCAGCGGCTTTCTTTTTGCCTTCATGATGTTCGGCAACGAGGCATAACGCGGCTGATTGAGCCGCAGATCGACAGTTATGACCGCGGGGAGCTTCAGTTTCACTGTCTGCAGTCCGCCGTCCACTTCGCGGGTGACCTTCGCGTGAGCGTTCTCGACAGCGAGCTTCGAGGCGAAGGTTCCTTGCGGCCAGCTGAGCAATGCCGCGAGCATCTGGCCCGTCTGGCTGGCGTCGTCGTCGATCGCCTGTTTACCCAGGATGACGAGACGTGGTTCTTCTGTCTCCGCTATCCGCTTGAGTATCTTGGCGACACCCAGCGGCTCGACCGAAACGTCGGTCTTGATCAGAATCGCCCGATCCGCGCCCATGGCAAGCGCCGTCCGCAGCGTTTCCTGCGCCTGTACAGGCCCGATCGATACGGCGACGATCTCTTGTGCCACGCCAGCTTCCTTCAGACGGATAGCTTCCTCAAGAGCAATTTCGTCGAAAGGGTTCATCGACATTTTCAGATTGACCAGCTCGACGCCGGATCCGTCGCCGTTCACGCGGATCTTTACGTTGAAGTCGACGACCCGTTTAACTGGGACAAGGATCTTCATTTTCATTGACTCCAGTCGGCCGGGCGGATTTCCGCGCGTCCATTGGTGACGGCCACGAGATCGCGCTCGATGGCTCGAAGGCGAAAGCTCGCGACGTCGCCATCCTGCCAGATTTCAGCTTGCAACGTGTCGCCGGGAAAAACCGGTGCGCTGAAGCGGCAGCTCAAACTGCGCAGCCGGCGGCCATCATAGCCGCAGACCGTCTTCAAGATCGCGCGAGCGGCGACGCCATAGGTCGCGAGCCCGTGAAGAATCGGCCGCGGGAAACCTGCTTTCGCAGCGACGTCCGGATCCGCGTGCAAGGGATTGAGATCGCCGTTGAGCCGGTAAAGAAGCGCAGCTTGCGGAGATGTCGGCATTTTGACGGTCATATCTGCCGGGCGTTCGGGCAAATAATGTACCGCCGGCGCGGGCCTTTGTGTTCCTCCGAAACCGCCGTCCGCCCGGCAAAAGATCGTCTGGCTGATCGTGGCGATGAGTGCACCGCTCGATTTATCATGAAGCATTCGCCGCGTGATCAGAAGCGCGCCTTTGCCCGCACCTTTATCGATAATGTCGACAACATTCGTTTTGCTGACGACCGTCCCCTCGGACGGAAGCGACCGGTGCATGACAAGACCTTGCTCGCCATGGACGACCTTCGAATAATCTATGCCGGTGGGGAGCTGCTCGATCCAGCGGCTGGGCTGCGCCAGTACGACAGCCATGGTCGGCACCGCCTGCAAATCCCGTTCGTAAACATAGCCGAGTTCCCGCCGCTCGTCGGGGTCGAGACCCATGCCGATGCTGAGAGCGTAGAACATGGTTTCACGGGGCCCGAAAGTTGCCTCGGTCCGGGGTATCTCCAATTTGAGGAGTGCGTCGTAATCGATTGGCATCGTTCGTCGTGTCAGACCGGGTCTGGGCAAATGCAAACGCTGCTGCGTTGCCGAAGACGCGGCGCGCTGTTGTTTGTGTCCTTCGACGGCGGAAGGGTTATCACCGCTTCTGCCGAAAATCAAATGTTGCATGCAATCATTGGCGCAGCTAAGGGATTAGCGGGCGACGGACGAGCGCTTCTGTCGTAATTTGTATGTAATTAGAAAAAGTGCAAGGGAGATCGATTCATGACCTTCGATGTGGCGGTCATAGGATGCGGCGTGGCGGGTCTCTCGGCGGCCGTTTCGGCCGTCGAAGCCGGAGCATCGGTTGTTCTGCTTGAGAGGGCGCCGAAGGCCGAGCGTGGCGGAAATTCCCGGTATACCGAAGCCTGGATGCGCATGAAGGACGAAACCGCCGTCGCCGATGATTTCGTCGACCGCATGCTTGCGGGGCACGGCGCCATCGGACCGGAAATGCTGCGCGAGGTCTCGCGCGACTACGACAACTGGCCGCCGAATGTAAAGGCTTACCCCTTCAACGATCCGGAACTTGTCCTGGCACTCGCCGAGGAAGCGCCGCCGGCGATGGCCTGGCTCAAAAGCCATGGGGTCAAATTCACCTTTCACAGTCCGATGCTGCTGCAAAAGGGGCCGGAGCGCATGGGACCCTCGGGCGGCGGCCTCGCTATCGTCGAGGCGCTGGCACAAAGCGCCGAGCGGCTTGGCATCGACATACGCTATGAAACAACCGGCCGGGCTCTCATCCTCGACGATGTGGGCACAGTTCGCGGCTTGCGATGCTGGGCACCGGAGAAGGGCCTTTTCGTGATCGCCGCCAATAATGTCGTCGTCGCATCAGGCGGATATCAGGGAAATCTCGAGATGATGACCCGTTACGTCGGCGCTAACGCGCATCTTACGCGACCGGTTTCTCCCGGCGGAGTCTACAACAAGGGTGAGGGCATCGAGATGATGCTGGCCGCAGGGGCCGCGGCGGCCGGCCAATACGACATGTTCCACGGCGAGCCTGTCGATCCTCGCTCGCCGCGCCACGAAGCGCTGATCGCTGTCGTCAACTACGGCATTCTCGTCAACAATCAGGGCGTGCGCTTCTTCGATGAGGGGACCAACCGGTACGAATTCATCTACGACGACATTTCCTGGACCATCATGCGCCAGAAGATGGGGATAGCACATCTTCTGTTCGACAGCCGTCTTTATGAGATCCCTAACATCAAAACGCGCATCAAGACGGACCAGGATCCCATCCGGGCAACATCGGCGCGTGAAATGGCGCAAAAAATTGGCGTGCCACCTGCGTCGCTCGAGGCGACACTGAGGAAATACAACGCCGCTGTGCGCGAAGGCCTCTATGACACCGCCGCTCTCGACGGAAAAGCCACCGAGGGCATCGTTCCGCCCAAGTCGAATTGGGCCCGCGAAATAAACGAGGCCGATCTTTACGCTTTCCCGATCATGTGCGCCAATACCTTCACCTGCGGCGGCGTGAAAGTGAACAGCAAGGCGCAGGTCGTCAACCGCGACGGATATCCCATTCCCGGCCTCTACGCCGCCGGCGAAACCGTCGGTCTCTTTTATAATCTCTATGTCGGTGCGACGTCGGTCCTCAGGGGGATCACGCTCGGACGTATTGCCGGACGGACAATCGCGTCCTCGAGATAAGGCAGCGGACGCGGCGATAAAAGGATACAATCTATGGCTGGGAACGGCGTGCGTCTGGCGGGCAGGAAGCTTCTCATTACCGGCGGCGGATCGGGGATCGGGGCTGCGACCTGTCACCTTTTCGCAGCTGAAGGCGCCCGGGTTGCCGTGCTTGACCAAAACGGCGACGCAGCGAACACGATCGCCGAGGAAGTTAATGGGATTCCGATAACCGTGGACGTTCGCGACGAAGCGAATGTGACCAGTGGCGTGCAAGCGGCCGCAAAAGCCCTGCAAGGCCTCGATGGCGTGGTCAATGTCGCGGGAATCAGCATTGCCAAGCCGTTCGAGGATACCGATCCCGCGCTTTGGGCTCTCGCTCTCAGCGTCAATCTCACCGGCCCTTACCTTGTTTGCCGTGCAGCACTTCCCTTTCTCCTCGAAAGCGGGAACGCAACGATCGTCAATATCGCGACCGGCGCCGCGCTCCAGCCTCTTCCCAACCGGAGCGCCTACGCGGCCTCTAAGGGGGGGCTTATCGCTTTTTCCAAAGTGCTTGCGGTCGAGCTCGCGCCAAAAGTTCGGGTCAATGTCGTATGTCCCGGCGGTGTCGATACGCCTTTTGTCCGCAATGAGTTTAAGACCGAGGAAGCGATAACCCGCATTACGTCACGCTATGCCCTGCGACGCCTCGCCAAGGCCGAGGAAATCGCGGCCGCCATTCTGTTCCTGACAAGCGACGAATCAAGCTATGTCACCGGCTCAACACTCAGCGTCGACGGTGGGCGGACGTTCCATTAGAACGGGAGACGGCACAGCATCTGGAGGTCGCTCGTTATGCCTCCGCTTTTCGACGCCGCTTCTTCTTGGTTTGCTCCAGAGCGCCGACTTCGGCTCCAAACATCTCTTCATAAGTCTTTCGCAGGAGATCGCGATTGACATAGACATGCTCGCGCATCAAAGCCTCCGCGCGCAACGCGTCGCGCACTCTCAGCGCTTCGACGATCTTAGTATGCTCACGATGCGATCTTTTTCGCTCTTCGTGCGTATAGACGCTGCGGAAGAAATCCGTATTGGGGCTCAGGCGGCTGTCGAACATGCGCGGGATTCGGCGCACCTGCCGCAAAATCTCCTCAAGCGACTTATTCCGCGTTGCGACGGCGATCGTTGTGTGAAACTCCGTATTGAGTTCGCTCCACGCCTGATGCTGGCGCGGCCCCCAGTCTGGCCCGTTAACGATCTCTTCCCCACGAGCGATCAATTTATCGAACTGCGCGAGCAAGGCGTCAGATATACCGCGCTCCGCGAGCAGGCGGCAGGCTAGCCCCTCGAGATTGGCACGCACGTCGTAGGCGTCGATAACATCCTGAAGAACAACATTACGCACCGCGTAGCCGCGGTTGGGCGCGTAAATGAGAAGCTCCTCGCTCGCAAGGACCCGCAGCGCGTCGCGTATCGGCGTCCGGGATACTTCGAGATCATTCGCCAGCGCAAATTCCTGCAAACGCGCGCCGGGCGCATAGGTGCCGTCGAGCACGCGCTCGCGCAGCCGGGCGATGACGTTCTCCGTGACGGTAACTGCTTCGCCCAACATAGAAAGATTTTCCTTAGGCAAATTCGTTGTTTCGCTATCGCATATTGCAAATGATCGCGTCATTCGGCGGGATTAGATAGAATCGGCAGGCGGATTTTGGCGCCTTTTCCAAAGATATCTCCGCTGCTCGATCGCGCATCTCCAGCCAGTCGCCGAAAGAGAGGCTTTCCGCTTGTTAGCATACAAAATATGCTGGAGATTCCCACTTGTCGAGACGGCCGGGACGTATATACACATATTGCATGCAAGCTCATCTTTTATAGCGCAGCGCCTGAAGGACGCTAGGTACGGCGTGCCGTGCTGCATCTATGAAAGCGCCGGCGCATGAAGCCGCACATGCGCGTCAGTCCGCTGGCGCATCAGTGTCACCGCCGCGCGTCAATAACGACGAACTGACGCGATACGTCCTCAACCACGCCGGGGAGCACAGATGTCTGCGAATATCGATGCGGGCGAGCTACTCGTCGAGACGCACGACAACATCCTATTATTGCGGATAAACCGGCCAAAAAATCGAAACGCGCTGAGTGCGCATTTGCGCAGATGCATGGTCGACGCAGTTGAAGGGGCGGAAGCGGACCAAGGGATACGCGCGATCGTCCTAACGGGAACAGATGATTTCTTCTGCGCCGGCGGCGACATCAATGAGTTCCAAAGCGTCACGGCCTCCACGCACCATGACCAGGAAAACTCGATCTGGAAGGTTTTGGCGGAGCGCAGAAAGACCATCATTGCTGCGGTCGAGGGATATGCACTGGGCGGTGGGCTTGAACTTGCTCTAATGACGGACATAATAGTTGCGGGTGAGACGGTAAAATTTGCTTTCCCCGAAGTCAAACTCGGTATTTTGCCCGGCGCCGGCGGCACGCAACGCTTTCCCCGGCATGTCGGCATGCCCCGCGCGCTGCGCTACCTGCTCACCGGCGACCGTTTCTCCGCGGTTGAGGCGCAGACGATGGGCCTCATCTCCAACCTCGCGCCCGCTGGCAAGGCTTTGGAAACTGCGCTTGGCATTGCCAGAACAATCGCCCGACATCCGCCGCTCGCGGTCGAGCAGATCCGGCGTGTTGTCCTCGACGGCGACGCGCTGCCCCTGCCTCGCGCGCTCGAGATCGAAGCCGCGGGATTGCGCCTGCTGCGCCAGACGCAGGATCATCGAGAGGGCGTCCGCGCTTTTCTCGAGAAACGGCCGCCCCACTTCTCCGGGCGCTGAACGATGCCGACCGGGGCTGTAACCAACGATGTCGGGGCGCGCCGATGTTCCCCGCGCATCCCTCGTTCTTTTATATTGCATGGAATATATCCTTAGTTTGTTTTGGCCATATTGCCATATGCCTCGGGCTGGTCGGCATTGGAGCGCGAGAATTTCTTCGTTTTAGCTGTATATTAACATCTGTCATGGGCCACGGCTGGCCGCCTCGGCGCTCGTTGCGCAATCGTCGAATATCTGATAATTGCATGCAAATTGCGCTCAACCGGGATTCGGACCGCATGAAACGTGAGTCAATGGACTTTGACGTCGTCATCGTCGGTGCAGGCCCGGCGGGCCTCTCGGCAGCGATTCGTGTCAAGCAGCTTGCACCCGAAATAAGCGTGTGCGTGATTGAAAAGGGCTCCGAGGTCGGCGCCCATATTTTATCCGGCGCAGTCTTCGAAACTCGCGCCCTGGACGAGCTTATTCCCGACTGGCGGTCGCGTGGCGCGCCGATCAATGTCGACGTCGAGCAGGACCGCTTTCTTTTTCTCACCAAGACGAAAGCATTCCCCTTGCCCGTGCCGCCGCAGATGAACAATCACGGCAATTATATCATCAGCCTGGGAAATTTGTGCCGCTGGCTGGCGAAGCAGGCCGAGGAACTCGGTGTGGAGATTTTTCCGGGTTTTGCCGCCGCCGAAGTTCTTTATGGAGAGAGGGGCGCGGTCGCAGGCGTGGCGACAGGCGATGTGGGAATCGGCAAGGACGGCAAGCCGACGGCACGTTTCGCGCCGGGAGTCGAATTGCGCGCGAAGCAAACGATTTTCGCCGAGGGTTGCCGCGGCTCGCTGAGCAAGGGCCTGTCCGCACGCTTCGATCTGCGCCGCGAATGCGATCCGCAGATTTACGGACTTGGCATCAAGGAGCTGTGGCGAATCGACCCGGCGCAGCACCGCCCGGGCCATGTTGTCCATACCATCGGCTGGCCGCTTGATAATAAGACCTACGGCGGCAGTTTCTTGTACCATCTCGACAATAATCAGGTATCCGTCGGCTTCGTGGTCGGACTAAATTACGCGAACCCTTATCTTTCACCGTTCGAGGAATTTCAGCGCTTCAAGACCCATCCGCGCGTGCGGGCCGTATTCCAAAACGGGCAACGCATTGCATATGGCGCGCGTGCGATTTCGGCGGGCGGCTTCCAATCGGTGCCGAAGCTCTCCTTTCCCGGCGGCGTACTGGTCGGCGACTCTGCGGGCTTCTTGAACGTGCCAAAAATCAAGGGCAGCCACACCGCGATGAAATCGGGGATAGTGGCAGCCGAAAGCATCGTCGCTCTTTTAAGAAAAAGCGGCGCCGAAGGGAAAGTAGCCGATCTCTACCAACCCGCGCTGGCGAAGACTTGGCTGTGGGATGAGCTCTATCGCGCGCGAAACATCAAGCCCGCATTCAAGTGGGGCCTGTGGAAGGCTGTCGGTTATGCGGCCTTGGACACTTTCATTTTTCGCGGCAACGCTTCATGGACTTTCCATCACAATCCCGATCACAAAGCGCTTAAGCCAGCGGCCAAATGCCAGCCAATCGTCTATCCGAAGCCGGACGGAATCATGAGTTTCGACAGGCTTTCCTCCGTCTTCCTCTCCAACACCAGCCACGAAGAAAACCAGCCGCCTCATCTCCGGCTAAAGAGCATGAGAACGGCGATCGACGTCAATCTCGCGCTCTATGACGCGCCCGAGCAACGCTATTGCCCCGCCGGGGTCTACGAGATCGTCGATGGCCCCGCATTGCGGATCAACGCGCAAAATTGCGTCCACTGCAAAAGCTGCGACATCAAAGATCTGACGCAGAATATCGACTGGAGCGTTCCCGAGGGCGGCGACGGGCCGAATTACCCGAATATGTAATTCAGCGAAGCCGCGTGATGCGACCGCTCGGCGACCGACATCGCCACGGTCACGGCCGGTTGGACGCGAACGGCAGGCCGCCGTTCATGCCGTTCCGCTAACAAAATCACGCAATATGGAATTAAAGCTATTCGCCTGCTCATACATGGCCCAATGACCGGCCCGCGCAATAATAGACGCCCGCGCGGACGGGCAGCGGCCGCGAAGCTCATCGATGCGTCGTGGGAGCACTCCTTTATGATACACATCTTCCTCGCCCCATATTGCCGCGATGGATCCGCGACGTGTCCTGAGCGCATTCCAGAATTGCGCATGAGCTGGCGCCCGCACGGCGATGGCAGCAAAAAATGTGTTTTTCATTTGTATGTAGATTGCGGCATCGTCGATCGCGGCGGGTGAGGCGAACATGATCGCGGCGAGGTTGTGCTTCTGCGCCGAGATCATTTCGTCAAGGTCGCGGATGGCGCGCCATGATCGTGGCTTCATCTGAGGCTCGACCCGCTCGGCGAAGGCATGCGGCCCAACAAGAACGAGATCACGCACGCGTGCGCCCAGTTCCGACGCCATATCCGCGGCAATCCTGGTCCCAAAAGAAAACCCAGCGATGGAAATTTCGCCTTCGCCGCCGGCGATCTCGCGGAACCCCCTGGCCAGAGAGACGCCCACTCCGTCCAAGGTCCGGTTCGCGGGATCACGTAATATCGAATCGCCAAATCCCGGCAGATCGGGAACCCAGACGGAATTCGCCGATGCAAGAGGCGCGATATTACGAAGCCAATGCAGCCACGAGCCATAGGCGCCGTGGAGCAGGACGACGGCGGGCCCGGCGCCCCACTTTCTCCATGTGATGCGTGCCGCCATATCTTCGCTCGTGAAATGCGTGGCCAAGCCCTCGATCACACCGATTTCCGCGCGGGCGGCGCCGAATCGTTCCGATTCGAGCATTTCCGTGAAGGTCAGCATCGTCAGAGCGTCGCGGCGGACTTCAGCGCGGTAGCCCGAGCACGCGCTCGGCGATGATGTTTCGTTGGATTTCCGACGTACCCGAATAAATGGTGGCCGAGCGCGAAAGCAGAAACTCGGCCTGAAACGAGCCATCGTCGATCGCATGGGGATCGTCGCGGACATAATTTGCCGCTGGCCCTTCGATCTCAAGGGCGAGTTCGGTCAGGCGCTGATACATGTGGCTCCAGTAGAGCTTGGTGAAGGTCGCTTCCGGCCCCGGATCCTTGCCTTGCAATACGCGGCTGAACGCACGTAGGAGATTTAGGCGCATCGCCTCCACGTCGATGTATATTTGCGCGAGCTTCTGCCGAATCGCTCCATCTTCGATTGCGGGGCAGCCGTTTCGCCGACACCGCGACGCGATTTCGACCATCTCCAGAACCTGCCTCTTGAACCGGACCTGCCGTGCAAGGGCCTCTTCCGGACCCCGCTCGAAAGCGAGTGTCGTCATCGCTATGCGCCAGCCCTCATTGAGACCGCCAACCAGATTTTCCCCGGGGATGCGCACGTCGTCATAAAAGACCTCGCTGAAACCCGCCCGACCGGTGAGACGCACAAGTGGTTTGACCGTGACGCCCGGAGTCTTCATGTCGAGGAGGAGGAAGCTCAGGCCCTTATGTTTTGGCGCTTCGGGATCCGTCCGGACCAGGAGCAACTGCCATTGGGCATGCTGCGCCATAGTCGTCCAGATTTTCTGTCCGTTCACGATGAAGTCGCCGCCATCCCGGCGCGCGGTCGTGCGGACGGACGCAAGATCGGAGCCCGCATTCGGCTCCGAGAACCCCTGGCACCATACCTCTTCGGCGCGCAGAATCGACGGCAGAAACCTCTGGCGCTGGGCCTCGGTGCCATGTTTTATAAGCACCGGAGCCGCCAGATAGCGGCCCATGAGGTTCAGTCCTTCCGGCGCATTGATTCGCGCAGACTCCTCCATGAATATGGCCTGCTCGACGAGTGTCGCGCCGCGGCCGCCATATTGCTTCGGCCAGTGGATACCGCTCCAGCCGCCTTGATAGAGTTTCCGCTCCCAGTCCAGTCGGAACTTTGCCCAGCTTTCCTCTTCTAAAGGCTCTTGCGACCTTGGCCCCCATCCATCGGGCAGATTTGCATAAAGCCAGTTGCGCACCTCCCTGCGAAACTCCTCCTCCGCCGGCGTAAATTGAAAATCCATCGCAGGTTCCCGTCATTCGCCGAATTTCGGCGGCCTCTTTTCAGCGAAAGCGCGCAACGCCTCGGCGTGGTTTGGATCGCTCGCGGCTATCGCCATATAGGCCGCTTCAAATTCGACCATTTCATCGAGTGTGGAACGCTCCGCGCGCCGGAGCAGCGCCTTGGTCAGACGTGTCGCGCCGGGCGCATGGGCGGAAATCTCGCGTGCAATGTTCAGGGCCTCGGTCATAAGATCGGCATCTGGAACGACACGACTGACGAGATTGACCTCTTGCGCTTCCAATGCGGAAATGCGCGCGCCACGCAGACACCACTCTCTCGCGCGCGCCGGCCCGACGCGTCGCGTCAGGAGATAGGCCGCGCAGGCATCGGGGATCAGTCCCACTTTCAAAAATGCCGGCGAGAAATAGCTCGATTGCGCGGCGATGATAATGTCTGCCGCCAGCGCAAGACTCATTCCCGCACCGACAGCTAATCCGTTCACCGCAGCAATAATTGGAACCTCGAGCTCAACTAAAGGTACGATGACGTCATGCAGAAAATTCCTCAGACGATCGCGGATAGTGGCAGGGCTGCGATGTGGCTCCATCTCCTTGATGTCCCCGC
The DNA here is from genome assembly GCF_004135935.1 of Methylovirgula ligni. Classification (NCBI taxonomy): domain Bacteria; kingdom Pseudomonadati; phylum Pseudomonadota; class Alphaproteobacteria; order Hyphomicrobiales; family Beijerinckiaceae; genus Methylovirgula; species Methylovirgula ligni. The sequence continues at coordinate 1,410,645 of NZ_CP025086.1, read as the reverse complement.
CAGCGGAGAAAGCCCTCCCGCGCCCGGTGAGAATGACACAATGCACGGACCGATCATTGCGGATCGTCGAAAACACGGACTTCATCTCCGCCCGCATAGCGCCATTCCAAGCATTGAGCGCCTCGGCGCGGTTGAGCGCGATAGTGAGAATGCCATCACGACGCTCGGTCGATAAGGTCGAATCCGCCATCTCGGGAACCTTAACTATATCGACGCACGACGAGAGCATCGACGGCGACCAGTTCGTCGCCGCTACAGATCAGCGGATTGATATCCACTTCGACGACTTGATCTTTGTGGTCTAGGAGGAACTCGCCGACACGGCAAATTACGTCCGCCAGCCTGGCCGTATCGGCGGCGGGCAGATCGCGAAAGCCCTTCAACGCCTTTGCCGCGCGAAGGTCGTGCAACATCTTCAAGGCCTGGGCGTGGGTCAGCGGTGCCGCCCGTGTCACCGAGTCAGAGAACAGTTCCACGAGAGTCCCGCCCAGGGAAACGACAACAACCGGCCCCAGCTCCGGATCAACACGACCTCCGACCATTATTTCGAGGCCGCGCCTTGCCATCTTCTGGACGAGCACGCCGTTACGGCGCGCGTTCGGGATTTTGCTCGCCAGCGCATCGAGCTCCCAAAAGGCCTGGCTGACTGTGCCGGTGTCGTTGAGCCCAATCCGAACGGCGCCATATTCCGTCTTGTGGAGGATGTCCGGGCTTTCGAGCTTCAGGACAACCGGAAAGCCGAATTGCTCGGCGGCTTCCACGGCCTCTTCCAGCCGAGTGGTCAGCCTTTCGGCGACGACCGGCACGCCATAGGTCACAAGAATTTCCTTCGATTCCCGTTCGGTAAGGGCCGAGGTGGTCGCCACTTTAAGCAATCGTTCCGCTTCCAAACGTGCGTAGCTTGGAACGGCGATCCGATCGCTCGCATCACTTCCCCGCGAGACCTCTTCCCGCCTGTGCCAGGCGGCAATCGCAGCGAAGCACCGATCCATCGAGCGGAACAACGCCAAGTTCCGACTTGCCTCGATCTGCCTAACGCCCGGCCCTTCGAGCCATTCGCTACACCAGACGTAGCAAATGATCTTGTCGTGATTTTCGCCGAGTTCTTTCCACATCTTCACGCGCTGCTCGCCGATTGCATCCGCAAAAGGATGCGGCACAACCGCGACACCATATTGTTGATCGTGAAGCAAGGCTCCGGCGCTCAGGCGGAGCGGAGTATCGTCATTCAAGACCTGCGCGGTGACATCGCATGGATTGCGGCAGGCCGCGAATTCGGGAAGGTTCTCTTTGAGTATTGCCAGCGTCTCACCCGTTGGCTGTGGCATCGGCACGCGCCAAGCCTCGCCCTTATCTGCGGCGATAACGCCGGCGCCGCCAGATGTCACGACCGCGATGGCGCCGCGCGCCTTGGGACGCCCGGCCTTGGCAAGAAAAAGCGAGACTTCGACAATCGCTTCGAAGTCGTCGACCATGACTGCGCCGCGCGCTTCGCAGGCGGCCTTCCAGATTGCGTAGTCTCCGGCGACCGACCCGGTATGGGAAAGTGCAGCTGCGGAGCCGGCGTTGCTGCGCCCCGCCTTATAGACGACTAGCGGCTTGCCGGCCCCGCGCGCGATATCAGCCGCCTCTAAAATCTGACGCGGCGTCTCGGTTCCCTCAAAGACGCAGCCGATCGAGTCGCAATTTGGATCCTCGGAAAGATAAGCAACAAGATCGGCGATGCCGACATCGGCGGAATTTCCCGCCGTCAGCATATGGCTGATCGCGACGCCCCGTTCCATCGCCTGCGCCAGTGCCATGCCGAGCGCGCCCGACTGGCTGACGAGACCAAGATTGGGCCGTTGAAGCGGATCGAAACGTGCGGCGACAGTCCGTCCGAAGGCGACGTTGGCGCCATTGAGAAAATTATAATAGCCATAGCAGTTCGGACCGAGAAGGCGCGTCGGGCTAGAGCTGACAAGGTCGGCAAGGCGCGCTTGCATCTCTTTGCGCTCCGCCACGCCCGTTTCGGCATAGCCTGACGCATAGACGATGACCCCGCCGGCACCCACCTCGACGCATTCGGCAACAGCCTGCTCGACTAGATCAAACGGCAACGCGACCACTACGCAATCGGGCCTCGCTGGTAACGCGTGCAACGAGGGATAAGAGAGCCGCTCGCCGATACGCTCATACCGCGCGTTGATGAGATCAATGGTGCCCGCGAACGCAGAAAGATTGTGCAACGTGCGTTCGCTAAACGCTCCGGCGCGCGGCGAGGCGCCCACAATCGCAATCCGCTCAGGGTGAAGTAGCCTTTGCAGATCCGCATGACGATAGACTGCACGAGGGAAAAGGCGCGACCTCTCCCCGATTTGAATATTCATCGCAATGTTCACATTTCGCTGGTTAGACTGCTCGGGCTTCCTCAATCGCGTGCGCGATCAACTGCTCTCTGTGCCAGGACGCATCGCCGTAAGCATATTCGAGGAACTTTCCGCGCTTGATGAAGAAATGAAGATCATATTCCCAGGTGAATCCTATGCCGCCATGTATCTGATGCGCCTCATTGCAGACGAGTCGGCAGGCATCGCCCGCGAGCGCCTTCGCCATGGAGGCCGCTGGGCCGGCGCCGGAATCGCCCCCGCTTAGAGCCCACGCGGCAAAATAGGCGGCGGAGCGCGCCGTTTCCAAAGCCATGAACATATCGGCGCATTTATGCTTTATCGCTTGAAACGATCCTATTGGCCGGCCGAACTGCTGCCGTTGCTTTGCATATTCGACCGCCATATCGAGCGCTGCAGACGCACAGCCAATCATCTCCAAGGCCGCCACAACGGCGCATAATTGATGGAGTTGCTGCGCCGCACCCGTGTCGCCGCGCTCTGGAAGAACGTCGGTCGGCGCGAGCCAGACATTGGAGAATGCGACGTCGTAAGCTCGGTAAGACGGATCGATCGTTTCGTTCTGCCGCAGGGTAACGCCTGCGGCTCGGGGATCGCACAAAAACACCCGTAGGTCGCCGGTGTCCGTCCGCGCTGCGACCAGCAGGTTCGCCGCGTAGCTCGCGTAAGGCACGAGTGTCTTTTGGCCATCGAGGCGCCACCCACCCGTCTCGGCAGTCGCTTTTGCGGCGATCTCTTCCGGCCCAAAGCCACGGTCTGGCTCCTGAAACGCGATTGCGAGCGCAGGCTGGCCGTTGGCCAATGTTTCCGCAATGCGCTGCTTTTGCGCGCCGTCACCGAAACGAAACGCAAGCTCCACTGCGAGGATCGTCTGCGCGATGTCGCCCGGCGCGAGCCGGCGCCCGAGTTCCTCGAACACAAGCGCGAAAGACAGGAAGTCAAGGCCCAGGCCGCCTTCCGCTTCCGGCACCGGAGCTTGGAAAAGGCCGAGTTCGGACAACGCGCCCCAGAGTTCCGCGTCATGACCGGAACCGCCGATGGCGCGGCGCAGCTTTGCGATGCTCCAATTCTGCGAGAGCACGCCGCGCACGGAGTCGCGCAGCAGATACTGCTCTTCGTCGAACTCGAAATTCATAGGGCCTCCGCTTGCGGGTCAACGCCAGCCGAGGCGAGCTCGTCCAATTGCCGCACAACATTGACCATTACGTTTGGGCCGTCGGCACCGCCGATCGCGCGGCGACGGCGGCGGCGGACGCGCCAGTGACCGTTCTCCCTTGCGAGATCCCAATGGTTGAAACCGCAGGTAAGGATTTGATGCTCTCCGCGGCGCAGTGCCAGAACCGCCGAATAGCCTTCGGCGCTTGCCGTGTCGCCGCTGATCTCGACCGCCAGACGCCCCGAAACGTGCAGCGCTCGGTAGCGTGGCACCGCGGGAGCCGGCCCCACCGATTCATCGAGGAATAGGCGGGCGCCATCGCGACCGCGCCATTGGGCTCCTGCCTCGTCGCCAAGATCGATCACACAATCCGCTGTCAGATTGCCAACGAACGCATCGTCCTGTCTGAGATCGACCGCCATACAATATCGATTGATGCAATCGAGGACTGCTTCTTTCTCTTCCAACGAACGAAGCCGCCGCTCGATTTTTTCAATGCGGGCTGCAAGCGCGTCCTCCATCGACCGTTTCCTCATATATTGCATTCAATTCGCCTATACTAATTGGCGCATCGCCTGATGGTCAAGGCAAACCATGAGAGTATCGAAGCATATTGCATGCAATATATGTTGACAGACAGAGATTTGGCCGCTCGGCCCCGCAGATGCTCATTCAGCTGTTTGCGCTCACACCGGATCCCAGGTGAAGACCTCGCTGGATTGTTCGAGCGGCGTGAAGGCGCTTCGCAGTGCCGGCATCATTTCGGTCAGCGAAGCTGGCGCCCAGCCCTGCGCGGTATGAAGCGTGCGTATCGGGCGCGGCTGATTGAAGAGATAGATTTCATTGTTGCGCACGCCAAAAATCTGCCCGGAGATTTCGGCCGCGGCATCCGACACGAGATAGGCGACAAGCGGCGCGACCTTGTCCGGCGACATGCGCTGCAGACGCTCGACCCTCAACTTCTCCGCCTCCGTCTGCGTCGGTAGGGAGCTGATCATGCGGCTCCACGCTAAAGGCGCAATGCAATTCGACCGGACATTGAAACGCCGCATGTCGAGCGCAATGCCGCGCGCAAGACCGATCAAGGCCATCTTGGCCGCCATATAATTTGCCTGACCGAAATTGCCGATCAACGCCGACGTCGACGTGGCAAAGACATAGGCACCACCGTTCTGCTGCCGAAAATGCGGCGCGGCGGCCCTGGCGATCGCATAACCGCCGTTCAGATGTACGTCGAGAACGGACGTCCAGTCCTCCCAGGTCATTTTGTGAAAAATGTTGTCGCGCAGAATACCGGCGATGTGGATGACGCTGTGGAGCCCGCCAAGTTCGCCAAGAGCCTGCGCCACAATCTTTTCCGCGTTTCCGAGATCGGAGGCCGACAGCGTGCTCACGGCGGCCCTGCCGCCGCCGGCGATGATTTCCTCAGCAACTCTCTTGGCGGGTCCTAAATCGCGTCCAGTGCCGTCCAGAGTCGCGCCGATGTCATTGACCAGCACGGCCGCGCCCTCGGCCGCCAGCCCGAGGCTGACGGCGCGCCCGATCGCGCCGGCACCTCCCGTCACGATTGCGACCTTGCCTTCAAGAAGCCCCATCTTATTCTCCCGATTGAGCCGCCGCTATGCTGGCCCTTTACGCGCCGGCCTTGTTGTTTAGCAGTGGCGCCAGATAGCGCTGCTCCAGCTCCCTAATTTCTTCAGCGCCAACGAGGTTCTGGGAGATGCCGAAGCCCGCGAGCATATCGCCATAGCCGCCGATACCGCCCTGCTCGCGCATACGGCCCAGGACCGCCTTCACGGCGTGGATGGACGCTTGCATCAATGTCGAAGGCAAGCTGACGCGCGCGACGCCGGCATCCTGCAAGTCGGCGAACGTCGTGGATTGCGCCGATTTCCCGCCTTCGACGAGGTTGACCGCGACGGGACCGTGGATCAATCTAACCGCCTGACGAATTTGTTCGAGGGAGGACGTGCCTTCGACGAAGACCATCGTCGCCCCGGCTTCGAGGAAGGCATTGCCGCGTCGGACCACGCCCTCCAGACCCTCCGTGGCGAGCGCGTCCGTGCGCGCGTTGATGATGAAGTCCTGATCCCGGCGCGCTTCCGCCGCCGCCTTTACCTTCATAACCGCTTCGTCGAGCGGCAAAACGGTCTTGCCATCGAGATGGCCGCAGCGCTTGGGGAATATCTGATCCTCGATATTAATACCCGCGACCCCCGCCGCCTCAAAGGCGCGAACCGCCAAATAGGCGTTCACCGCATTGCCAAATCCAGTGTCGGCGTCGCCAAGAACGGGAATGTCGAGCGCCCGTGCGATCCGGCCGCTATGCTCGATCATCTCTCCCAGCGAAACGATACTGTAGTCCGATACACCGTAATGGCATGCCGCCAAGTTCGCGCCGGAAACCTGCGCCGCCTCGAAACCCGCCTGCTGAACCAGCTGGCCGGAAATGACGTCGTAGACGCCGGGCATGACGAGTATCTCGGTTCTGGTGATGAGATGTTTTAAGCGCGTCGTTTTCGCGGCCGCCATGGATGCATTCCATATGAACTGCACATCCGCGGGCGGCGCCCTTAGCGAATGAGGCCCCCGCAGCTCGATCCGGCAAACCGCTATCATCCCCATTCGTAAAAGGCAACTTTTTGCATGCAATATGCGGGGATTTGATTTAGTTCAGTTACACACTCTCCTTTGCGCTCATGGATAATGCATGTAATATAGAGCACAAAAGCCTTCTCGTCGACTGCGCAGCCTGACCGTCACAACCCTACTGGGCACCCGCGATCAGAAGCGTCGCCAGGGGCGTCAGACGACGGTTATCTTCCCCAGTTCCGCGTAAAACGGGCCCCCGATCCGGGCGATGGGGTTGAGAGCTGCCGTCTCTATCTTGCCGTCAACCATCAGCCCGTCTCTAATGTGAAAGACAAGGATCTCGCCGACGACGAAGACGTGCCAACGGCCGAAGGAAATCATATCCGCAGCCCGGCACTCGAAGCTCACGGGCGCGCCTGCAAGCCGCGGCGTGCGAAGCCGCAGACTGTCGGCAAGTTCGAGCTCCAGAAGTTCAACCTCGCTCACCTCGATCGGCAGCGCCTCGCTGCTCTTGTGAAGCGCCGCCAACATGCCTGTATCAGCAATGTTCACCGCAAACTCACCGTGGGAGCGGATGTTGCGCTCGGTATCTTTCACTCTGCCTTCCCGATGCGTAACGCCGAAGCCGATCATCGGCGGCTCGGTCGAAAGAAAGGTGAAAGCGCTGAACGGAGCAGCGTTGACCTTTCCATTGGGCGAGAGCGTTGTCACCCAAGCAATCGGGCGCGGCACGACAACGCCGGACAGCAGTCGGTAGGCTTGCTCTGCCGAGAGACTTTCTGCGGAAATTTGCATTCTTCCTGCCCCGTAAACTTACATTCCGCCGATGCGCCCATAGGGAGACACCAAATTATATTGCATACAATAACAGCGAAAGGTAGATTGGCCCGTGTCGATTCTTCACATTTTGCACGCAATATGAGTGAAAATTGCCGAGGCAGGGAGTACCTGCGGCTCCAGTCAACGAAATATACATTCAGCTCTCCCGCGGCACTACGACTGTGCGCGTGTCACTTTCGCGGGTCGCAGCCGAAGTGCGTGAGACATCTACCTTCGGCCCAATGACATCGTGACATTAATTCGCGATCCCCAGACGTTCATCGCCTACGGCGCGACAGGCCGCAGGCGGAAATTCCATTTGGTGTTGAGGCATTAATCTCGCACAAGCTCTGGCGAAAACTGACGGACTTCTGGATTATCGCGGCGCGCGGCCTGAGCCAGTCACCGATCGACGACATCGAGAGACCTATTGGTCCCCCTTGGAAAAGGCGCAGGCCATGAAGATGCTGGCCCGTTCGATCATTAGGTCACCTGATGCGGTGCGTTCATGCATCCCGCGCTCACCGTCGAAACCAGCGCTGACGATCTCATGATCGTCTCCGATGTTTACGATTCTGCCACGCGGCTGCGTTCCTTCAAACTCATCGCGGATGCCGCCTGCCTCGCGGTCGAACGGCCGGCGTTCTCCAGCGAGACCATCTGAGCAAGCACCTCGGAGATTGACGTATCGTATAGACGTGTCAGCGGCGCCCAGAACATTAACTACAGGCCTTAGCCTCGCGGCGTTCAAAGGAACGTGCGCAGGTGGAGATGCTAACGGGAGGCCTTGGCCTTGACGCTCGCAGCCAATCGGCGCTGACAATCCCATAAGATCCTCTCACGTCTTTAGCATGCGGCTTGCCGGAGCAACGCGCGGCGCTTCGGTCGTAGAAGGAGAATTTCATGACATTACGGGAAGTTGATCATCTCCTTGTCGGTGGCGGTGTTGCGAGTGCCGTCGCTGCTGAAACACTCCGGCTCGAAGGGGCCGGCTCCATTCTAATTTTGTCCTCTGAGGGCTTGCCTCCCTATTACAGGCCGCCGCTCTCCAAGCAATTTCTGCTTGGCACACGCGATGAAACGCAAATTCTCGTCCGTCCCAAAAGCTTCTACATTGAGCAGGCGATAGAGCTTGGGCTGAACACTGAGGTGATTGCAGTCGATCCTATCGAACAGATAGTGACGACAGAGACGCGGGAGCAGATTCACTATCAAAGGCTCCTGATCGCGACAGGCGGCAAGCCGAAAACTTTATCTGTTCCCGGCATCACGCTCCCCGGTGTCCATCAACTGCGCACTAAGAACGATTGCGATGAGATCCGCGGCACGATCGCGGCCGGCGCAAAACATGCCATCGTGCTCGGTGCGAGCTTCCTCGGCATGGAAATCGCCATGTCTCTCGCCGATCTGGGCCTGCAAGTTACGGTTATCGAGCTTGGCGACCAAGTCCTCCCGCACCTCGAAGCCCCAGTCGTATCCGAATATTTCCAGCGGCATGCCCAGGATAGAGGGGTTGCGTTTCTGCTTCACGACACCGTTGCTGCGGCGCATGGCCAAGACAGAGTTCGCGAGGTTGAGACGATATCCGGCCGTCGGCTGGCATGCGATCTCCTGATTGTGAGCATCGGCGTTGAGCCCACGACAAATTTCCTCAAGAGCAGCGGGATCGTGCTGAACGACGGACTCGTTGTTGTCGATGACTTACTACGGACAAGCGCAGCGAATGTCTTCGCCGCCGGAGACGTCACAAGCTTTTATGATCCGGTATTCATGAGACACCGCCATATCGAGCATTTGGATAACGCGGTCAAGCAAGGGTCACTCGCGGCTAAAAATATGCTTGGGCGTAGATTACGATCCGACACCGTATCCTATTTCTTCTGTGATATCGGCGACCTCAGTTTCAACGTCCTCGGTGCGCCCGAGGAGGCCGATGATCAGATCGCGAGGGGAGCGCTCGAAGCGAGTTCTTTTGCTTTGTTCTATCTCAAGAATGACGTGCAGCGCGCTTTGTTGTCGATTGGCCGTCCCACCGAGGAAACCCGCGCGGCCGAGGGTCTCATTCGTTACCGCGTCAATCTGCGCGGGATAAAGGAGAGACTGGGAGATACGACTTTTCTTCTCGATCAAATTCCCACTCAGACTGTACTAATTCTGCAGGGCGGCGGTGCGCTCGGAGCCTTCGAATGCGGTGTCGTAAAGGCGTTGGAGGAAGAACAGGTTTTCCCGGATATTATTGCGGGAATCTCGATAGGAGCCCTGAACGGCGCGATCGTCGCTGCTCATCCGCGCCACGCAACAGAGGCCCTCGAATCTTTTTGGACCGACCTCTCGGTCAAGTCGATTTCGACCCCTTTGCAGGAAGCAGGCCGCGCGGCTACCTCGATGGAGATCCTGATGTTCGGGGTGCCAAATTTTTTTAGGCCGCGGTGGATGTCGTCCTTCTTCAACCCCATGACAACGCCATCAAACTGGATCAGCTATTACGACACGGCACCGATGAGGAAGCTGATTTCTCAATATGTCGACTTCCCGGCACTCAAGTCGAGCCCGGTACGCCTGCTGGTTGGCGCAGTCAACGTGACGAGCGGGGAGCTCCAAATCTTCGACAGCTACGTCGACGACTTGACAGCGGATCATATTATCGCCAGCGGCAGCCTGCCGCCGGGATTTCCATGGACAATTATCGATGGCAAAGCCTACTGGGACGGCGGAATTATCAGCAATTCGCCGCTTGATCTGGTCATTGATCGCTGCGGTCCGGACGGCAAGCGCGTCTTTATCGTCGACCTTTTTGCGGGGCAAAGGCCACTGCCCACGAACCTGATGGAAGTAATGGCCAGGCGCGATGAGATTGTCTATTCCGAGCGCATTCGCAGCGATCTAAAGCACCGGGAAACAGTCGCCGCGTATCGAGCGTTGATCGACGCTATTTTGACCTATGTCGAACCGACCTCCGTCGCAAAGATCAAACAACGTCCACTTTACATCGAGTTGATGGGTGACGGGGCCGCGATGAAGATCACGCGCTTTGAGCGCGCGGGTGTGGCGGGGGAACCATCTTCGCGGGACTACGACTTTTCGGATACGTCGATACGGCTCAACCAATCGGAGGGTTTTGAGCTCGTCAAGAAGACGCTCCAAGGTGGATAATCTGCTGAGCGAGTTCTTGGACGCCCATCTAACAACGGCTGACCTACGATCGATGAAATAAAATATCAAACCCCCGATATCGCCTCGGTTGGCAACACCTCCCGATAGTGCTCCTGCGGCCATTAGGAGTCGCCGGTCATACGGCGTAAATTGCCCTCTGCGGCCGTCCAGTGGGATCGTAGGCTCGAACTACTTCATAATCTTGGAAGCGCCGCTCTAACTATGGGAGCTTTCAGGCGCTCCGGATGCGCGTTCTTGCGCGAGCGAGCACTCCCAACCGCGCGGTGTTACCCGCGTTCGGTAGTTTTTCGATATATGGTTGCCGGCCAAGCCAACGCCGTTGGTATTTCACTTGCAATCGACGTCACGAATTGGGAGGTGGAGCCTGTGTTCCACTTTGCTTTGACCGTGGGCGCCAAGACGACACCAACGCCGACGAGATAAACGACTACTAAAAGAGCGATAAGCATGCGCATGGGTCATCTCCGTATGGCGTAGACCAGTAGAACCGCGTCGCGTCGGGATAGTGAAATTACCGCGCCCACGTCGAGTCCTTCGCTAAGGCGAGGTCCGCCTCATCGGGAACGGCCCTGACGACATTGAGTTCCGTGCATTTGGACTTTGGAGCGACCGTAACCGCGCAGAAGTTGCCGACCGCGCTCCATTAGGTATGGGGCGATTTCTAAATGATTGTGCGCATGAATCCTCTGTTCGAGTTCGCCGCGACCGTGGGAGAGTTGGTTCGCCGGCCGCGGAAACCCTGCGCCATGTCTCGCGCGATCTCGACCACGGCGCGCCGGCGACGGCAGAGAACTGGCACGTCGTCGGCATTCGCCACTAGGCGGAGTGAGTAATCCAGATATCGAAGCCGACCAAGGAGCAATTCTTTTGGTCCGCTTTCAAGCACCGTGGATATTTACCTAGACGACAACGGGCCGAAAGCAGCCGTTCCGCTCTCGGATGCGCAAAGGCAAGTACGGACATTGAAGCCCTAGAGGCCAGTAACGGCTACAAATCAGGACGGAAACGTTTCATTACATTCTTTTGAGTGCCATCGACTTCCATTCGGACAGTGTCGGTATCTTCCTCGGCCGGTTTCACGCATTTCCGCAATAGTTCGCCATATTGCTCTCTTTCTCGCGGGCTGAGCCGGCTGAGACTGATGTCAAAGGCATCGCTAAGAGTTTTACGACCTCGTTCGCACACTTTGCGTCCAAGCGGAGTCAGCTGGATTTCAAATCGCCGCAAATCTCCCGCTACCGTTTTTCTTTTCACATACTGGGCCTGTTCCAGTTTCTTGATCAAAAAGGTCACCGTGGGCTTCGGCAAGACCAGACGTTTTGCAAGCGCAGCCGGATGCTTCAGTTCTTCAATTGCTGCCAGCACAAAAAAGCCTTTGACGTCCAACTTATCCTCTGCCAGCGCACGCTCCGCATTTTGCGTGATGCGCTCGAAGAACTGATGGTGCAGCTGAAGAAGGTCCCAACTGTTCATATTTTTCCTTGACGGGCAAGCGATATAGTTTAATATGGAACTATTCCATATGGAATAGTATTGTAGCCCGACTGGAGGATCGTTGCCATTGGCTAAAACAATCTTGATCACAGGGGCCTCCAGCGGCATCGGACGCGCTACCGCGCTCTATTTCGCTGCAAAAGGCTGGAATGTCGCCGCAACCATGCGCGATCCACTCAAGGCCGATCTCGCGCTTAAGCATCCACAAATCAGCTTGTTCGCCTTGGATGTGACGAATGAAGGTTCAATTGCGCAAGCCCTGACCGAGTCGTTGACTCGTTATAAAAAGATCGATGTGCTGCTGAACAATGCAGGCTACCCCTTGTTCGGCCCGATCGAAGCGGTCGACGATCGTCAAATCCAACAGCAATTTGCGACGAATGTATTTGGCTTGGTCAGTGTTACGCAACAAATACTTCCCGTCATGCGTAAAGCGGGCGAAGGTTTGATCATCAACGTTTCTTCCGTCGTTGGCCGTATGGCTCTCCCCTACGCGGCGTCGTACATCGCGACAAAATTCGCTGTAGAAGGATTGAGCGAATCTATGCGCTATGAGCTGGAGCCATTTCATATCCGAGTGAAATTAATCGAACCCGGCAGCGTCAATACCGAATTCGGCACAGGCAGTATGCAAACAGCGGTGAGTGACCCTTATCGAGCCAGCGTGACCAAATTCTTGGCCTTATTTGCGAAAATAAACGCTAAGGCGTCCGAGCCAGAGGCGATTGCGGAGGTAATCTACCGTGCAGCAAATGATGCAAGCAATCGGTTGCGTTACCTAGCCAAACCCGGCCTATTCTTTTGGTTGAATCGGCTTTTGCCCGACTTCGTGTGGCGCCGGATGTTGGTGAAGGCGATGGTCAAATAGAAAAAGGAGAGCAACGTCGCGTCTGCTTTCACGCAGACCGAGGCTCATCTTAACGACCGAGATGGGCGCAAAGCGATCCATCGAGCATGTTCGCGGCGGAAAGCTTCCAGCTTCATAATAGAGACGTGCTTTACGTCTCCAATGCACCGATCACAAGCGTCCAGAAAGTGCTCGGCATAATGAATGGCGTGACGGGTCCTGGCGCATCGGCAGCGAGCACTTGCATTTCTGCTGGATGTTGACCGATCGCCTGAGAACGGCTTCTGCATTCTCCGCTATCTGATCCATCCCTATCGCGCCGAACGGCCGGCCTTCTCCAGCGAAGCCATCTGAGCAAGCACCTCGGATGATCGGAGCTGGCCGTGAGGAGACGGTCCGGTTTCGGAAACGGGGAGGACGAAGCGGACGCAGGGTTGTGCCGAGGCTTCGGGCAAGATCTGACCCAAGTCGTACGCCGGGGATGTCCGCTTGCAGGTATTTTCCACTGCAAGCATCGCCGGCGACCTGCCCACGCGTCAGTCGCGCGATATGGGCAGCCCCGCGAGAAGGGGAGCGTACGCGGCAAGCCTGCGGGATACGAACTCAGTGAAGAGCCGCACGCGCTTCGTCTTGCGTGTCTCCCCCTGTGTGAGAAGCCAGAGCGTTCCGTACATGTGCAGGTCGGTGCCCGGCACCCTTTCCAGTAGGGGGTCGGCATCGCCGACGAAACACGGCAGCGTGGTCATCCCGATCCCTTGCCGTGCTGCAACGATCTGCGCCTCGGCGTCCGGGGTCCTGAACGGAACCTTCGTGGTGCGAATCTCACCCTCGCGGGCCCAGTCCGGGAATCCATGAAGGCTGATGACGATCCGCCGGATGGGATCACGCGCGCCCGCATGCCACGTGGCCAGTCGATCGCTGGCCATGTAGACGCCGCCGAATAGCTCCGGTCCCTTCAGGCCGTGAAGATTGAGCGGCAGGGTTGCGCGATCGGGGACGACGCGGATGGCGATGTCCGCCTCTCGGTTGGTCAGATTTGCCCGCTCGCCCGATGGCGAGATTTCCATCTCAATGTCCGGATGCAGACGAGCGAAATCGGCGAAGTCTGGCATGAGCAGGTGCGTCGCGAGGAACGGTGCCAACGTCACCCGCAGAAGCCCGCGCACGCTTTGGTCGCGGCCGAAGACGCGCGTCTCCAGCCGGTGCGACGACGCTTCCATCTGCTCCGCGAGCTCGAGGATCTCCTCGCCCGCAGCCGTCAGGCGGTAGCCCGAAGGCAGCTTTTCGAACATGTGCGCCCCAAGGCGTCCCTCGAGCTGAGCGATGCGTCGCAGCACGGTCGAGTGGTTCACCCCGAGGCGCTCGGCGGCAGCCCGCACCGAGCCTCCGCGCGCGACGGCAAGAAAGTAGCGAACGTCATCCCAGTCGATCATGGTGCGATCTGGCGCCGCGCGGTGCGCCTTCCAAAGTCCGTGTCCAACAACATCGAACAGCATCTCGTCGGTGGGTAGCAGGGCGGTGATCATAACCCATGCCGGCAAGCGCGGCCCAATCCTGAATAGCGGACATCGATCGTCGCGGCTGGCGTCAGTCGTCCAGCCGGATCGATTTCGCACCACCGATGTGCGCGCTTCCGCACTCAACGCCTGACGCCGGCGGACCCATCTCGAGGTTCTCGGGGGCCTCCCCGGACGAGCCAAAGATGGAGCCGGAAGGAAGCATCATGTCCCAAATGGGAACAGAGACGCTGCCCGACACGACAAAAGGAGAAGTCATGGGAAAGCTTGAAGGAAAGGTTGCTGTCATCACGGGTGGATCGAGTGGCATGGCGCTGGCGAGCGCCAAGCGGTTCGTTGAAGAAGGCGCCTATGTTTTCATCACGGGCCGGAGGCAGGAGGCGCTCGACGAGGCCGTTAAGCTGATTGGCCGGAACGTGACCGGCGTGCGCGGCGACGCGGCCAATCTCGACGACCTCGACCGTCTGTTCGACACAGTCAAGCGGGAAAAGGGCGAGATCGACGTCCTGTACGCAAGCGCCGGCACGGGCGAAGCCGTCCCGCTGGGCGAGATTACCGAGCAGCATTTCGATGCGGCCTTCGGCCTGAATGCGCGCGGCACGCTGTTTACGGTCCAGAAGGCGCTGCCGCTGTTCAACGACGGCGGATCGATCTTCATGACCGGCTCAGTTGCTTCGATCAAAGGTTTTCCCGGTTACAGCGTGTATGCGGCGAGCAAGGCGGCGCTGCACGCATTCGCACGCGGATGGCTCAACGAACTGAAGGGCAGGAATATCCGCGTGAACGTGCTGCACCCGGGGCCGATCGCTACACCGATGCAGGACCAAGTTCTCACCGAGGAGGCGAAGCGGATGTTCGAATCCCTCATCCCGCGGGGAACGATGGGTCGTCCCGAGGAAATCGCGGCGGTCGCTCTGTTTCTCGCTTCAGACGATTCGAGCTTCGTGAATGGGGTGGAGTTGTCTGTCGACGGCGGCTTCTCGGCCATCTGAAGTCGTGCCGGATCGCGGGAAGTGGCTGACCGTCCGGCCACGCGGAGTTCACGGCAGGACGTCTACGCGTCAATTCAGAAATCGAACCGATGACGCGCATCGCTTGAGGCGGTCCGAAGATCTCGCGAAGGTCGCCATGCAGCGAAACGGATAACCTAGTGCCGTTAAAGGCCGAGAATCAATATCAACACGGATCGGAGAAGTATTATGAGCTATGCGATTGTAGGATTCGGTGCGATAGGCCAAGCCCTCGCCCGGGCCTTCGCCCGTAAGAACATCAAGGCGGCCGTCGCGAGCCGACGGCCGCCCGAGGCGTTGGCGCCGCAGGCTCGGGCGATTGGACCCACGATCGTCGCCAAGTCGCTGCGGGATGCACTCGAGGCCGATACAATCATCCTGGCGGTCCCGTTCCGGGAGCATCGCGAGGTTGCGAAGGTCCTGCCGAGCTGGGAAGGCAAGACGGTCATCGACGCGACGAACGCGTTTGGAGTTCTCCCTGAAGAGTTGGACGGTCTCCCGTCTTCCGCCTTCGTCGCGAAGGCGTTCACCGGCGCCAAGTTCGTGAAAGGCTTCAATCACCTGATTGCGGCCACCCTGGCTGCCGATCCGATCGTCGAGGGCGGCCACCGGGTTATCTTTCTGTCGAGCGACGACGAGGATGCGACCGCTCCCGTGGCGGCTTTGGCCAAACAACTCGGATTCGCGCCCGTCGAGCTAGGAAAGCTCAACGAGGGTGGCGCGCTGGTGCACGCGCGCGGCCGGACTTGGGGCCAGCTGATCTTCCAAGACCTGTTCAAGAAGGAGCAGTAACGGATTTACAGGGTCCAGAAGACTTCTCGTTAGCTTCTATTGCCGGTTGCGGGAGTAGTAGTCGGGACGACCAAGCCCGGCTCGTGTCGGGGACCTCCTGTTCCACGTGGAGGTAGTTGTAGGCTACGTCTTTGCGGTCGAATTCGATGACCCGCTGCATGATCCATGAGCGACCACGCTATCGCGACATCCAAGAAGGGTCCGCTGCGATTCCAGTGGCCACGGCTAAATCTAGCTTGAGCCTTGGCTTTTAGTTGGCCGCGAGTCCCTGGTGAGCTGTGCCAAGGGCATCCAGCGACGCCCTTATAGACTCCGTTAACGTAGCTACGGCATGGGTTATCTTTTTGGACGTCGGCCTTTTCCTTGGTCACAGTACGAACCCGCCGTCGATCGTAAGACTCGCTCCCGTCATATAGCCGGCCTCTTCGCTGACAAGGTAGGATACCAGCGCCGCGATCTCGGCCGGCTGCCCGACGCGATGCAGCGGCACCATTTCCGTTAAGCGCGGGATCATTGCGGCTGTCATGTCCGTCTCGATCGGGCCTGGCTGGATATTATTCACCGTGATCCGGCGCGGTGCGAGGTCAAGCGCAATTCCCTTCACCATGGTCGCCACCGCAGCCTTGGTCATGGCGTAGACGCAGGTTCCTGAATTGCTCGATCGGACAGCCGTGTTACTGCCGACCGTGATGACCCGGCCGCTATCGCGCATGTGTGGCACGGCAGCCTGAATTGACAGGTAGACACCGCGGACGTTCACTGCGAGCATCCGGTCTAGGTCTTCGAGTTTGAATGTCTCGATCCCGCCCACGCGAATAATTCCGGCATTGACCACGACGGCATCGATCGGGCCAAACCGCTCCACTGTCCTGACGACGGCAGCTCGGATCGCGCCGGGATCGGCGCTGTCAGCCTGGATGTCTAAGGCATGCCCCCCGAGCGCCTCGATCTCAGCAACCACCTTTTCGGCCTTGTCTGGCTGGGAGACATAGGTCAGCGCAACAGTGAAGCCATCCTTTGCCAGACGCAACGCCGCCGCGGCGCCGATACCCCGCGATCCGCCAAAAACCAGCGCCGTCTTTTGCTCTGCCGCTCTTTCACTGCTCATCGCTCTGCTCCGTTGTTGATCGATCGGTCCATAATTGTTGGCACCTTCACCCTTGCGGATTGGCGAATTGCTAGATGGCCTTCAGGCGATCGACAGCGAATCGCGCCATCGTGCGAAGGTCTTTGGCTGCTACACCGCCACGTGCGGCAAGTTGGATTCCGGACATCGTCATCTGGATGAACGCGGCGGCCTCTGTCGGGCTCGTGCCTTGATCGAACTCTCCGACGGCTTGGCCCTCGCGGATTCGATCGGTCAACCGCTTCCGGAGAAGCGCAGCGACCTTCGCCCGCAGGGCAGTGAGTTCGGGATCTGACGTGCTAAATTCAGCGATGGCACCGACACCCATGCAGCCCATGGCGCGCAAACCATCGTCTTCAACAATGAGGCCGGAAAGCAGATCTCGAACGCCTTCCGTAGGCGAGGCCGGATCGTTCAAACGCTTCAAATGGCCCGCCGTCGTGCGTCGTTGATAGGTCTCAAGCGCTTCCAGATAGAGCCGTCGTTTGTCGCCGAAAGCATTGTACAGGCTCTGTCGGGCGATCCCCATCGCTTCGACCAAATCCGCGGTCGAGGTCGCAGCAAACCCCCTTGCCCAGAACACGCGCATCGCCTGTTCCAGTGCCGCATCACGATCGAATTCACGGGGCCTAACCATAAACAGCCCATAAACGATTACGGATCGATCAGTCAACAACAGGCCATTTTCACCTCGCTGCCCTCTCGCCTTCGCGATGAAGGGACTGCAAGACTCGACAAGACCAGCTTGTCGTGACGGTACGGTAATGACGTCCCATCAGAGTCCGACTCTTCCTTCCACCCGTCCGGGCTTGACTATATATGTGCAATTGCACTACTAGGACGCATGCAAGAACCCCTGGAGCTTTGCTATTGTCAAGCCGCGCGGCGGAGCGCGCGCTTCCTGTCGCGGATGTATGACCGCCATCTGGCTCCGGTTGGAATCAATATTCAGCAGCTTTCAATCCTGGGAGCTATCACACACAATCCAGGCTTACTGATTGCCGATCTTGCGGATCGCATGGTGATGGAGCGGACGACGCTCGTGCGCGCGCTCAAGCCTCTGCGGGAAGCTGGTTTAGTTATGAGCGGGGCGTCTGGCACCAGTCGTAGCTTGGCGCTGACCGTTTCGCGGCGCGGTCATAAGGTAGTTGCGGATGCAATGCCTTTGTGGGAAGCGGCGCAGCACGAGTTCGAAACGCAATTCGGATCGGGCAACGCAGCGACCCTGCGAAAAGAAATGCAAAAAGCTTCTGCTCTAGCCTAGAGAACAGTCGAGATTCATAAATCTGGCGCTTAGATATGTGTAATTACACTGATTTAGAGCGAACACCCGAAAGCAGATGTCAAGCTGAAGGAATGAAGGATGTTCGTTAAGACGAAAGTATCTACGCCTCGGACCGCGGCCGGGAAGCCGGGCAAACTTCAAACCCTGGTGCTCACGACGATTGCGGCGCTTGGCGTCATGGCGCAACCTGCCGGCGCTCAGACGAGCGAAACTTCAACAAATGCCGCCGCGCAACCCACGGCATCCACCCAGCGGGAGGCAGATGCATCCTTTGCTGATTATAAATTCCGGGACGGTGAGACGCTACAGAACCTGCGGCTTCATTACGTGACGCTCGGCCGTCCACATAAAAATGCGAGCGGATCCACCGACAACGCAATCCTTCTGCTTCACTGGACGGGCGCCAACAGCCGGGCGCTTTTATCACCGCAATATCAGACTGCCCTCTTTGCACCCGGCGCGCCTTTAGATCCAAGGCGGTTCTTTATCATCATCCCCGACGACATCGGCCATGGTCAATCGAGTAAACCGAGCGACGGATTGAAGGCGCAGTTTCCGCATTACGGCTACGGCGACATGGTCGATCTGCAACATAAGCTGGTCGTAGACATACTGGGCATCAGCCACCTGCATGCCGTTATCGGAATGTCGATGGGTTGCATGAATGCATGGCAATGGGCCGAAGCTTACCCGAAAGCAATGGACGGCGTTATGCCGATCGCCTGTTTCCCCGCCGCCATCAGCGGCCGCAACCTGCTATGGCGGCGCATGTTCGTGCTCAGCGTCAAATACGCTCTTTCGAGCGGAAACTTTCAACATCAGCCACGCCCGCCGGCCGTGCCCGCAGCGCTGATCCGAATGATGATCGACGGCGTGCCCCACCTTCAAGCCGAAGTGACGACACCTGAAAGCGCCGACGCCTTCATCGAACAGGCCGGGAAACAATCCGCCGGCCAAGACGGGAACAACGCCGTCTACGCGTTTCAGTCCTCGGAAGACTTTAACGCTGAGCCCAGCCTCAAGAAGATAAAATCCAAGGTCTATGCGCTCAATTTCGCCGACGATGAGTTTTATCCCGACAGCCTCAAAATCCTGCAGCGTGACGTTCCGAAGGTGGCGCGAGGACGGTATGTCGTGCGTCCGACAACGGCGGGATCCGCCGGCCACTTCTCAATGGCGTTCCCGACGCTATGGAAGCGCCAGGTCGCAGAATTTATCGCGTGGCTAGACGCACGTTGACTCTCGGGAGATCGCCATGACGAACGAGAGCAAGATCGAGACTGACGTTACCGTCAAGCATGTGAAGGTCGAAAGCACCCGCTCGTTCGAAAGCGCGCGGCATGCCTTGAATCAATCATTCCGAAGCTCGATCCCTCGGTCCTTGCTCTATTGAGCGAGGGGCGCGCCGAACGCGCCAAAAGCCTACTGGAAAGTGGCCCCGAACTCTCGATCTTTCGGAGCCGGGATCACGGCGGCGTTCTGCAAATGGCTGGGCTTTTCAGGAAGGCTTTGCAGTATGACGTCGGTAATCCACTGACGGCTTCTAAAATGACGCGTCATCGTCTTTCCGCGGCGCTCTACGCACCTTTTCGGGTCTTGCTCTACGAGAATGAACGGGGAAAGGCAGTCTTTGAATACGACAAGCCTTCGTCCCTCTTCGGACAGTTTGGCGATGAAACGGTCACCGAAGTCGCACGGGGGCTTGATACAGCAATCGAGCGTGCTTTGAAGCAGGTAGATAACAGATAAGGTTCCGGCGTTGGGATTAGCGCGACGGTGACGATCTGGACGGCTGTGCAATTATGTCAATGACGGCGGCATTCGCCTTTAACTCCTACAAATTGGCCGATGACCAATAGGCATTTCGTCAAGAAGGTCTCGATATGCAAATGCGAATAGACCGCCCGGCAATTGTCATGGGCCACCTTCTATTGATGGCCATGCCGTCCGTCGTTCTCGCCAGCGCGTCTATTGAAAGCTTCGATCCAGGACCCGCAGCACCATTTTCAGTCGAGTGCGACCGAAACGAAAGTGGGATAGGAGGGTATTTGGTTCGGGTACAGAGCAGAAGCAATGCATCAATAAAAATATATGAAGTCCTTATAAATAATCGCCCCGAGTGCAGCACAGTGCAGGTTATCGAAGGTGGAGAATTAGCTGGCAATCAAATCCAGAGCACCGAAGATTGGGGCAGCCCGAGCGTTATGCACGCAATTTGGCTCCGCTCCGGTAAGGCAATCATCGACAGGAACACGACCTATAACGCCGACGTCGATCTCGTCCTGGAGTCTGGAAAGCGGTTCCTCTGGCAAACCGCCTGTGCGCCGATAGACGTCAAGATGACGACGAGCGCTGGGTATGCGGAATTCCAATTCCATACCGTCCTGCCACCAAACCCGAGCGTCTACTTCGAGGCTAACGCCCGTAAGATTCCCAAACGCGTTGCGCTCAAAGGCAACCTCGGATGGTGACAATCATTCGTGGAAGCAAGGGAGACAGCTCAGAAGGGACTACCGCGCCTCCGACTGGGTGAGCCCAACAATCAATGTGTCGATTATTGCGACCAGCCGGGCGCGGTAGGATTTCTCCGCGAGGCTGCCTGTCTTCAGTGATCCAATAGCTGCTGCCAGAAACATGTCGGTCACGCCAGGCCGCGCTATTCCGGCTTCATTGAGCAGGCCCGTCAGCATGGAACGCATGCGCCGATTGTAGTCATCGTAGATCCCCGCCGCAATAGCATCCTTGGACGCGGCCAGTTCAGAGAGGTGCGGTGAATGCGCGACAAGCCGGTTCACTTTGCCGATATAACAATCGAGAAAATCGACAACGCGTTCATTCAACGGCTTCTCTGCAGCGATGACGTCTCGCGCCGCGACAAAGTTTTCCGCACAGATACGCTGCGCTAAAGCCGCGAAGAGGTCGTTCTTCGATTCGAAGTAGAGATAGACCGTGCCCTTCGCGATGCCTGTTTCGCTCGCAACATCGTCGATGGACGTGCGCTTAACCCCGTATTGCAAGAAGAGGCGTTGAGCTGCATCCAGAATCCGGACGCGCTTTTCCTCGGTGTCGGGTTCAGTGGGCTTGCGGGAAGGATTTGCGCGGGCCGACGAGGATTTCCGAGACGCTAAGATCATGGGGTTGCGTTACCGTATAAAGCACCGCCCGGGCCATATCGTCAGCAGACGCGAAGATAGCGGAGGCACGAGCGTGAAGGATTTCGAGGGTCTCGTCCGAAAGGACGTCGCCAGTTTTGAAGTCTGACGCAATACCAACTGAGTTCAAGATGCTGTTTACGAACTCAGCTGGGAAGTGCCGGCCAAAATTGGTGGCGACGGCGCCTGGCATGATGGTGACCGATCGAATCGGTTCATTTTCCAGTTCGGCGCGCAAGGTCGCGCAGATCGAGTTCACGGCCGCCTTGGTCGCTCCATAGACACGGAAGCCATCGCCGCGCCCTGCATAAGAGGAAATCGTTACAATGTGGCCCGCGCTTTTGGTGGCGCGCATCGCTCGCACCGCTGCCTGGCTCCCCACGAGCATTGCGATGACATTGGTTTCGAACATGTCACGCCAATCAGTCAGTTTTCCTTCAATAATGGAACCGGGATAATCGACGCCGGCGGCGTTGACCATGATGTCGAGCCGTCCGGTCCGATCTACCGCTTCGTCCACGAAAGCTCGAAGCTTTTCGTAATTGTGCACGTCGAAGGCGCCGATGCTGGCCCTGCCACCGGCGCGCTCAATCACTCCGGCAAGCGCTTGAAGTCGGTCGCCGCTTCGGCCGGCAATGAAGACATGGCTTCCCTCTTGCGCAAGCAGCTGAGCTACGGCCTTGCCTATCCCGGATGAGGCACCCGTGATGACGGAAGTTTTTCCGCTAAGCATGACCATCCGCGAATTCCGATGAGAATGACCGAGTAGTATAAACAAGTCATCTGGTCAATCACTTCATACGCGCGGCCGTTTCGATGCCGCCGAATGCCTTTCTCTCTTCGGCTTTGCTGTGGGGCATTCCGGCTTTCAAGCCGAAGGCACGTGAGAACAGCTTCCAAGAGACGTCCCGCCGACGCGATGTCCGCTTTCGAGAAGCCGATTAACCTACGGAGAACGACCGACATGGGCGCAAAGTAGCCATTCAGGCTTGTCCCCGCACAGTCTCGGCAATTTCTTGGTACCGCACACCAGGATTGAGAAATCACGTGTGCAGACCGCTGCCTAGAATACGGGACGGAAAGCTGAAAATGGCACTAGGCGGCGTCGCCAGAGCCTGCACCTTGCGCTCAACCTTCGGAAATGTCGTACCTTCTGCGGCGAGGCGCATTTCGCGTTGAGAAACCGAACTGTCTGGCTGGGGCGGGAGGATTCGAACCTCCGGATGGCGGAATCAAAATCCGCTGCCTTACCACTTGGCGACGCCCCAAAACCTGCGGCGCGCTTTCCGCCCGGATGAAATCATCCGGCCAATAAAAATCGCGCCGATTCATAGTGTTAGAGCGGAATCCCGCTCCTGGAGACTGGCCCTGGCGTTGAATGCGCCGCAGGGCCGACGGCGGCGCGACCATAAAGCCAGCTTTTGCGGGTCGCAACCTCTTCCGCCGGGGCCGAGAGTTGATAAATAGCCGGAAAGAGTTCTCCATCGAACCGCCATGCCGGCTTCCGCCCTCCCAAATCAACGACCTGTCGATCTCGGCCCGCTCGATATCGCGCTCACACCCGGCGGCGACGGTGTGCTCTACGCCCGCTCGCCCATTGAACTCGGCAGCTACGAGGACAGGGTCACCCTCTGGCTCGATCGCTGGGCGGCGCTGCGGCCGGACCAGATCTTTCTCGCCGAGCGCGAGGCTAGCGGCGTCTGGGCGAGGATCACGTATGCGCAGGCGCGCGCCAAGGCGCGCCGGCTCGCCAGCGCGCTCCTCGCGCGCGGCCTCAGTGCCGAGTGGCCGCTCGTCATTCTCTCCGGCAACAGCATCGCCCATGCCCTGCTCGGCCTCGCGGCGCTTTATGCCGGCATCCCCTATGCGCCGATCTCGCCCGCTTATGCGCTCGCGGCACCGGATTTCACGCGCCTGAAAAGCATCTTCGGCTTGCTGACGCCGGGCCTCGTCTTCGCCGAGGATGGCGCGGCCTATGCGCAGGCGCTTGCCGTGGCGCCGGAGACGGCCACGCGCCTTGTCGCAAGTGCGCCGCCGCTTGGCGCGGAACTTTTGTCCGACCTGCTGGCAACGCCCGAAACCGCCGCGCTCGACCGTATTGAGAGCGACGTCGGGCCACGGACGATCGCCAAATTCATGTTCACTTCCGGCTCGACCGCCGCACCCAAGGCCGTCATCACGACACAAAGGATGCTCTGCGCCAATCAGGCGATGATCGCCCGCGCGCTGCGCTTTCTCGCGAGCGAGCCGCCGGTGCTTCTCGATTGGCTGCCCTGGAGCCACAGCTTTGGCGGCAACCAGAATTTCAACCTCGTCCTGGCGCATGGCGGCACGCTCTATATCGATGCCGGGCGGCCGACGCCCGACGGCATCGCGGCGACGCTCGCCAACCTGCGCGAGATTTCGCCGACGCTGCATTTCAACGTCCCCGCGGGCATCGAAATGCTGCTGCCGCATCTCGCCCGCGAAAAGAAGCTCGCGACAAATTTCTTTCGTCATTTGCGGCTTACGTTCTTCGCCGGCGCGCCGATCGGCCGCGCGACCTATGAGACGTGGAACGAGGCCGCCGCGGCGGCGTGCGGCGAGACAATTCTGGCGATGAGCGGCTATGGCGCGACCGAATCCGGCCCGGCGACCACCTTCTGGACGCCGGCGATCCGCGCCGAAGGTGGCGTCGGTCTGCCCCTGCCCGGCGCCGAATTGAAGCTCACGCCGCGCGGCGAAAAGCTGGAAGTACGTGTCAAAGGACCGAACGTGACGCCCGGCTATTGGCGCGACCCGGACGCAACGCAACAGGCTTTCGACGACGAAGGCTTCTTCCGTCTCGGCGATGCCTTGCGGCTCGCTGACGCCGCCCAACCGCGCCAGGGCTTTTGCTTCGACGGGCGCGTGGGCGAGGATTTCAAGCTGGCGACCGGAACCTGGGTCAGCACCGGCCCGCTGCGAGAAGCCTGCCGCGCCGCCCTGGCCCCTTTCGCGCAAGATGTTGTCCTCACCGGCGCCGGCCAGCCTTTCGCCGGCGCATTCGTCTTCCCGAATTTCGCGGCTTGCAAAAGCCTCGGTCTCGATCCCGCGGCGACACCCGTCGAAATCGTCGCCCATCCCAAGGTCC
The DNA here is from genome assembly GCF_004135935.1 of Methylovirgula ligni. Classification (NCBI taxonomy): domain Bacteria; kingdom Pseudomonadati; phylum Pseudomonadota; class Alphaproteobacteria; order Hyphomicrobiales; family Beijerinckiaceae; genus Methylovirgula; species Methylovirgula ligni. Next base: position 1,386,182 of record NZ_CP025086.1, on the reverse strand, counting down.
GCGCCAAGTTCCAGGCTCTGCTCGACACTTTCGCAAGCGCGACCGGCGGCTCATCGCGGCGGATCGCGCGCCTGATCCTGCTGAGCGAACCGGCTTCGGCGGCAGCGGGAGAGCTGACCGATAAGCAGGCGTTGAATGCAGAGGCGGTCCTGACCAATCGCGCCGATTTGCTCCCCGGTCTTTTTTCCGCCACGCCGCCGGCGCAGGTCATCATCGCCGCGGCGACACCCGCCGAACATCGACAAGACTTTGTAATCGCAAAATGAATTGACGTTTGCACGCCATTCACCTTGCCCGCCGAAAGAGATCGCGCCACCGGCGCGCAATTGCTAAAGAGAAGCGCAAATTCGAGAGATGCCCGTGAGCGCCGATCAAAATTCCGCTGCCGCCAAGCGCGCCGCGTCCGCGGCCCTTGTCGCGCATCTCGAAGCTTCCGGCTATCCGCTCTACGAGCCGCCGATCCTGCAAAAGGCGGCGTTGTTCTTCAATTCGGGCGAGGATATCCGCAGCCGCCTCTATCTGACGAGCGACCTGTCCGGCGCCGAATATTGTCTGCGGCCGGAATATACGATCCCGGTTAGCCAGCATTATCTCGCCTCGGATGTCGCCGGGCGCGCTGCGACCTACAGCTATTGCGGCCCGGTGTTCCGCTATCGCACCGATGGACCCAACGAGTTTCTGCAAGCCGGGATCGAGAATTTCGGCCATCCCGACCGGGAGGCCGCCGATGCCGAGATTCTCGGCGTCACGCTCGACGCCGTCGCTGCGCTCGGCCAAATCAATCTCGACGTGCGCTTCGGCGACAACGGCCTGATCCGCGATCTCGTTGCCGCGCTCGACCTCTCGCCGCAATGGCAGCGGCGCATCCTGCGCGGCCATGCGCAGGACAAATCGCTCGACGCCATTCTCGCCCAGCCGGCGAACGGCAAGGCCCGCGACCACACCGGCGTGCTCGCAGCGCTCCAAGGTGCGGACAAGCAGGGCGCGCGTGCGCTGGTCGAAGACCTGCTCTCGATCGCTGGCATTTCCAGCGTCGGCGGCCGCAGCGCGGCGGAGATTGCCGAGCGGTTCCTCGAACAGGCGGCGCTGAAATCCGGCCAGGATTTCCCGGACGAGGCGCGCGCCATCCTGAACGAGTTTCTTTCTATCGAGACTGACCCGGATCAGGCTTCTGCCCGGCTGCGCCAGATTGCGGCGATGACGGGCGTCGATCTCAATGCCGCGCTCGATCGCTTCGACGCGCGGCTCGGCTTCATGGCCGCGCGCGGCCTCGATGTCGCCGATTTCACCTTCTCGACCCGTTTTGCCCGCGATCTTGAATATTACACTGGCTTCGTCTTCGAGGCGTTCGAACGCGGCCGGCCGCGCAATGAGCCCATCGTCGGCGGCGGTCGCTTTGACGGCCTGCTCAAATCGCTCGGCGGCGAGGCTGATATTGGTGCCGTCGGGGCGGCGATCTGGATCGAGAGATTGAAGTTGCCTGAGCGCGGTCAGACGGATTGGTGGCGATGAGCGAACTCGAAAAGCCTCAGCTCATTCTCGCCGTACCGTCAAAAGGCCGGCTGCAGGAGAATGCCGCCGCGTTCTTCGCCCGTGCCGGGCTGCAATTCGTGCAAGGCCGCGGCGCGCGCGATTATCGCGCCAGGATCGCCGGCCTCGACAATGTCGAGGTCGCCTTCATCTCGACTTCGGAGATCGTGACGCACCTTGCGGCCGGCACCGCGCATCTCGGCATCACCGGCGAAGATCTGGTGCGCGAGAGCATCCCGGATGCCGATGCGAAATGCGAGCTGCTGGCGCCGCTCGGTTTCGGCTATGCCAATGTCGTCGTTGCCGTCCCGCAGGCCTGGATCGACGTCAAGACCATGGCCGATCTTGAAGATGTCGCGCTCGCTTTCCGCGCCAAGCGCGGCGAGCGGATGCGGGTCGCGACCAAATATGTGAATCTGACGCGGCGCTTCTTCGCTGAAAGTCATGTCACCGATTACCGCATCGTCGAAAGCCTCGGCGCAACCGAGGGCGCGCCCGCTGCGGGCACGGCGGAGTTGATCGTCGACATCACGACGACGGGCGGCACACTCTCGGCCAATGCGCTGAAGATTCTCGATGACGGCGTGATCTTGCGCTCCGAGGCCAATTTCGTCGCCTCGCTCGCCGCACCCTGGACAGAGGAAACACGAGAGGCGGCGCGCATCATTCTTTCGCGCATCGCCGCGGAGGAAATCGCGCGCACGACGCGCGAGGTGTCCGCCCGCATCGCCCAGGCGGATGTCGAGCTTTTCGCCCATGCCGAAGTGCTCTTTTCGGCGCGGCCGCGTCGCCATCTCGCCGACGGATGGCTGACGCTGACCTGCCCGAAGGACAAAGTGCCGGCGCTTGCCGATTGGCTTCTGGCGCAAGGCGCGGCGGAAGTCAGCGTCACGCAGCTCGACTATGTCTTCGACGAGAAGAACAAGCTTTACGAAAAGCTCGCGGCGCGGCTTGCATAGAGTGGCGGAACTTACTCCGCCGCCTTCCCCACATTGTCCTTCGGCGTGAAGATTCCGCTGCCGCCCGACGGCTGCATTTCGAGCCGGCGTTCGTGGTATTGCTCGATGGTCGCGCGATGTCCGATCGAGACGATCGTGGTCCTGGGCAGTCTTTCGCGCAGCGCCTGATAGATGCCCGCTTCCATCGGCTCGTCCATCGCCGTCGTCGCCTCGTCGAGAAACAGCCAATCCGGTTTCTCGAGCAAAGCGCGCGCGATCGACAGGCGCTGCTGCTCGCCGCCGGACAATTGCTGCTGCCAGACGCCTTCGACATCGAGCTTGTCCGCCAGATAGCCGAGTTGGGTCGCTTCGAGCGCGTCGCGCAATGTCGCGTCGTCGTAGTGCTCCGGCGCGCCGGGATAGGCGAGCGCGCTACGCAAACTGCCGATCGGGATATAGGGCTTTTGCGGCAGCAGCATCAGCTTCGCAGACGAAGGCAGATCGATCTTGCCCTGGCCATAGGGCCAGATACCGGCGATAGCGCGGAACAAGGTCGACTTTCCGGAACCCGAGGGGCCGACGAAGAGCGCCGGAATCTCCGAGACGAGATCGAGATTGGCGTCCTCGACGATCGTGCGGCCGTCCGGCAGGCGCAGCGTGACTTCCGCGAGGCTGACATTCGACGCTCCGGGCGCGACCCGCGCGGGCTGCGGACGCAGTTCGTAGGCATCCGCCTTTTCGATCGACTGGTCGAAGGATGTCAGACGATCGAGGACGGATTTATAATCGGCGAGATAGACATAATAGCTGACGACGAACGTCAGCGCGTTGTTGACATTGCTGAAGGCGCTCGCCGTCTGCGTCATGATGCCGAGCGTGATCTTGCCGGCGAAATAGAAGGGCGCGGAGACGATATAGGGAATGAACGGACTGATCTGCGAATAGGATTGGGTGAAGGCCGTCAGCCGTTTGCGGCAGGAGATGATCTCGAAATAATTCGCCACGATCGCGCCGAACCGCGCCTTGAGCGAACGTTTTTCCGTCTCCTCGCCCGAGAGGAGCGCGACCTGTTCCGTATATTCGCGCAGACGCGCGAGCGAAAAGCGGAAATCGGCCTCATAGCGCTGGCGTTTGAACGAAAGCAGCGCGAGCGGGTTGCCGATCCAATGCGTAAGCCACGTGCCAACCGCAGCATAAATTAGTGCGGCCCAGAAGAGGAAGCCGGGTACGGCGATATGAGTCCCCGGCAGCGTGAAATTGGCCGAGAGAAGCCAGAGCAGGATGGCGAAGGACACCAGCGAGCTCAGGTTCGAGATGAGCAGGATCGAAAAGGAATAGATGCCGTAGCCGATATCGCCGCCATCGATAAAGCGGTTGATATCCTCGGAGATGCGCTGGTCCGGGTTATCGGCCGGCGAACCGGCGAGCGACATGCGGTAATGGCGGTGATTGTCGAGCCAGCGGTCGAGATAATAGCCGGTGAGCCAGCGCCGCCAGCGGATGACCATTGTCGAGGTGACCACATATTCGACGACGGCCGCGAAAATATAAAGGAAGGCCCACACCAGGAAGACAGTGAAAAGCTGATACCAGAACGCCTTCGCATCCTTGTTCTGGATCGCATTGAACCAATCGCGCGAGAAGAACGAGAGGCGGATGTTGATGCCGACCTCGGCCTGATTGATGAGGACGAGGAAAACCACCATCGCCGCGCCGATCTTGCGCTCGGCGGCACGATAGGACGGGAACGGCCAGATCCTGGCGTCGGCGACATCGCGCGAATCGAAATAGCGGTCGGCGATCCGCATCATCGCGCGGACGAGCGGCACGAAGGAGATCGCATAAACGCCGATCGCGAAGAACGCGACGCTCAGCGGCAGGCTCTCGGGAATCTCATAGTCGGCCCATTCGCGGGGCCATTCATGAAGCTGCGCCGCGAGGCAAAGAACACCGAAGACGATGACCTCGATCGCGAAGATTGCGACGAAAATCCGCAAATAGCTCGAAATATGCTGCGACCGGAACGTCGTATAGGCGCAGATGAGCGAGGTTGCAGCCAGCAGGCCGGTGGTTGTGTCGCCGATCCTGACGGCGACGAAAGCGGCGGCGGCGGCGAAAAGCGCGACGAGAATTGCAAGACTTTTCATGGAGACCGTTCAACTAGAGCGAAGGACGTCGGTATTGAATCGTCATGGCGCCCTTATGGCTTTTTAAGCGCATCGGATTCGCTCGAAAACCGCCTGCGCTCGGCGCGATCAAACACGCTTTAGCGCACAGGCGCAAATCGCAGCCTAGTTACAGCTTTGTAATCTTCGCGGCTTTTCCGTGAATGCGCGGAAGGGGAGGATTTCGCCGCGCTGGCCGGCCTAGTCCTGCAATTCCTGTGCGGCTTCGGCGCTTTCGCCGTTGATGATCGCGACAAGAACCGGCGACGGCCGGAAGGTGAGAACCCGCCGGGGCTTGATCGGCACTTCAATGCCGGTGCGCGGATTGCGGCCGATACGCTCGCGCTTGGCGCGGACTGAGAACAGGCCGAACGAGCGAAGCTTGACGGTCTCGCCGCGAACCAGCGCGGCCGAAATTTCTTCCAATGTCATTTCAAAAATATCGCGTGCCTGGGCGCGGGAAAGACCCTTGCAGGAGTCATAAACGGCATTCAACAGATCAGCCCGGGTGGCTGTTTTCTTGTTTTCCGTCGGCGTCTCCTGCCCCACTTTTTCTCACTCCTAATCCAGGCTTCGGAAGCGCGAGGTCAGCCATTCGGCTCCGAATGTCGAACGGCCCGCGCCGCGCGATGCAGTTCTAGTCAGTGATCCGCGCGCGAGAAACGTATATTCTCGTCCCATGCACTAGGCCGCACAAGTTAAGTAAACAAAAAGCCCCGGAAACCCGGGGCTTTTAAGTGTCGTTTCGCACAAATGAGAATTAGAAGTCCATGCCGCCGAAGCCGCCGGCACCGCCGCCACCGGGGGCGGGAGCCGCTTCCTTCCGCGGCTGCTCGGTCACGATCGCCTCGGTCGTGATGAGGAGGCCGGCAACGGAAGCCGCGTCCTGCAGTGCGGTACGGACAACCTTCGTCGGGTCGATAATGCCAAGCTTGACGAGATCGCCATATTCCGCCGTCTGGGCATTATAGCCGTAGGTATAGCTGCTGTTTTCAAGCAGCTTGCCGGCAACGACAGCGCCATCAGCACCGGAATTGTCGACGATCTGCCGTGCCGGCGTCTGGATGGCCTTGCGGACGATGTCCACGCCTGCCTTCTGATCGGCATTCGCGGTCTTGAGGTTGTCGAGCACCTTGGACGCGCGCAGCAGCGGCACGCCACCACCCGGCAGGACGCCTTCCTCGACCGCGGCGCGCGTTGCGTTCAGCGCATCGTCGACGCGATCCTTCTTTTCCTTCACTTCGACTTCGCTCGCGCCGCCGACGCGGATCACGGCAACACCACCCGCGAGCTTGGCGAGGCGCTCCTGCAGCTTCTCACGATCGTAGTCCGAGGTCGTGTCGGCGATCTGCGCCTTGATCTGGGCAATGCGCGACTCGATGTCGGCCTTGGCGCCAGCGCCGTCGATGATCGTCGTCGCTTCCTTGTCGATACGCACCCGCTTCGCGCGGCCGAGCAATTGCAGCGTGACGTTCTCGAGCTTGATGCCGAGGTCCTCGGAGATGAGCTGGCCACCAGTGAGGATCGCAATATCCTCCAGCATGGCCTTGCGGCGGTCGCCGAAGCCCGGAGCCTTGACGGCCGCGACCTTGAGGCCGCCGCGCAGCTTGTTGACGACGAGCGTGGCAAGCGCCTCGCCCTCGACGTCCTCAGCCACGATCAGCAGCGGCTTGCCGGTCTGCACCACAGCCTCCAGCACCGGCAACAGCGCCTGGAGCGAGGAGAGCTTCTTCTCGTTGATCAGGATATAGGGATCTTCGAGCTCGGCGATCATCTTCTCGGCATTGGTGATGAAATAGGGCGAGAGATAGCCGCGGTCGAACTGCATGCCTTCGACGACGTCGAGTTCGGTTTCCGCAGTCTTGGCTTCCTCGACGGTGATGACGCCTTCATTGCCGACCTTCTGCATCGCCGTGGCGATGATCTGGCCGATCGACGTATCGCCGTTGGCGGAAATGGTGCCGACCTGGGCGATCTCGTCGTTGGACGTGACCTTCTTGGTGTTGGCCTTGAGGTCGTTCACAACCGCTTCGACCGCGAGGTCGATGCCGCGCTTCAGATCCATCGGGTTGAGGCCGGCCGCAACGGCCCGGGTGCCTTCGCGAACGATCGCGGAAGCGAGGATCGTCGCCGTCGTCGTGCCGTCGCCTGCAATGTCGTTCTGCTTCGAGGCGACTTCGCGGATGAGCTGGGCGCCGAGGTTCTCGAACTTATCCGACAGTTCGATTTCCTTGGCGACGGTCACGCCATCCTTGGTGATGCGCGGCGCACCGAAGCTCTTCTCGATCACCACATTACGGCCCTTGGGGCCGAGCGTGATCTTCACCGCATTGTTGAGAATGTCGACGCCGCGCAACAGGCGGTCACGGGCATCGGAGGAAAAACGTACGTCTTTGGCTGCCATTTGGGGGAACTCCTGATTTTTTGGGGGCGCTAGGGCCGGGACATTCAGCCGACGATGCCGAGAATGTCGCTCTCTTTCATGATGAGGAGGTCCTGGCCGTCGACCTTGACCTCGGTGCCGGACCACTTGCCGAAGAGGATGCGATCGCCGGCCTTGACATCGAGCGGGACAAGCTTGCCGCTTTCGTCGCGTGCGCCGGGCCCGACGGCGACGATCTCGCCCTCCTGGGGCTTCTCTTTCGCCGTATCGGGAATGATGATGCCGCCCTTCGTCTTTTCTTCGCCTTCGAGACGCTTGACGACGACGCGGTCATGGAGAGGTCGGAAAGTCATTGCGTTACTTCCTTGAACGTTTCGCGGACAACGCCAAAAGCCGATCGGCACTGGCGCTGAACGGATTGAAAAATGACTGGCCGTTAGCACTCAAGGCTGGTGAGTGCTAACGGCGACTTGGACATAGGCGGCACGCCGAGGGCTGTCAAGGAGAGCCCTACCCGACATTCGCAAATCCGGCCCGCGAAACTGGGTCCGATCAAGCGACTCGGTTAATGGACTCGGGCGGGGCGCGAGCGCGGAGGCTCTAGAGATTGATCGCGACGAAGCGCACTTCGCCCTGGGGCGTCGAGACGAGCAGCAGCGCCAACTTCTTGCCGGCGCCCTTTAAGGCGCGCATTTTACGCGCCACGTCGGCGGGAGCCCGTACCGGATCCTGATTGACTTCGAGGATTACCTCGCCGGGCAGGATGTTCTTCTGCGCCGCCGGGGAGTTCGAATCCACCCCAGTCACAACGACGCCCGCCGTGACCGAATCCTTGATCGCATATTTCAGCCGCGAGGTCTCGTCGAGGCTGGAGAGCGCCATGCCCAGAGCCTTCTCGCCCGGGGGCGCCACCAGTTTTCGGCTCTCCCCGAGATCGCCAGCCGCGAGCGAGGCCTTCTGCTCGCCATCTTCGAGCCGGCCAAGCTTGACCGTCTTGGTCAGTTCCTGGCCCTTGCGGACGACGACGATCGCGACATCCTTGCCGACCGGCGTGGAGGCCACGAGTTTGGGCAGATCATGCGACTCGGCGACATCGACACCGTCGAACTTGACGATCACGTCGCCGGTCTCGATCCCCGCCTCGGCCGCCGGACCGCCGGCGTCCGTGCCGGCGACAAGCGCGCCGCGCACCTTGCCGAGATCAAGGCTCTCGGCGATCAAATCGTCGATCGACTGAATACGCACGCCGAGCCAGCCGCGCCGCGTCTCGCCAAATTTGCGCAATTGATCGATGACCGGAATAACCGTGTCCGAGGGCGTCGCGAAGCCGATGCCGATCGAGCCGCCGGAGGGCGAGAGGATGGCGGTATTGATGCCGATGACCTCGCCGTCCATGTCGAACAGCGGGCCGCCCGAATTGCCCTTGTTGATGGCCGCGTCGGTCTGAATGAAATTGTCGTAGGGGCCGGAATCGATGTCGCGGTGGCGCGCCGAGACGATACCCGCCGTCACGCTGCCCCCAAGACCGAAGGGATTGCCGACCGCAATCACCCAATCGCCAACGCGCATCTTGTCGCTGTCGCCGAATTTGACCGCCTTCAACGGATGATCCGTATTTACCTTGAGCACGGCCACGTCGACCTTCGTATCCTTGCCGATGACCTGCGCCTTCAGCTTCGTGCCGTCGGTGAAGATCACCGTCACCTCGTTCGAATCGGCGATGACGTGATTGTTGGTGATGATGATGCCGGACGAATCGATGACGAAGCCGGAGCCGAGCGAATTCGAGCTGCGCGTATGACGGCCCGCGTCGCCGTCGCCGCCCTGCTGATGGCGGCGTAGAAATTCATCGAAAAGATTGTCGAACGGCGTTCCGGGATCGACATTCGGACCGCCTGCGGAATCCTTGTCCTCGTAGGTCTGGGTCGCGGAAATATTGACCACCGCATCGCTGACCGAGGCGGCGAGATCGGCGAAGGAATCCGGCCGGTCGCCAGCGGATGCCGGGAGCGCTTCAGCGAAGCCCCAAAGCAGAAGGCTGCTCATGGCGCCCGCCGCCAGAATACGCCGCGCGCGGGGAAAAGCAGACGCCACTTGCCGGAACAAAATCATCCACATCTCCTGCTCGCGCGAAAGCTAGCCCATTGCGTGGACGAGTTCACGCGGATTTTGAGGCACCCATAAAGCCCCACGCCGCCGCGGTTCAATGCGCGGCAGAGGACGGCGGCGTGCTCGTCTCACCCGAGAGCGTGAAGTAGCGGAAAAAGGCCGACTTCGGACTGAGCACATAGCGCGTGTTCGAGGGCTTCAACCCCGCGACATAGGCCTGCATCGAGCGGTAGAAGGCGAAAAATTCCGGATCCTTGCCGAAGGCTGCCGCGAAGACGCGCGCGCGCTCGGCATCGCCGGCGCCGCGGACCTGATCGGCATCACGCTGCGCGTCCGCCTTCAGGACCACTGCGTCGCGATCGGCCTTGGCGGTGATCTCCTGCGCCTGCTCTGTTCCTTGCGCGCGAAAAAGCGCCGCCTGGCGCGCCCATTCGCTTTGCATGCGGCTGAACACTTTTTCGGAAATCTGCTGCGGCAGGTCGGTACGCCGGATGCGCACATCGACCGCGGCCACGCCGAGCTTGGAGGTCTGCTGATTGACCTGCTCGCGGATGGCGCCCATCAGGGCTTCGCGCTGGCCGCTGACGATCTGGCTGAGGCTGGCGTCGCCGAGAACCCGGCGCACTGCCGAATTGAGGATATAGCCGAGCTGCACGTCGGCGCGGTCTGTGTCGCCGACCGTCTGATAGAATTTCAGCGGATCGGCGATCCGGTATCTCAGGAAAGAATCGACTTCGACCCGGGTATTGTCGGCCGCGAGCACTTCCTGCGTCGGCGTCTCGACATCGAGAATGCGCTTGTCGAGCAGGACGACATTCTCGATGAAGGGAATCTTGAAATGCAGCCCCGGCTCGGTGACGAGGCCGCGCCCGGCAACCGGATCGCCGAAGCGCAGGACCAGCGCCTGCTCGGTCTGGCCGACGGTGAAGATCGACGCAACCGCGACGACGACGGCCACGACGGCAACAAGGACGATGAAAAAGCCTGTCGCGCTCTTCATTTCGATCCTCCATTGGTATCGGAATTTGGCGCAAGCTGCGGCAGCGGAAGATAGGGCACGACGCCCGGGCCGCCGCCCTGATCGACGAGCACCTTGTCGCTGTCGCCCAGAATTTTCTCCATCGTCTCAAGATAGATGCGCTCACGCGTCACGGCCGGCGCGTTCTTGTATTGCGTCTCGACCTGGGAGAAGCGCGAGGCCTGTCCGGTCGCCTCGTCGACGGTCTGCAAGCGATAGCCTTCCGCCTGCTGGCGGATCGCCGCCGCCTGGCCGCGCGCCACCGGCACGACGCGATTGGCATAGGCATCGGCCTCGTTGCGCGTCCTGTCGCGATCCTGCTGCGCCGCGGTCACATCGCGGAAGGCGGCAATAACCTCCTGCGGCGGATCGACCGATTGCAATTGCACCTGCAGGACGAGGACGCCGGCTTTGTAACTATCAAGGATCGCCTGCATCTGATCCTGCACTTCCGGCTCGATCACCTTGCGCTCGGCGGTCAGGATATTCTGGATCAGGCTGTGGCCAATCACGGCGCGCATGGCGCTCTCGGCGACCGCCTTCACCGTGTCGTCGGGATCGGCAACATTGAAGGCATAATTCTCGGGGTGCACGGGGTCGATCTGCCAGATCACCACGAATTTTACGTCGGCGATATTCTGGTCGTCGGTCAGCATCAGGCTCTCTTCCGGCAGATCGAAGGTCGCCTCCTCGCCGGTGCGGTCATCCTGACGGGTGATGAAACCAATGTTGATCGTGTTGCGATCCGTCACCGCGAGCTTTTGGACCGCGCCGATCGGATAGGGCAGATTGTAATTGAGGCCCGAGCTTGTCTTGCCCGTATAGCGGCCAAAGATCATGTTGAGGCCGACTTCGTTGGGTCCGACCGTATAAAAACCCGAAAGCAGCCACAGCAGCACGCCGAGAAGGCCAAGCGCCACGAGCGCCTGGCCGCCAATGCCGCCGCCCGGCAGCCAGCCGCGCAGCCGAGTCTGCGCCCGACGCAACCATTCCTCCAGATCCGCCTGGTTGGGCCGCGGCGGCTGACCCCACGGCCCGGGATTGTTCGGCTTCCACGAGCCGCCGTCCTTGCCGTCATTGCTCCAGGGCATAGAAATCCTTCCTCGACACGCCGTCTCTCTCAATCAGCATGGATATAGTCGACGAACGCATAGGCTGCATCGGCGCCTTCGCCCTTGGGATGATCCTGGCGGAAAATCTCCCGCCAATGTGACCAGTCGATGGCCGGAAAATAAGCATCTCCGGGCGGTGCGAGATGCACGTAAGTCACATGTAGCCGATCCAGACGGTCGATCAGCGCCGCATAGATTTCGCCGCCGCCAGCGATGACGATTTCCGGCGCGCCAAGCGCCTTGGCGCGCGATTCGCCAAGCGCCAGAGCCGCATCCACATCCCCCGCCGTGAAAACACCGGCCGGAGGCACGAAGCTTTTATCACGTGTCACGACGATCGTCTCGCGTCCCGGCAGCGCCCGGCCCAGCGAGGCGAAAGTCTTGCGCCCCATGATCAGCGGCTTGCCGAGCGTCAGCGCGCGAAAGCGCTTGAGATCGGCGGAAATATGCCACGGCAGGGCATTGCCCTGGCCGATCACGCCGTTATCGGCGATGGCGACGACTCCGACCAAAGGCAGGCTCATGTGCGTTCAACTTCAGCGGAGAACTTCGCCAGCGCGGCGCCTTCCATCCGGCAGATGGTCCATTCGGACTTAAGCTGCGCGCCTGCGCTCTGATAAAAGCGGATGGCAGTCTCGTTCCAGTTCAGCACCGACCATTCGAGCCGGCCGAGCTTTTCCGCGACACAGCGGCGCGCGATCCCGTGCAGCAAGGTGGCACCAAGGCCCTTGCCGCGAAATTCCTGCCGAACGTAGAGATCCTCGATCCAGATCCCGTGGCGGCCGGCGAAACTGGAGAATGTGTAGAACCAGAGGATGAAGCCGGCCGGTGCGCCGTCATATTCGGCGATCTCGGCAAAGACGCGGGGGTTGGCGCCGAACAAGGCCGCCTTGAGCCCTGCTGCGTCCGCCTGCACTTCATGCGACAAGTGCTCGAAAGCGGCGAGTTCGCTCACGAAGGCAAAGATCAGCCCCGCGTCGGCTGGCGTCGCGGGGCGAATGGCGATTTTTGCGTCTGGCGCCGGCATGGCGCCGTTTTGCGCATAACCGTCCGCCTAAAGCAACTATTGGCTGCGGCGGCCGAAGGAGACGGCATAGGCGCCGTCACGCACATCGACGAGCGGATCGTCCGATTCCTCGATGCCGGAGATCAGCGCGCCGGGCAGGAACAGAAGCTTCTTCTGTTCTTCGAGGCTGTTCGCATCGATCTTGTCGATGGTCAGCACGCCGAGATCGACCACCTTGCGATCCGCCGGCCAGGGCACCGTCGGGTCCTTGGTCACATCGCCGGGCGCGGCGAGCTGCGCCTCCAGATGGAAGACCACGGGATGTTTCGCGACGCGCACGGCAATCTCGTCGAAGAGATAATTCGGCTGTTTCTTCGCCGCTTCCTCATTGCTGATATGCACGAGCTTTTCCGGCGCGGCGATGTAGCGGAAGGCTTGCTTCTTGCCACTCTTGTCGACGAAGACGAAAGCATCGACGCCATTATATTGCTCGTCGGCGAGGCTGTCGGGCTGCTGGAGCGCAGCGAAAGCCGCAGGCGCGCGCGGATGCGCCTTGAAGAAGAGATCGAGCTTCGTCGGCTTCGGCGCATCGGGCGGGCTCGCCGCAACGGCGAGCAGAAGATCACGGAAGTCTTCGCCCGTTGCGACGGGAAAGAACTTCAGCGAGTTGATGACGATATCCGTTTCGCTGCCATCCTTGAGATGGAACTTGATGGAAAGCCCGTGCGGCACCGCCTTGGGCGAACCGTCGGGGACATTGGGCAACCCGCCGCTGTCGGAGAAGCGAATCGTCACCGGGATCGTATCGCCCGAGAAGATCGCGGCTTTACTCAGCTCCGCGGCTGCGGGGGTCGCCTTGAAGGTACCCTGCCCGACGATGCCCTTGGCATGATTGGCGCGGAAACCGGGATGCACGCCCCAGACTTTATTCAGGGCGTTGACGATCTCTTCGGGCAGCGACTGCGCCTCAGCGGGCGCGAGAAGACTGAAAGACGAGAGAAGACCGGCGGCAAGGAGAAGACTGCGGAACATGGGGAACGCTCTTGCTCATTGATACTGAATGCATGTCAAATGTCATGCAACAACGGCAAGGCTAATCGACGAATATGAAATCTCCTAGAAGGAAATATTTCCTTCAAAATAGACCGACATCGCTAGCATTACACTGTGATATCGGTCTTGATCGCGTCATCTCGTGCGATGCTGAAGGCAAGAACTAAAAGCTTGCCGCTTCACCACGCCGTTCTCGCATTACCGCTGATTTTATAGAGACGGCCGACCGAGGCCTTCTCCGTCAGAGCGCCGAAGAGAAGGCCGAATGTCGCCCACATGATCGCCTGCATTCCAAGCGAGTCGATCCGGAAATGCCAAAGTACGACGGCGGGGAAATCGGCCGGAACTTCGTTGATCGGCGGCAGCAGCGCACCGGCGATGATGACCGCTAACAGGTAGACGCCCGCCGCGACGAGCGCCGCTGTCCACGCGCCATATTTGGGAGCCAGACGTTTGCGCAACACGGCCGCGCCGATCATGGCGGCGACCGACAGGACCATCATCGCGAAATAGAGTCCCGTCCGAATTCCGATCGTATCCGGATTACCCACGGAGGGCGGATTCGCCGGATATTTCAGATTCGGCACAACATAAAGGCTTATGAACCCCGTGAGCGCCAACAGAGCGGAGACCGCGCGCGGGCTCAGCGAGCTGGCGCGACCGTAGGCGAAGGCAAACGCCAGGGCAAACAGACCGCCAAAAGCTGTAGCGTAAGTCATGACCCCGGTCAGCAATCCCCAGCTTGCCTGCAGGGGCCGGCTTACGAGTTCCGGCTCTTCCGGATCATGAATTCCTTTTGCCAGATCGGCCTTCATCTTCGCCTCATCCATTGCGGATTCGAAGGCGATGGCACGATCGACCTGTGGCTCGCCAAAAACTTTGGCGAAGGTGAATACGAGGAGTCCCGCGAGGAAACCGACGATCATCCCGCGGACAAGAAGAGTGCTGACCATTTTGGACCCCCGTCAGTGGCAGGGGAAGCCGAGCAGATGACGGCTGTCATGCACCCATTCATGCACGTACATGCCCTTGACGATCGACGTCGCGCCTTCCTCGGCCCCGACGAAATAGATCGCGAGAATCAAGAGAGCGCCAAAAATGAGCCAAGGCAGAATTTCGCCCATCGGGATGGGCGTAGCTGTAACGGAACCGATTGTGGTATCTGACATTGATCACTCCCTGAGGATTCTGCGTCCTCGCCGGATGGATAAAAAGCTACGGCTGGGTCTGACTTTCGAGCCCGGAGACTTCCGCTCTCGATTACAGTGGCGCGACCGCGCTGGACTTTCACCAGCTTCCACGTCCGTATCGCCATGACGATATGTTGTTCGCCGCCCGTCTGTCAAATGGATCATCGGAATGAGCCTCCGCCTTACCCTGATTGCGCATGCCGCGACCGCGGCGACTCGGGCGGCGGCTTTCCCCTTGGACGAACCGTTGACGCCGGGGGACTATGCCAAGGCGAGCGCGGCGGCGCATGTCGGGCCTGTCGATGCGGCATGGACAAGCCCTGCGCTTCGGGCCGTGCAAACAGCGCAGGCCCTGCATCTCGATGCCGCGATCGATCCGCGCCTCGCGGACATCGATCTTCGAGACTGGGCCGGCAAATCCCTCGCGGGATTGGAAGCCACGGACGCCGAAGCTCTCGCTCTGTGGATGGCGGACCCCGGCGCCGCACCGCATGGCGGGGAATCAGTCACGCGCCTGCTGGCGCGGGTCGCCGGCTGGCTTGACACTCTCCGCAGCAGCGATGGCCGCATTGTTGCCGTGACTCATGCCGCCGTGATCCGCGCCGCCGCCGTTCTCGCGCTTGATGCCAATCCAAAATCGTTTTGGCGGATCGATATTGCGCCGCTCTCATTTTCGAGATTTCACGCACAGGGCGGGCGCTGGACGCTGCGCTGCCTGAACGCAACTGCCGGATGCTAGAGTCCGCGAAGACCCGTTCAGCTTTTTGCAACCCGGAATTGGCGTCTTCGGCGGGATGAGGTTGACCGCCTTTTGAACGCGCGGCGGTATATGGTCTTTGCTAAAGGAGGATCATGTATCGCCCCCTTCTGATTGTCGCGGCGCCCGGCGCCCGTGAGCTGGAAAATCGATGAGTCTCGCGAGTGCGTTCAGCGTGACGGCAGTAGCGCTCGCACTGGAGGCGATCTTTGGCTATCCGGCTTTTTTGCTGCGTGCGGTGGGCCACCCCGTCACATGGATCGGCTGGCTGATCCACGTGACAGAAACGCGCCTCAATCGCCCTGGCTCCCCTGCGAGACTCCAGAAGCTTCTGGGCGCCGTCAGCCTCATTTTCTGGCTCACGTGCGCGGGCGCCTGCGGCGGTCTCTTCTCCTGGCTTTGCGGCGGCTCCTACGCCGGCGAGTTGATTCTCGCCGCATTGGCGTCAAGCCTGCTGGCACAACGTTCTCTCTATGAACACGTGCGCGCGGTTGCCGATGCTCTGGAGCGCGACAGTCTTGAGGCCGCGCGCGGCGCCGTCAGCCAGATCGTCGGCCGTATCACGGACGATCTCGACAAGGCGGGCGTCGCGCGGGCCGCGATCGAAAGCCTCGCCGAGAACTTTTCCGATGGCGTTGTCGCGCCAGCCTTTTGGCTGGCCGCCGGCGGTCTCACCGGTGCGATGCTCTATAAAACAATCAACACGGCCGACAGCATGATCGGCCATCGCACGCCGCGTTTCATAAATTTCGGCTGGGCATCGGCGCGGCTCGATGATCTCGTCAATCTGCCCGCCGCGCGGCTCAGCGCGCTGCTTCTGGTGCTCGCGGCGTCCTTCGATGGCGTGGCTTCGGTCCGCGAAGCCTGGAAAGCCGCCTGGCGCGACGCGCCAAAACATGTCTCACCAAACGCGGGATGGCCGGAGGCGGCCATAGCCGGTGCGCTCGGCCTCAAACTCGGGGGACCGCGAGTCTATGGTCAAGATGTCATCGACGGCGCCCTCATGGGAGACGGCCGACGCGCCGCAACCTGCAAAGACATTCGCCGCGCGCTCACACTTTTCCGCCGCGCGGCGGCCCTACAGATCTTAGCTTATGCGGCTCTGGCGCTCGTCTTTATCGGGCGAGGCTAAGCAGCCGGTCGAGATCCAGACAGCTTTCAAGATGCGCGGCAAAATTATCGAGTATCCGTTCGACCTGATCTTCATAAGCAAGGCCCGAGGCGACACCGCCTAGAGAATTGAGCCAGGCGTGGCGCTGGGCGTCATCGGCAAAGAGGCCATGCACATAAGTACCGGCGACAAGACCGTTTGCCGAGCGTGCGCCGTCTTCCCGGCCATCATCGAGTCTGTGCAGCGGCCGCGCGCAGTCCGGTCCCCACGTCCGTCCGACATGCATTTCATAGCCTTTGAACGGGACGTTATTCGGCACGGAACGACCCGCCACAGCCAGCAGCGTCTTGTCGCCGCCAAGGATCGTCTCGACATCGAGCAGACCGAGCCCCGCCGTTTCGCCCGGTTCGCCTTCGATTCCCTCGGGATCAGCGATGCGCCGGCCCAGCAATTGAAAGCCGCCGCAGAGCCCGAGCACCCTCTTCCCGCGCCGGACATGGGCTTTGATGTCGATGTCCCAGCCCTCCGTGATGAGCGCATCCATATCGCTGCGCGTCGCTTTCGAGCCCGGCAGGACGATCAGATCGGCATCGCCCGGCAACGGCGCGCCGTGCGGGATCATGATCAGGTTGACGTCAGGCTCGGCAGCAAGCGGGTCAAGATCGTCGAAATTGGCGATATGCGGCAGGACGGGCGCCACGATCTTGAGTGATCGGCTTTCGCCGCGCGAGGCAAACCGCTGGCGCGGCACCGCGTCCTCGGCGGGCAGCAAGACCGCGTCCGGGAAATAGGGAACGAGCCCCAGCGCCGGCCAGCCGGAATATTTTTCGATGGCTTCCATTCCAGCCGCGAAGAGCGCTGGGTCGCCGCGGAATTTGTTGACGATGAAGCCGCGAATCAAAGCCGCATCATCCGGATCGAGCACGAGTTTCGTGCCGGCGATCTGCGCGATCACACCGCCGCGATCAATGTCACCGATCAGCACGACCGGACAATCTGCCGCCCGCGCGAAGCCCATGTTCGCGATATCGTTGGCGCGCAAGTTGATTTCGGCGGGGCTGCCGGCACCCTCGACGAGAATCAAATCCGCTTGCGCGGCGAGAATCGCAAAACTTTCCAGCACCGCCGCGCGCAGCTTGGGTTTCCAGCTTTGAAATTCCTGCGCCTTGGCCGCGCCGAGCACGCGGCCCTGGACAATCACCTGCGCGCCGATCTCGCTTTGCGGCTTCAGCAGAACGGGATTCATGTGCACGCTCGGCGCGACGCCCGCGGCACGCGCCTGCAGGGCCTGGGCGCGGCCAATCTCGCCGCCGTCCGCCGTCACCGCGGCGTTATTGGACATGTTCTGCGGCTTGAACGGCAACACGTGAAGTCCGCGCTTGCGATAGGCGCGGGCAAGTCCGGCAACGATCAGGGATTTGCCGACATCGGAGCCGGTGCCCTGAAACATTATACGCCGGGCG
Organism: Methylovirgula ligni; assembly: GCF_004135935.1. Taxonomy (NCBI): domain Bacteria; kingdom Pseudomonadati; phylum Pseudomonadota; class Alphaproteobacteria; order Hyphomicrobiales; family Beijerinckiaceae; genus Methylovirgula; species Methylovirgula ligni. The sequence goes on along the minus strand of NZ_CP025086.1, from coordinate 1,368,347 downwards.
CTCATCAGAACTCGATTCCGGCCTGAGCTTTGACCCCAGCTTCAAAGTGGTGCTTCACCGGAGTCATCTCGGTGACGAGATCCGCCGCTTCGATCAAGGCCGGGGGCGCGTTTCGCCCGGTGACGACGACATGCAGGCCGGGGCGCCGCTGCATCAGCGTCGCAACGACGTCGTCAATCGGCACATAATCGTAGCGCAGGGCGACGTTCAGTTCGTCGAGGATGACGAGCTTGATGCCGGGATCATCCAGCAGCGCTTTGGCCTTTGCCCAGGCGGCCTCGGCAGCGGCGACGTCGCGGGCGCGATCCTGGGTCTCCCAGGTGAAGCCCTCGCCCATCGTGTGCCACGAGACCAGATCGGCAAAGCGCGCCTCCAGCACGTCGCGCTCGCCCGTCGACCATGCGCCCTTGATGAACTGCACCACGCCAACGCGCCAGTTGTGCCCCAGCGCCCGCAAGAGAAGCCCGAAAGCCGCCGTCGATTTGCCCTTGCCGCGGCCGGTATGAACGATCAGCAAGCCTTTCTCGATCGTTTTGGACGCGACCTCCAGATCCTGCGCAGCCTTTCGCTTGCGCATCTTTTCCCTGTACCGTTCGTCCTGCCCGGGCGTCGTTTGGCCAGGTGCGTCTTGCGCAATCATACGAAATCTCCGGCGGCCGCGTTGAGAGGCGTTGTTTTGACAACGGTGGCCACCAATGGCAAGATATTGCTGACGGTCCTTCCTAGGAAGGGAAACAGGGAATGCGGTCGAAGCAATATGCTCGAAGCCGCAGCTGCCCCCGCAACTGTGAACGGCGAGCAGTCACCTAAAGCCACTGAATTGCCTGAGGCGATTTGGGAAGGCAGGTGACATATGTGTTGAGCCGTGAGCCAGGAGACCTACCGTCTTCTTTGACCGTTTGCCTCGGGCGGGGTGTCCCGGAGCAAATGCCGCGGCCCTTGCTGCGTCGCGCACGCTGCGCCGGTCCTTTCACCCCGCATAATGACCGGAGCATGGGATGGCGGCGCCTGACACGCATAAGATTCCAACAACGATCATCACCGGCTTCCTCGGCTCCGGCAAGACGACACTCATCCGCCATCTGCTCGAGCACGCGCAGGGCCGTCGTCTGGCCTTGATCATCAACGAATTCGGCGATGTCGGCGTCGACGGCGAGATTCTGCGAAGCTGCGGCGTCGCCTCGTGCCCGGAAGACAATATCATCGAGCTCGCCAATGGCTGTATCTGCTGCACGGTCGCCGACGATTTCGTGCCGGCCATCGAGGCCTTGCTGAGTCGCGGCGAAAAGCCCGACCACATCATCATCGAGACGTCGGGCCTCGCCTTGCCGAAGCCGCTGGTGAAAGCCTTCGATTGGCCGACGATCCGTTCGCGTCTCACCGTCGACGGCGTGGTCGCGGTGGTCGATGGCGCCGCGGTTCTTGCGGGGACATTTGCCGATGATCCCGATCTCGTCGCTGCGCAACGCGCCGCTGATCCGTCTCTCGATCACGACAATCCGCTGGAAGAAGTCTTCGAGGATCAGCTCCTTTGCGCCGATATGGTCGTCCTCAACAAGAGCGATCTGCTGTCGGCCGACGAGAAGATACAGGCGCGGGACCAGATTGCCGCGATCCTGCCGCCCGCCGTCAAGATTGTCGTGACGAGCGAGGGACGCATTGATCCCGAACTTCTGCTTGGTCTGGAAGCGGCCGCCGAAGACGCGATCGAAACGCGCAAGTCGCATCACGACGACGAGCCCGAGCACGATCACGACGAATTCGAAAGCTTCGTTCTCGATGTCGGGCCGCTGAGTGATCCGGACCAATTCATCCTCAGGCTGAGCTCGATTGCCGAGCAGCATGATGTGTTGCGGATGAAAGGATTTTTCGAGGTTGCCGGCAAGCCCATGCGGCTGCTGGTGCAGGGCGTCGGGCGCCGATTTCGCCAGAATTTCGACAGGCCCTGGCACAAGGACGAGCTGCGGCGCGGGCGGCTCGTGGTCATCGGCGAGGCGGGGCTCGATCGCGCGGCGATCGCCGCCGCCGTCGGCTGAGCGCCGATGCACCTTCTGCGTACGACGACGCGAACGATCGACGAGGCGCAGAGTGCTATCGATCTCGGCCAGACACCGGGCGCGGTCGTCTTTCTGTCCTTCTCCGACAGCGATCTCGGGCTGGCGGCCGCGGCGCTCGATCTGTGCGAAAGCACTGATGCGCGGCTCGCCTCGCTGGCGATGCTGCGGCATCCTTATTCGATCGATCTTTATATCGAGAAGGTCGCGGCCAATGCGCGCTTCGTGCTCGTCCGGCTACTCGGCGGCCTCGAATACTGGCGCTATGGCGCGCAGGAACTCGCAAGCGCGGCGCGGCGGCATAAGTTCGATCTCGCGCTTATTTCCGGCGACGGACAGCCCGATCCGCGGCTTGACGAATTATCGACCTTGCCTGTCGAAACGTTGCGCGCCGTCGCCCATACATTCGAGGCCGGCGGGATTGGCAATCTCGCCAATCTTTTTGCCTGGATCGACCGGAGACTCGAAGGCGAACAAAGCCCGTTGCCGGAGCCGCAAGCGACGCCGGTTTGCGGGCTCTTCGCCGCCGCGTGCCGCACCGGCGCAACCGAAGCGCCGCTTGCCTTCATCGTCTTCTATCGCGCCTATCTTCTTGCCGGGGATGTCGCGCCGATTCTGGCTGTTGCCGACGCCCTGGCGGCGCGCAGCCTGCGCGTGCTCGCAGCTTATGTGCCGAGCCTCAAGGATGAGGATGCGGCGGCCTGGCTCGCTGCGGTTCTCGCCGAGGAGAAGCCCGACATCATCCTGAATTCGACCGCCTTCGCCGCGCGGATGGACCGCACGCAAAGCCCGCTGGAGGCCGCCGACGCGCCAATCCTGCAAATGATCCATGCCAGCGCCTCGCGCGCGTCGTGGATGGAAGATATGCGCGGGCTCGGCGCGGCCGATCTGGCGATGAATGTCGTCCTGCCGGAACTCGACGGCCGCATCATCGCCCGCACGATTTCCTTCAAGGAAGAGACCCAACGCAGCGAAAAGCTGCAATTCACGCGCGTCACGCACCAGCCCGACATAGAACGGATCGATTTCGTCGCCGACCTGGCTCTGGCCTGGGCACGGCTGCGGCGGATGCCGCGCGGAGAGAGGCGGCTTGCCTGTATCCTCTCCGATTACCCGGTCAAAGCCGGTCGCGCCGCCTATGCCGTCGGCCTCGATACGCCGGCGAGCCTTGCGGAAATCGCGATGCGTCTCAAGGCGGCGGGATACGATATCGAGACGATCGAAGACAGCGATGCCTTCATCCGCGCTCTCGCCGAAGCACCGCCGCAGGAAGCCTTATCGCTCGAAGATTATCAGGACGCATTCGCGGTTTTGCCCGAGACCTTGCGCGCCACGATCATCGCGGCCTGGGGCCCGCCGGAAATGGATTCGCATGTCAGTCAGGGGGCCTTTCGATTTCGCGCCCTGCGTCGCGGCAAGATGATCGTCGCAATCCAGCCGGATCGTGGCGGCGTAGCGCATCGGAAGGCGGATTATCATGACGCGCGTTTGCCACCGTCGCATTTCTATGTCGCTTTTTACCTGTGGCTCCGCCACGCGGAACATATCGACGCGATGATCCAGCTCGGTACGCATGGCACGCTTGAATGGCTGCCGGGCAAGGCGACGGCGCTCTCCGAAGCCTGTGCGCCGGAGGCATTGCTTGGGCCGACGCCGCTGATCTATCCGTTTATCGTCAATAATCCCGGTGAGGCTGCGCAGGCCAAGCGGCGCGCCGGGGCGGTGATCGTCGGCCATCTGACGCCGCCCCTCGGCCGGGCCGGGCGCGTCGGCGATCTTGCCGAGTTCGAGGCTTTGTTCGACGAATACGCTTCGGCGCAACAGATGGACCCGAAACGCGCCGCGCTGCTTGCCGAGACGATCCTCGCACGTGCGACGGAGACCGGGCTGGCGGCCGAAGGCGGCGTTGCTCTGGATGCACCGCAGGAGGAAGTCCTCGCCAGGCTCGATGCCTGGCTCTGTGACATCAAGGATATGCGGATCGCCGAAGGCCTGCACACATTCGGCCGTCCGCCAACGTCAGGCGAGCGCGTGCTGGCGGAGACGCAGGCCGACGCGGCGGCACTGAAACGGCTCGACGCCTGCGCCGAACGAGAAATCGCCGGCCTCATCGCCGCGCTCGACGGACGCTTTGTCGAACCGGGACCGTCCGGCGCGCCCGCACGGGGCCGGCTCGATGTCCTGCCGACGGGGCGCAATCTCGTCACCATTGATCCGCGCATGGTGCCGACGCGGACGGCCTTCGAGATCGGCAAGCGGGCGGCGTCGGCCGTCATCGCGCGCCACATCCAGGATCACGGCGATTGGCCGCGCCAGCTGGTAATCGATTTATGGGGTTCGGCCTCCATGCGCACAGGCGGCGAAGAGCTTGCGCAGGTTTTTGCCTATCTTGGCGCCGTGCCCGTCTGGAACGAGGCCTCCGGGCGGGTCACGGGCTTCACCATCTTGCCGCCGGCGGCGCTCGACCGGCCACGCGTCGACGTGACCTTGCGCCTTTCCGGGCTTTTCCGCGACGTATTCCCGGCGCAGATTGCCTTGATGGAGCAATTGATCGCGGCGGTCGCTGCCGAAGACGAAGCCATAGAAGACAATCCGCTCGCCGCCGCCCGCGCCGCAGGCCAAGACACGCTGCGCATCTTCGGGCCCGCTTCCGGCACCTATGGCGTCTCGCTTGGGCGGATGCTGGCGGAAGATGCCACGGTATCTGAAAACGATCTTGCTGCCGCCTATCTCGCGGAGAGCGGCCATGCCCTGGGGCGCGATGAATACGCGGCCACGGACCTGTTCCGCATACGCGTCGCCGGCGCAGACGCTTTCGTTCACGTCCAGGATTTGCCGGGCCAGGACGCGCTCGATTCGAGTACGTTCTTCGAGCACGAGGGCGGCTTCGCCGCGGCGACAAAATATCTCGGCGGCAAAGCAAGTCTCTATCATCTCGATACCACGCGGCCGGATGTACCCATCGCACGCGCACTCAGCGAAGAAATCGCGCGGGCAATCCGTGGCCGCGTCGCCAACCCGAAATGGCTCGCGGGCCAGATGCGGCATGGCTATAGAGGCGCAGCCGAAATCGCCGAGGCGGTCGATAATCTCTACGGTTTCGCGGTGACGAGCGGCACCGTGACGCCGCGCCAATTCGAACTCGTTTTCGATGCCACGCTCGGCGATGACGACGTCTTCGCGTTCTTGATGCGTGCCAATCCGGAAGCCGGGCGGGCCGTTGCGCAGCGATTCGACCAAGCGATGCGGCGCGGGCTTTGGGCCTGCCGGCGCAATTCGGTCGCCATGCGCCTCGCGAGCATATTGGAGAGCGCATGAGGGCGGCGCTGCGTAAGGGCTGGTGCCCCAGCGTGCTGCGGCCGATGGCCAGCGGCGACGGGCTTATCGTGCGCGTGAACCTGAACAATGGCCGCCTTTCGCCGGTGCTGGCGCGCGCGCTGGCCCGATGCGCGCACCGCTTTGGCAACGGTCTATTCGATCTGTCCGCGCGCGCGAATTTGCAGTTGCGCGGCATCGGCGATGCGACGCTGTCGCCTCTCCAGAGCGAGCTGTGCGACCTGGGGCTTTCCGAGACGGAGGAAGCGCCATCCACCGCCCGCAATATATCAGCCAGCCCGCTCGCTGGAATCGATCCGCAAGCGATCCTCGATATCGGCCCTTGCGTCGAGTTGCTGCGGGATCGGCTGACGCGCGAAACGATATTGCATGCGCTGCCCGCAAAGTTCGGCTTCATCGTCGATGACGGCGGCGCGCTCTCGCTTGCGAGCGAGAAGACTGACGTCAGTTTCCTTGCCCGGCGGCGCGGCGGCGTTCCCCACTTTTTGATCTCCCTCGCGGGCCGCGCAGCAGGCGAATGCGCGATTGATGACCTCGCAGACGCCGGTCTTCGCATCGCCCTCGCCTTCTTGGAATTGCGAGATGCCCCCACGGAACGAATGGCCGGGCTCGTACGCCGCATCGGCGTCGCCGCGATTGCAGGAGAAGCTGGTCTGGCCCCGACGACAGAAACGCCTGTCCATGATCGCCCGCCGACCGCGATCGGCGCTTATCGTGTCGGGGGGCACCATGTTCTCGGACTTGGCGTTCCCTTCGGGCGTCTCGATGCGGCGATGCTTGAAAGGCTCGCCGATATTGCGGAAGCGAGTAGCGGCGAATTGCGTCTGACACCCTGGCGCGCAATTCTTGTCGTCGCCGTCACGCCGCCCGACGCCGCCAGCCTTGCGGACATCGCGCTGATCTTCTCCGAAGACGATCCTTTGCGCGCCGTCGCTGCGTGTCCGGGCGCGCCGGATTGCGCCAATGCTACCACATCGACACATGAGGACGCGCGCCGGCTTGCGCCGTTTGCCCGTCGCTTGCGCGCGCGAGGCATTTTCGTGCATGTCTCCGGCTGCGCCAAGGGCTGCGCCCATCCGCGGAAGGCGCCCGTCACTTTCATCGGACGTGACGGGTGCTACGATCTGGTGCTGGACGGGACAACTGCCGATAAGCCCATTGCCGCGGGCCTTAGCGGCGCGCAATTGAATCTTGCTTTGCAGCAGCTTGTCGCGAAGATTGACGCATGACTTATTCCTATATTCGCGACGGCGCCGAAATCTATCGGCGCTCCTTCGCCATTATCCGGGCCGAAGCCAACCTCGGCCGTTTCAGCCCCGAGCAAGAACCCGTCGCGGTGCGCGTCATCCATGCCAGCGGACAGGTAGATGCGGCGGCCGACCTCCTGTTCTCGCCGGATTTCGTCGGCGCCGCGCGCCGCGCGCTCGAATCCGGCGCTCCAATTCTCTGTGATGCGAAAATGATCGCCGGCGGTATCACCCGCGCCCGGCTCCCGGCTAATAACGAAGTGATCTGCACCCTCGCCGATCCTGCTGTGCCCGGTCTGGCCGCCGAGATCGGCAATACGCGCTCCGCCGCGGCGCTCGGTCTTTGGAAAGAGCACATCGCCGGCGCTGTCGTCGCCATCGGCAACGCGCCGACGGCCTTGTTCCACCTGCTCGAACTTTTTGACGCGGGCTGGCCTTTGCCGGCGGCGATCATCGGCATGCCGGTCGGTTTTGTTGGCGCCGCCGAGTCGAAGGAGGCTTTGATTGCTTTCGGCCGCATACCGTTTCTTGTTGCGCGCGGGCGCCGTGGCGGCAGCGCCATGACCGTCGCCGCGATCAATGCGCTCGCGAGCACCAAAGAATGAGCGCCGGCAGGCTCATCGGCGTCGGACTGGGACCGGGCGACCCGGAGCTTTTGACCGTGAAGGCGGTGAAGGCGATCAAATCGGCGCCGGTCGTCGCCTTCTTCGCGAAAGCAGGCCATCGCGGCAATGCGCGCGAAATCGCCGATTGCTGGCTCACACGTGAACAGAAGGAAGTGCCGCTCTATTACCCGATGACAACCGAGACGCGCTTCGACACTCCCGTCTATGTCGAAACGCTACGTGTCTTCTACGAGGAATCCTGTGCGGTGCTTGCAGCGCATCTCGAAGCCGGGCGCGATATCGCTTTGCTTGCGGAGGGCGATCCGCTTTTTTACGGCTCCTTCATGCACATCTACGTCCGGCTGCGCGAAAAATTCGAGAGCACTATCATCCCTGGCGTGCCGGGCATGGCCGGCTGCTGGGGCGCCGCGGAGACGCCGATGACCTGGGGCGACGACGTTCTCGTCGTTTTGCCGGCGACGCTTTCGGAGGATGACATCGTTGCGCGCCTCGCCCATTGCGACGCCGCGGTCATCATGAAGCTCGGCGCCAATCTGCCGAAGGCGCGCAAGGCAGTCACCCGTGCGGGCCGAGTGGCGCAGGCTCTGTACGTCGAGCGCGGGACCATGAGCGGCGAGAAAATCCTGAAGCTCGCCGAGAAAACCGACGATGCCGCGCCATATTTCTCAATGATCCTGATTCCGGGTCACGGCAGGCGGCCATGAGCGCGGGTAGCCTCGCCATCGTCGGTCTTGGTCCAGGTCCGCATGAGTTGATGACCTTCGAGGCCGACGCCGCCATCCGCAGCGCGAGCGATCTTGTCGGCTATGGTCCTTACCTTGACCGGTTGCCGGCGTTGCCCGAGCAAAAGCGACACGCAAGCGACAACCGCGTCGAGATCGATCGCGCGCGCCAGGCGCTCGATCTTGCGCTCGGCGGCGCGCGCGTCGCGGTCGTATCGGGCGGCGACCCCGGCGTCTTCGCCATGGCCGCTGCGGTCTTCGAAGCGGTCGAAAGGGGCGACCCGCGCTGGCGCGATCTCGATATCGAGATTCATCCCGGCGTATCGGCGATGCTGGCCGTCGCCGCGCGTCTCGGCGCGCCGTTGGGGCATGATTTCGCGGTTATTTCCCTGTCCGATAATCTGAAGCCCTGGGACGCGATTGCGCGGCGGCTGACCGCCGCGGCGCAGGCTGATTTCGTCATGGCGCTCTATAATCCCGCCTCCAAGGCGCGGCCGCATCTGATCCACGATGTCTTCAAATTGCTGCGTGGCCTGAAAGCGCCCGAGACGATCGTGGCTTTCGCCCGCGCCGTGAATCGGCCGGACGAGAGGATCGAATTGACGACGCTTGGAGCGGCCGACCCATCCGTCGCCGATATGAGCACGCTGGTCCTCATCGGCTCCAGCGCGACACGCAGGGTGACGCGCGGCAATGGCGGTTTCTGGGTCTATTCGCCGCGCAGCTACGGCGATATGCGATGAGAATGGCGTTCCAGAAATTGCAGAACGGCGTCGAGCGTTTCGAATGTCAGAGTATCGACGCCGTACGGGCGGCCGATCATGAACACTTCGATGCCGAGCGCCCGCGCGGCGTCGAGCTTGGCGCGCGTCGCCTCGCCGCCGCTGTTCTTGGTAACGAGAATTTCGATTCCCGCCTCGCGCATGAGCTTGACTTCGTCTTCCAGGCCGAAGGGTCCGCGCGCGAGCAGAAGCTTGTAATGCGGCAACGCGGGCGGCGGTTCCGGCGGGTCGATGGTGCGGATGAGATAATCGTGCTGCGGCGCGGCCACGAAGGCGCCGAGTTGCAAACGGCCGATCGTCAGGAACACCCGGCGCGGCGTCGCGCCAATGGACCGCGCGGCGCTTGCGGCGTCCGGAAATTCGCGCCAGCGATCGCCGGCACCGGGCGTCCAGGCGCGGCGGGTGAAAACCGCCAGCGGCGTCCCCGTTTCGCGCGCTGCAGCGGCGGCGTGAGCCGAGATCTGTTCGGCAAAGGGATGCGTGGCGTCGATCAGAACATCGATTTTTTCAGTACGCAAATAATTGGTAAGGCCGGCAACTCCGCCGAAGCCGCCAATCCGGTGGGAAATCTCCGGCAACAGCGGATTTTGCGTACGGCCCGCAAGCGACAGAATCGCGTCGTACCGTGCATCGCCGGCAAGGCGCGCCGCCAAAGCGCTCGCTTGCGTCGTGCCGCCCAAAATCAGAACACGCAGCATGGCTTTGACGGATGGCTCCATGAATAGTCCGTCGCCAAGGCGCTGGCTGACGATTATCGGCATCGGCGAAGATGGACTCGATGGTCTTTCTCCTGCCGCGAGACAGCTTCTATCGCAAGCGAATTTCATCGTCGGCGGCGCGCGTCATCTTGCGTTGCTCGGCCCAACGCAGGTCGAAACACTCGCATGGCCGTCCCCATTCGAGCGCGGCATCGCGGAAATTGTCGCGCGGCGCGGCAGGCCGGTCTGTGTGCTCGCATCGGGCGATCCATTTTATTATGGGGCTGGAGCGGTATTGGCCGAAAGCGTCAGCCCGGATGAGATGATTTGCCTGCCGGCGCCATCGTCCCTCAGCCTCGCCGCGGCGCGATTGGGCTGGCCCTTGCAAGACTGCGACGTTGTTTCTCTGCATGGGCGCACGTTCGAGAGGATCATTCCCCATTTGCGGCCGAAGGCGCGTCTTCTCGTTCTGTCCTGGGATTCGACCACGCCGGAGAAGCTCGCGCGTCTCCTCGTCGCCCGCGGGCTGGGCGCCTCGCGGCTCGTCGTGCTGGAGGCATTGGGCGGCCCGAATGAACGCGTTGGCGAGAGCACGGCCGAGACTTTCAAGCCGCGCGATATAGCGGACCTCAATCTCGTTGCGATTGAGATCGTGGCACCGCACGGCGCGACGTTTATCCCGTTGACGCCCGGCCTGCCGGATAGCTGGTTTGAATCCGACGGTCAGTTGACAAAGCGCGAAATCCGCGCCGTAACGTTGTCGTCTTTGGCACCATGGCCCGGCGCATGCCTTTGGGATATCGGCGCAGGATCGGGCTCGATCGCGATCGAATGGATGCTGGCGCATCCGCGCAATCGCGCCATTGCCGTCGAAGTGCGCGAGGATCGTGCCGCCCGCATCGCTCGCAACGCAGCGGCGCTCGGCGTGCCCGATCTGAAAATCGTGAGCGGAGATGCGCTTGCCGTCATGCAGAACCTTCTAGTCCCGGAAGCCATTTTTGTCGGTGGCGGCGGCGGCGAAGTGATCGACGCCGCCTGGTCGCACCTTCCAATTGGCCGCCGCTTCGTCGTCAACGCGGTGACGATCGAAACGCAATCGCTGCTCGCTGAACGGCACGCACAACATGGCGGCGATCTCGTTTCTCTCAGCATCGCGCATACGGACCCGGTCGGCAATTATCGTAGTTGGCACCCGGCAAGGCCGGTCGTGCAATGGGCAGTGACGAAATCATGATCGCTGTCGGCATCGGCTGCCGCCGCGGCGCCTCCGCGGACTCGATCGTCGAGATTGTGCGGCAGGCCTTGGCGCGTACCGATCACAAGAGTGAGGCGATCGAATTGTTCACCATCGACGACAAGCGTGACGAGGCCGGGCTTCTCGCCGCTGCCGCGGAACTTCGTCTGCCGCTCACATTCCTGTCGCGCGCGGCTCTGCAAGGCGTCGAGGATCGCATCGTGATGGCGTCGCGGCAGGCCAAAGCGGCATTCGATGTCGCATCGGTTTCGGAGGCAGCTTCGCTCGCCGGCGCGGGTCGCGACGCCGTGCTGGTCGTCGCGCGTATCGCCCGGCAAGATGTCACATGCGCAGTCGCGCGTGGGGATGGAAAATGACAGTCCATTTTGTCGGCGCCGGACCCGGCGCGCCCGATCTCATCACCGTTCGCGGGCGAGATATCATCGCGCGATGCAACGTTTGTCTTTATGCGGGTTCGCTCGTGCCGCGTGAGCTTCTCACCTATTGTCCACCGGGCGCGCGCATTATCGACACTGCGCCCTTGTCGCTCGAGGCGATCGTGGCGGAGTTCAAACGTGCAACTGATGCAGGTGAGGATGTCGTACGGCTTCATTCGGGCGATCTCAGCATCTGGAGTGCGATGGGCGAGCAAGTGCGGGAATTGGAGGCTCTGGGCATCCCCTATACGGTGACGCCCGGCGTGCCGAGCTTTGCCGCGGCGGCGGCGCTTTTGCGGCGCGAATTGACCTTGCCCGAAGTCGCGCAATCTCTGGTGCTGACGCGCACCGGCGGACGCGCTTCGTCCATGCCGCCGAAGGAAACCTTGGCCAATTTCGCGGCGACCGGAACGACCCTGGCAATTCATCTCTCGATCCATGCGCTCGAACGCGTCGTCGAGGAGCTTTTGCCGCATTATGGCGAAGCCTGTCCTGTGGCGATCGTCTATCGTGCGAGCTGGCCGGACGAGCAGATCATCGAGGGCGAGCTTGCAACGATCTGCAAGACCGCCGGTGAGGCGCGCCCGGAACGCACGGCGCTGATCTTCGTCGGCCCTGCCCTCGCAGCGAAGAATTTCCGCAACAGCGCGCTTTATGACATCGACTATCAGCGGCGTTTCCGGGGTGCTCGCTAAATGACGAGCCTGAGCTTGCCATGAGTGCGCGCGGATTCGTCATCGCGGCACCGCGATCCGGCAGCGGCAAGACAACGCTGACGCTTGGCCTGATGCGCGCGCTGCACCGGCGCGGCCTGGGGGTCTGCGGCCTGAAATGCGGCCCGGATTATATCGATCCCGCCTTCCATGCCGTCGCAACCGGCCGGCAGAGCTTCAACCTCGATTCCTGGGCGATGCCGCCGGATTTGATGCGCGTATTGGCGACGCAGGCGGCCGACGGAGCAGACCTTGCGATTTGCGAAGGCTTGATGGGCCTGTTTGACGGTGTGCCGGCCGCCGCGGGGCGCAGCGGTTCGACGGCGGATATTGCCGCGGCTTTTGGATGGCCGGTGCTCCTCGTGCTCGATGTGAGTGGCCAATCACAATCCGCCGGGGCGTTGGCTTTGGGCTGCGCCTCCTTCGATCCGCGCGTTCAAATCAGCGGTGTCGTTCTCAATCAGGTCGGCAGCGAGCGGCATCGCAATCTTGCGGCGCGCGCCGTGGAGGAGGCCGGATTGCACGTGCTCGGCGCATTGCCGCGCGCAGTGGAAATCGCTCTGCCGGAGCGCCATCTCGGGCTCGTCCAGGCGAGCGAAACCGTTGGTCTCGACGCGGCGCTCGAGAAGCTCGCCGATTTTGTCGAGGCGCATGTCGATCTCGACAAGATTCTCGCGATGGCCCAGCCATTCGCGACGGCGCGTCAAACTGATGGCATCACTTTCCCACCGCCCGGGCAGCGCATTGCCGTTGCACGCGATGCGGCCTTTTCGTTCATTTATCCGCATGTCGTTGCCGCTTGGCGGGCGGCGGGCGCGGAAATTTCGTTTTTCTCGCCGCTCGATGACGAGGCGCCGCCGGAAACCTGCGATGTCTGCTGGCTCCCCGGCGGCTACCCGGAGCTTCACGCCCGGCGTCTTGCACATGCAGCGAATTTTTTGTCCGGCGTTCGGCGCTTCGCCGCGACGCGGCCGGTGCATGGCGAATGCGGCGGCTATATGGTTTTAGGCCGTGCGCTCATCGACGCCGCCGGCGTAGAGCACGAAATGCTTGGCTTACTCGACCTCGCCACGTCTTTTGCCACACGGCGGCTGACGCTTGGCTATCGCGAGGCGCGCCTCGTTGAAGACAATGTTCTCGGCCCGGCCGGCACGGTGTTGCGCGGCCATGAATTTCATTATGCAACGATCTCCGGACCCGGCACCGATGCGCCGCTCGCCGAAGTCACGGACGCTTATGGTTCGGTTCCCAAGCCGAGCGGGAGCCGTCGCGGAAATGTCTCGGGAAGCTTCTTTCATCTGATCGCACCGGCGCCGTGATTAGGGCGAAGCGTGAAGCGCTTCCGCCAGACGCGCCCAATCCGTCTCGACGCCGGGGAGGCCAAAACGCAACCAGTCGCGCCGTTCGGGAAACGGTCTTGTTAAAATGCCAAAGCGGCCGAGCTTCTGAAACCAATGCGAAGCGCGCTCATGCCGCGCCAGGCGAAACAGGGGCGTGCCGCCGACGATACTGAAGCCGGCATCGATCAGCATCACGTCCAAATGCGCCGCCTGACGTTCCAGCCGTTCTACAGATTGCTCGAGCCAGGCCGTGTCGGCGAGCGCCGTCGCGCCAATTTCGATGGCCGGTCCCGACACGGCCCACGGGCCAAGCGCCGTGCGTAGCTTTTCGGTCAAATCCAGTCCGCCCACCGCAAAGCCGAGACGGAGCCCGGCGAGGCCGTAGGCTTTCCCGAATGAGCGGAGAACCAAAGCGCCGCGTCCGGGCAGAATCGGAACAAGGCTGGCGGCCGGGCGCAGCACATCCATGAAGGCTTCGTCGACGATCAACAGGCCGCCGCGACGTCCCAAGCGCGTCGCGATATCTGCGAGCGTCTGCGGGTCGACGACGCGCCCGTCCGGATTATTCGGGTTAACGACAATGGCGACGTCGATGCCGGTCTCGGTGAGGCTTTTGACGTCGTCGGTGACGATCACGTCCGCGCCGGCGGCGCGCCAGAGAGCCGGATATTCCTGATAGCCAAATCCCAAAATCGCGACACGCCGGGCCGAAAAAAGCTTCGGCAGATACTGAATCAGAGCCTGCGTTCCCGCGGCGGCGACAATGTGCTGCGCGTCCTTTGCGCCATAGGCTCCGGCAGCGGCGGACAGAAGCCGCGTCAGAGCAACAGCGTCGGGTAGCCGGGTCAAGACATCCGGTGAAATCACTGTGCCCGGATAAGGGTTCGGATTGATGCCGGTGGAGAGATCGAGCCAGGGCGTCGGCGCGTCCGGAAATTGCAAGCGCGCGGCGGCAAGAGCGCCGCCATGATAGACGGCGGGATCGACGAATTGGTCATCTATCAAGGCTGACGCCGCGGATTGCTTCACAAGAAATCTCGCATTTCTATTTTTCGATCTTACGGATCAAATAGCTGTCCATGATCCAGCCGTTGCGCTGGCGATGCTCGGCGCGTATCGCCGCGATTTCGTCCGCGACTTCGGAGAGGCGGCCGGAGACCAGAACTTCGCTATCTGTCCCGAGATAGGCACCCCAATAGATCTGAAAATCGCCCGCCAGCTTTTTGAAGGCCTGCTCACCGTCGAGCATGACGACCACGCTGTCCGCGTCCTCGAGATAGCCCCCGGCAAGCTTGCGGCCCGTGGTGATGAGAATCGACTCGCCGATGCGATTCAGCGGCACCCGGTGTCGTGCCGCCAAAGCCTGAATGGCGCTGATGCCCGGGATGACGTCGTATTCGAATGCGAATTCCGCCTTCGCATGAATATTTTCGATAATCCGCAATGTGCTGTCGTAGATCGACGGATCGCCCCAGACAAGGAAGCCGGCGCATTCGTCTTCGCCAAGCTCCTCGCGCAGGAGTCTCGCGTAATTCACCTCGATATCGGCATGCCATTCGGCGACATTGGCTTTGTAGTCGGAGAAATTCTCGGCCCGTTGCGGGACCGCCATTTCGACGAAGCGATAGACCTTCTCCTTGATAAATCGTGCGCAGACCCCGGTGCGCAAGTCCCGCAGCGCGGCCTTCTCGGCACCCTTGTCGGGAATGAAGAAAACATCGACCTTATTCAGCGCGTCGATCGCCTGGATCGTCAGATAATCCGGGTTGCCGGCGCCGATGCCGATGATAAGAACTCTACGCATTAACCGAGATTAGCCGATCCGCCGCTGTGTTCAAACGGCAACTTCCGCCTTGATGGCAGCGTGGGGATTATAGCCGTCAACCTCGAAATCCTCGATGCGATAGCCGTCGATGCTCTCAGGCTTTCGCAGAAGCCGCAATTTGGGCCATTGCCGGGGCTCACGCTGCAATTGGATGCGCGCTTGCTCCACATGGTTGAGATAGAGATGAACGTCGCCGCCAAACCATATGAACTCGTGTGGCGTCAGACCCGTCTGCTGCGCGATCATAAACAAGAGCGCCGCGCCAGCCGTCCAATTGAACGGGCAACCCAGAAGCAGGTCCCCGGAACGCTGAAACAAAAGGCAGCTTATCTTGCCATCCTGTGTACAAAAGAACTGATAGACCATGTGACAGGGCGGCAGCGACATCTGATCCAGTTCGCCGACGTTCCAGGCGTGGAACAGAAGACGGCGGCTCGTCGGATTCGATTTGATGGAGTTGATCAGCGTGGCGATTTGATCGTGCTCTTTTCCATCCGGCCCCAACCAGCGCCGCCATTGCTTGCCATAGACCGGGCCGAGGTCGCCCCAGCGAGACGCGAATGCGTCATCCTCCATAATTCTTCGCTCAAATTCACCCTGCGAAATCGGATCGCCTGACTGCTTGCGATAGCGATCGAGCGGCCAATCGGTCCAGATAGAGACATGATTCTTGAGAAGTGGCTGGATGTTCGTTTCTCCGGTGAGGAACCAGAGCATTTCCTTCACCGCGGTCTTCCAGTAGACGCGCTTGGTGGTGAGGATCGGAACCGTCCCGTCGGCCAGGTTAAAGCGAGTCATCGCACCGAAGATCGACAACGTCCCGACGCCGGTCCGGTCGATCCGCTTGTCGCCATGCTCCAGCACGTTCGAGAGTAGATCGAGATATTGATATTCGGGATGTCGGGGATAGGGCATGATTAGCTCCCGGAAAAGCCGGCGCTGAAAAAGGCGATGAGATTATTGACGGCATGAAACAGCATCGAGGTTCTGGTGCTGCCGGTGCGCTCGCGCAGCGCGGCGAGAACGAGACCGAGCGGAAACACCGCCAGCGCATAAAGATGCGTCGATTCGTAATGCGCGAGCCCGAATAAAAGCGCCGAGATGACTATCGCCGGCCACATCCCCAGGCGAAATCTCAAGCTCGTGTAGATCCAGCCGCGGAAATAAGTTTCCTCCACAAGCGGCGCGCCGACGACCGCGAGGATGAGCAGCAGGCCGGCGCTCAGATGATCGCGCGGGATGAGCAGCCAGCTATTCGATTTCGGATAGAAATAGCCGAGCGCCGCGCTGGAGGCGAAACCATAGATGAGCCCGAAGGCGGCGATGCCCCACAGCACCTGGTCGCGCCACGGCCACGCCGGCGGCTGCCACGCTACGAGGCTGCGCCAATCCGCGCCGCCGCGCCAGCGTGCGATGAGGAGTAGCGCCACCAGCGCCACGGCATAGACGAACAGACCAAGCCCAAGCCGGGCGGCATTGAATTCGTCGCCGGTTTGCAGCGCCGCAAGGACGCCGCCGAGGCCAGCGCGGGCGCCCTCCCAGCCATGCAGCACCGCCGCGACCAGAAAGGCGGCCCCGCCCGTTGCCGCCATGAGGATGGCTGTCAGGACGATTGCCGCGACAAGGCTGAGGCAGAGGCCGATCAGGCCATAAGGCGCGTGCGGCTGGCCTGCCCCCCGTCCGGCGTCCATTTTGGTGTCCATCGGCCCCAGCGTGTGTGTTGTAAAGCCCTCCCGGGCATTGCATTCCCGGCGCGTGCGCGAAAGTCGCGATGGCGCCGCATCCCCAGTTTGTGCGGCCGTCCACACGGCACCCGCAACCAGGACTTTCTAATTTACCTGCCTTTGCCTATATTTGGGCCGCTGCCTCGCGCAGCTATGGCGATAAACGGCATCGCAATAAGCTCTTCGGACCCGGGGGCGGTACCCGGCGCCTCCACCAAAGTCCACCGCGAGCGGCGGATTTCGGCGGGGGCGAAATAGGTTCGACGGGGAGTGTAAAGGGTGTTCTTTTGCTCGGCATGGTTCCACCGTCATCGGGCTAAACCTATAGTTGCCAACGACAACTATGCTCCGGTGGCTGTTGCCGCGTAATGCGGTAATGGTACCGATTAAAAGCCCTTGGGGTTAGCACCTTAAGGCGGGGTTCGGAGGCACCTGGCAACAGAAGCCTCCACTTTCCCGGGGCAGGGACATTGGAATGGCGACTGATCTCATCCGTTACGATCTGCTGGTGCAGGACGCCCTGCGCTCCGTTTTGCGCAAGGTGCTGGTCGAGACGGCGCGCGACGGGCTGCCCGGCAACCACCATTTCGTCATCGCCTTCCGCACCGATGCACCGGGCGTGCGGCTCTCGCCCAGGCTGCGCAAGGAATTCCCGAACGAAATGACCATCGTGCTCCAGCATCAGTTCTGGAACCTCACGGTCACCGAACAGGGCTTTGAAGTCGGGCTTTCATTTCACGGCAATCCGGAAATCCTGTCGATTCCCTTCGACGCCGTCACCGGCTTCTTCGACCCTTCGGTGGAATTCGGCCTGAAATTCGAGAGCGTGTCCGACGCGCCAGAGTCCGAGCCCGCTGCAGCCCCACCCGCGACGGCGTCACAGCCCCGCGCCGTACCCCCCGAGAAAACCAAGCCGCGGGGCAGTGGCAGCGAACCTGCGGAGATCAGCCCCAAGCCGGCACCGGCCGCGAAGGCCGCCCTGAGCAAGGCTGCGGCAAAGCCGGACGCGGATGAGGTCAAGCCGGAGGAACCGACGAAAGTCGTCTCCATCGATGCCTTCCGCAAGAAATGAGCGAAATCGTCAATCTGCGCCAGGCGCGCAAGGCCAAGGCCCGCGCCGCGGCGGCGGACAAGGCGGCGGAGAATCGCCTGCGTTTCGGCGCAAGCAAGGCTGAGCGCACGGTCGAGACCGGCAATCGCGAGATCGCGCGCCGCCGTCTTGATGGCCATCGCCGCACGCCGGATTCAGGCGATGCCTGAACCGGGCGGCAGCGCCATCGCCAAACATTCGCTCACGATCGCCGGCCACCGCACCAGTATTTCGCTCGAAAGCGCCTTCTGGGACGCCTTGCGCGACATCGCCCACACGCGCCGTCTCTCGCTGGCGGCATTGATCGGCGAGATCGATGCCGGGCGCGGCACGGCGAATCTGTCATCGGCTATCCGCGTCTATGTCCTGACGCAGCTTCGCGCTTTGGCTCAATAACGGCCCGCCGCGCTGGGATCAGCCGGTGCCGGTTGTGATTGCGGAGGCGGTGGCGAGGCCTGCTGCGGCACGGGGCTGATCGGCAGCGGCTTTTGCGTCGGCTCTTCCGTTTTATTCGGCGCTTCGCTCTTTTCTTGCGTCTTTTCCTGCGCCTTCTGCTGCTCGATCGTCAGCAATTGGCGCAAGCGATCGAGGCTCCCCTGCCGTTCCCGCGCCCGCGCCGCCGCGCGTTCGACATCCGCGCTCGCCTGCTGGCGATCCGCCTCGTGCCGCCGCAGGGACTGCAGCCGGTTCAATGCGACGGCATGTTCGTGCACATCGAATTCCTGTGCCTCGATCCGCGCCGTCTCGCGCGCAATCGCTCGCGCCGCAAGCGCGTTGACAAAGCTCGTCGCATCGAGATTGCGCACCGGCGCCCTAACCGGGCCCGTCCATTCGACACCCACTTGCGGCGGCGCACCGTTCCAGTTCAGCGGCAACGCGATGAGCGTCAGAACGCTGCTTTGATCGAGCCGCAATGTCTTCAGATCGAGCGAGGCCTGCGTATCCTGCGTCACGCCGTTGGTGCCGGCCGCCGGCGTCGCGCCTTTGCCGGTGAGCCGCAACACGCCCGCCGCAAGGCCGGCATCAAAATTCGCGGTCGCAACCTCAAGTGCGTGCTGGTCGAGCGCATCCGAGAGAGCGCGATCGATCTCCGTCTCGTCGAGGCTGAGCCGGTCCTCCTCGACATCGCTGAAGACGCGGGCGAGCGCGCCCGGATCGCTGCGCAGAAGCAGAAGCTCGGTGGCGGTGAACGAACCGGCGCCGGCAAGGCCGGCAATGAGCGTGTCGGCGCTCTGGCCCGTTCCCGCAAGATCGAATTTGCCCGAGACGAGGCCCTTCGCTGTCGGCAGATCGAGCGCATAATGATCAAGGCTCACATGCCCCTCGGCCGCGGCAATGGCACCGCTTCGCCGCAGCGTGAGATCGCCGAGAAGACGGCCACCGCCGAGTTTGGCGGAGAAATGATTGAGACCGAGCTGGCCCTCCGCAAGCGCGAGATCGAAATCCGCGTCGCGCGCGATGCCCACGCCCGCAAGGCCAAGAGCGCCGATATGCACGGCGACGAGCGCCGGCGGCAGTTTGATCGGTGTGGCGAAAGGCGCGGAGGACCAGACTTGTCCGGCCTTGACGGGACGCGGCGGCCCAAGCGCCAACTGCAGCACGCTGCCGAGCGACAACGCATCCGTCTGCAATGTGCCGGTGACGCCGCGATCGCCGCCATAGCTGAGCGAGCCCGCAATCTTGTTTCCGGCGCAGGAACCGCTGATCGCCCGCAACGCCAGACCATCGCCATCGGCCTGCACGGCGGCGCTTACATCGAGCGGCAGAATGATCGCAAGAGCCGGATCGGCAAGCCCCAGGGCGCGCAGCAACGCGGAAAGATCGGCACTCGCGATCTTCAGCGTGCCGGCCGCGCGCGGCGCCTTGACCGCCTCGGCAACATCACCGGTGAAATCGAGGTTTGCGCCGGCGACTGAAGCGGAGAAGCGGGTGTCGAGATGGTCGGGCGGTCCCTGCGCATTGGCGCTGATGACTGCTTCACCCAGCCGCTTGCCCGGCGCGGTCGCAAAGCCGAACTGGCGCAGCAAGGCGCGCCCGTCCGGCGCCTCGGCGTGCAGCGAAAGAACGATGTTCTTGCCCTGCTCCGGTTTGCCGCTGGCGAGAAACCGCGTCTCCCCCGCCGTGCCGGAGAGGCTCAGACCCGTCAAGCTCACCGCGTCTTTATCGACGCCGCCTTCAACGGCGAGGTCAAGATGAGCGGGCGAGAATTCCGCGCTATGCGCAGCGATGAAATTGGTCTCCGGGCTTGGCGCGAGGCGCGCGGCGAGCGCCGCGATTTCATCGACGCGGCTGGCGTCGAGCTGAAGCGCCAGATCGCCGCCTTGCGGGTTCCAGCGCCCGTTCGCCGTGACGTTCGCGCCATCGAAACCGCTGACATGCAGGCTTTTCAGCAAGGTCGCGCCCCCGGTCTTTGCGAGATCGAATTGAATCTGCCCGGTCTCGATCGCGCCCGCGCGAGAGCCCGCGAGCTTGACCGACTGCGCGTCGAAACGCAGGCCAAGATCCATGTCGCGCATCTGCTGCGCCACGGCCGATAGGTCTGGCAGGCTCGGCAGTTCCAGCCTTTGCGCCGAGAGATCAGCGAAGAGGCGTGCCGGCGTGGCGTCAATTTTCTTGGTATAGGCGAGCGTGCCGGTCAGCACCGAGCCGTTGACGTGCAAGGTGAGATCGCTGCCGACAGCGCCGACCTGCGAAACATTCGCCGCCCCATCGACGCCGAGGGATTGGAGCGGCCAATCGGGCAATGCAAGCTTCGGCAGATTCGCCGCAAGCCAGGCGTTGAGGCGCGGAAAATCATCAGTTCCGCCGGAAACATGGCCCTTGAAGGCGGGCGCGGCGCCGGTCTCGACCTGTCCATCGACGGCGATATGCGCGCCGACAAGATCGCCGGCCGAGAATTTGACCGCATCGCGCGATGGGCCCGACGCAGCGATTGCGCCCGTAACATCGCCGATCGCCTCGCCTCCCAGGATCAATGTGCCGGTGGAGAAATCGAGCCCGAGCGGCAGACCGAGAAGCAAAAGTTGCGGCGCCGCCGCGAGATCGGCGAAGGCGGAGAAAAGCCGCTGCGACGGCGCGGGCGCATCCTTGGCCGTGAGCAGCCTATCGAGGTCGAGCTGTTGCGCATGCAGTTTCAGGTGCGCAGCGGCGGACGCGCCGAGATCGAAGGTGGCGCTACCGTCGAGGTTCGCGGCGAGATCGTTGCCGATCTGAATTCCGAGACCCGAAAGCGCGGCCTGCCGTAACGCGGCGCTCAGCGTGCCGCTTGCCTGCCACGGCAGATCGAACGGACCGGTGCCGGTCAGATGCAAAGTGCCGTTGGCGCTCGGGAGCGCGAATTCGGCAGCATGTTGATCGAAGACGAGACTGCCGTCGAAATCGGCGCCCGGATGGCGCGGGTTTTCATCGAGGGTCGCTTTCACCGGCAGGCTCGCGCCCTGCCGCGTGCCGGTCGAGAAGCGGAAGACATTCGTCGCGCCAGCCATGTCGAAATGTCCGTCGCCGCGGAACGGGCCGGTCAGCGCATCGGCCTCGGCCGAGAGGGCGATGTTATCGAAACGATAGGCCCGGTTCACCGCGGGATCATCGATGGTAAGACTGCCGCCCGTCACCGAAATGCGCTCGAAGCGCATCTGGCCGGTGAAGCCATGCGTCGGCCGCCACAAGGGCAAAGCCTCGCTCTCCAGGCGCAGGCGCACTTGCGGATCGACAAACCGCGCCTCGACGAAATCGACCTCGCCCCGCATCAGCGCGGTGAAGGCGATCTCGAGATGCAGTTCGGCCGCCTTGACGTCGGTCCCCCGCGCCGGCACGGCCAGTTCGACATCCTCGAGCTGAAGATAGGGGGTCGGCAGGATCTTGAGATCGATGCCGCCGCGAATTTTGACCTCGGCGCCGGTGAGGTTCGAAAGCTGCGCCTCGACCAGATGACGCTCGGCATTCCAATCAATGAAATAAGGCACCGCCAGAGCGGCAGTTAAAACGATGATCAGAATGATGGCGAGAATGGTGAGGATTTCGCGCAAGTTCTTTCGCCTGGGCGCGCAGAGGGCCGCGCCAGCAGTCCCTAGAACCCCGCTGGCGCCCAGACAATAGAACTTTTGATGGCGTGTGCGTGACGCCTACCCCTCAAAGATAGGGGCCCGGCTCGCTCGAAAGCGCGGATTTGACCCGGCGGGAGGTTTCATCGGCCAGAACCTCCTCGCGCCCGCTCGCCACCGCCTCGAGGATCGCGGCGGCAACCTGTTCCGGCGAGACTTTCGGCGCATCCACCCCGGCTGCCATGTCCGTGTTGATCAGCCCGGCGTGGGCGCCGATCACGAGGGTCTTTTGTCCCTTTAACTCGTGCCGCAGGGCATTGGTCAGCGCCCAGGCGGCCGATTTCGAGGCGCAATAGGCGCCAAGCGACGGAAAGGTGATCCAGCTCAAGACCGAGAGCATGTTGACCAGCGCCCCGCCGCCATTCTTCGCGAGGATCGGCGCGAAGGCGTTGGCGATCCGCAACGGCCCGAAATAATTGGTCTCCATGACCGCGCGGGCGGCTTCGAGCGAGGCATCGTCGGCCAGCGTCCCAAAGGGTGCGACTCCGGCGTTGTTGATGACAAGATTCACATCGCCGAGTGCCGCTGCGGCGGCCGCGACATCGGCCGCGCTCGTCACATCGAGCTTGACCGGCGTGACCCCTGGATAGGTGATTTTCGCAGGATCGCGCGCCCCGGCGTAGACTTTCCGCGCCCCCTTGGCGCGCAATTGCTCGACCAAAACCTTTCCAAGACCGCGGTTGGCACCCGTGACCAGCGCGACTGACCCTTCGATATTCATCGGCTCTCTCCTCTAAAAATGCGCATATGCACCTATATGGACCGATGTATGGAAAATTTCGAATGGATCAAGCCGGGCCGGCGGAAAAAAGCCCGGCGCCGTATGAGACGCCGGGCACGATCTGGTTTAATTCTTTTCCTTGTCGACCAGCTTGTTGGCGCCGATCCAGGGCATCATGGCGCGCAGCTTGGCGCCGACCTGCTCGATCGGATGCGCCTGCGCCTTGGCACGGCTCGCCTTGAACGAAGTCTGGTTGACCTTGTTTTCCAGCATCCATTCGCGCGTGAATTTGCCGGTCTGGATGTCGTCGAGGATTTTCTTCATCTCGGCCTTGGTCGCCGGCGTTACGACGCGCGGACCGCTGACATATTCGCCATATTCGGCGGTGTTCGAGATCGAATAATTCATGTTGGCGATGCCGCCCTCATAGATGAGGTCGACAATCAGCTTCACCTCGTGCAGGCACTCGAAATAAGCCATTTCCGGCGCATAGCCCGCCTCGACCAGCGTCTCGAAGCCGTTGCGGATCAGTTCGACGAGGCCGCCGCAAAGCACCGCCTGCTCGCCGAAAAGGTCCGTCTCGCATTCCTCGCGGAAGGTCGTTTCAATGATGCCGGCGCGGCCGCCACCGATGGCCGACGCATAGGAAAGCGCGAGATCATGGGCATTGCCCGTCGCGTCCTGCGCCACAGCAATAAGACAGGGAACGCCGCCGCCGCGCTTGTATTCCGAGCGCACCGTGTGGCCGGGGCCCTTTGGCGCCACCATCAGCACGTCGAGATCCTTGCGCGGCTCGATGAGATTGAAATGGATCGAAAGCCCATGCGCGAACAGCAGCGCGGCGCCTTGCTTCAGATTGGCGGCGAGCTGTTCGCGATAGATATCGCTCTGCAATTCGTCCGGCGTCAGCACCATGACGACATCGGCGATCTTCGCGGCCTCGGCAACGGACAGAACCTTGAGTCCCTCGCCGGCGGCCTTCTTCGCGGTGCTTGAGCCCTCGCGCAGCGCGACGATGACATCCTTGACGCCGGAATCGCGCAGGTTGAGGGCATGAGCATGGCCCTGGCTGCCATAGCCGATGACGGCGACCTTCTTGCCCTTGATGAGATTGAGGTCGGCATCACGATCGTAATATACGCGCATGTTATTCGGTTTCCTTTTTAGAAGACCATCGGTCTCAGTTTAATTTCAAAGTGACTTGCTCGTGCGCGACTTTGCGCAATTCGGAGCGTCCCCCATCGCCACTGAGGGATCGCATCTCGCAACGAACAACCGCGCCAGGCGGAAACTCCCACTTTTCGTCATCCGGCATAGGACCAAGCACGAAATAGCAGGCATTCTCCAATGGTTGCGCTTGAACGGGACGCCATACATCCACGCCTTCATCGATAAGAGGCATAAATATCGTGATAGGCACGACAGACATAGATAGCGCGCCTCAGGTCGGGGCCTTGCCGCGCGTCATGGCGGCAATACCGGTGCGGGCGACTTCGACAAGGCCGAGTGGCCGCATCAATTCGACGAATTCGTCGATCTTCGAGGCCGCGCCGGTAAGCTCAAAAACAAAGGATTCGGTTGTCGTGTCGATGACGCGGGCGTGGAAAATCTCGCCGAGCCGCAGCGCCTCCTGCCGCGGCGTGCCGGTGCCGACGACCTTGATCATCGCCAATTCCCGCTCGATCGCATTGCCGCGCAGCGTCAAGTCCTTGACGACATGGACCGGCACGAGCCGCTCCAATTGATGGCCGATCTGCTCGATCGCCGCCGCCGGCCCGGAGGTGACGACCGTGATGCGCGATAAGTGCTCGGCATGCGCGATCTCGGCGACCGTCAGGCTCTCGATATTGTAGCCGCGCCCGGAAAACAGGCCCACGACCCGCGCCAGCACGCCCGGCTCGTTGTCGACGACAACGGAGAGCGTATGCGTCTCGATATTTTCCTTGCCGAGCGCCGAGGAATAGGGCGAGAGCGGCGCGATGGGGGCGTTCATGTCAGCCATTCCCGATCTCAGACGAGGACTTTGCCGGCCGAATCGATCACATCTCCGATCGCTTCGTCGGTATCCGGCAGGATCATCTCATTATGCGCCTTGCCCGATGGGATCATCGGCAGGCAATTCTCGGTCTTGTCGATGAGGCAATCGAAAACGACCATGTTCGGCGTCTCGATCATCTCGGCGATGGCCGCATCGAGATCGGCCGGGTCGGAGCAGCGGATGCCGTGGCCGCCGAAGGATTCGACCAGCTTGACGAAATCGGGGAGCGCCTCGGAATAGCTCTCCGAATAGCGGCCGCCATGCAGCAGCTCCTGCCATTGTCGCACCATGCCGAGATATTCGTTGTTGAGGATGAAGACCTTCACCGGCAGGCGATATTGCGCCGCTGTCGAAAGCTCCTGGATGTTCATCAGGATCGAGCCTTCGCCGGCGATATCGACGACGAGCGCATGGGGATGGGCCATCTGCGCGCCGATCGCGGCCGGCAGGCCATAGCCCATCGTCCCGAGGCCGCCGCTGGTCATCCAGCGGTTCGGCTCGTCAAAATGAAAGTGCTGTGCGGCCCACATCTGATGCTGGCCGACCTCGGTCGTGATGTAAGTGTCGCGTCCTTTGGTCGCCGCATAGAGCCGCTCGATCGCATATTGCGGCTTGATGATTTTGTCGGAGTTCCGATAGGCGAGCGACTTGCGCGCCCGCCATGTGTCGATTTGCGCCCACCAGCCGCTCAGCGCTTCGGCATCCACCTTCTCGCCGCGCGCCTTCCAGCGCGCAAGCAGAGCCGCGATGACGTGGGCGCAATCGCCGATGATGCCGAGATCGACCTTGACGTTCTTGTTGATCGAGGACGGATCGATATCGATGTGAATTTTCTTCGAGCCCGGCGAGAACTGGTCGAGCCGGCCGGTGATCCGATCGTCGAAGCGGGAGCCGACAGCGATGATGAGATCGCAATCGTGCATCGCATTGTTGGCCTCGAAGGTGCCGTGCATGCCGAGCATGCCGAGCCACTTCGGGTCATGCGCCGGGAAGGCACCAAGACCCATCAAGGTCGAGGTGACGGGATAGCCGGTCACGGCGACGAGGTCGCGCAACAGCCGCGAGGCCTCCGGCCCGGAATTGATGACGCCGCCGCCGGTATAGAAGATCGGCCTTTTGGCGGCCGCCATCAGGCTCACCGCCTCTTCGATCTTCTCCGGGTCACCCTCGAGCCGGGGATGATAGGTCTTATGCTCGACGTTCTTGGGACCGAAATATTCGCCGCGGGCGAATTGCACATCCTTCGGAATGTCGATGACGACAGGGCCCGGCCGGCCGTGCTGGGCGACATAGAAGGCCTCGTGCAGGACGCGCGGCAGATCCTCGATCGAGCGGACGAGATAATTGTGCTTGGTGCAATGGCGGGTGATGCCCACCGTATCGCATTCCTGGAAGGCGTCGGAGCCGATCAAATGCGTCGGCACCTGGCCGGTGATACAGATGAGCGGGATCGAATCCATCAGGGCATCGGTGAGGCCGGTGATAGAATTGGTCGCGCCGGGGCCGGAGGTGACGAGCATGACGCCGACCCGGCCGCTGGAGCGGGCATAGCCCTCGGCCGCATGGGCCGCGCCCTGCTCATGGCGGACCAGCACGTGGCGCAGGCCCGTCTGCTGATAGAGCACGTCGTAGATCGGCAGGACGGCGCCGCCGGGATAGCCGAACAGCGTATCGACGCCCTGGTCCTTCAGGGCCTCGACCACCATTTCCGCGCCGGTCATTATGCGTGTCATGTCGTCCTCCGCGGGCTTTCTGCGGGATTTAGGAAATTTGGGCAATAAAAAAGGCCCCAGGGGGCCTCGGGCAGCGCCAGATGCGAGAACCGGGGGTCTATCCCCGTCCCGTCTCTGACGCCAAGCTTACGATAAGGTCCGTCCGCACGTCTGACTCTCCAATTCGTCCGGTGACATTTAGACGAAGGCAGGCGAATTGGCAACCGGCCTATTCAGGGCGGTAGACCCGCATTTTTTAAGTAGCGCGGGCTTTCCATCCGGGCGATGCGCTCGATGTCTTCCCCCCACCGGCTTTGCCTTCAGCCGTGATGCTCCGAGGACTCAGCCTCGTCCGTCCCGAAGACGGATCCCGGTTGAACCCCGGCCCCGGAACCACCGCCGGCGCCGCCCAGCATGTTGCCATCTTTCATTCCGCCGCCTTGCTTGCCATCGTCGCCGTCGCGCTCGCCCTTGCCGCGGCCACCCGAAGCGGATGGACGCGCAGGGCCTTGCGCCGGAATCGCGAGGTCGGCTGGGATCGGATCGATATCGAGAGCCTTGCGAATGAAATTGCGAAGAGAGACGACAAGCTCATGCGTATGGACGGGATGACCGGCCACCAAATCGTTCGCGGCGCGCAGGGCGAGGCGGACCTGCTCTTCAGTGCCGAGCAAGATGATATCCGACAAGGCCGCCTCAACCGAATCGCGAATGCGCCGCCGCCTATCCGAACCATCGGCGACCGTTGCATCCAAGGTTCCAGGAGCCGCTTTACCCGCGTCCGGCGGCTGACGCGACTCTCGCAAATGCCTCGGATCGACGGCCAGATCGCCGGTAAACGATCCGCCAAGCACCTTATAAGCGGCAATCAGCGCGCGCAGGCGTTCATTGATCTGGCGGTTCAGTCTTTCGCGGCGTTGCTGGATCGACAGCATGAGGAGCAAGCGGACACCAACGCCTATAAGTGTCAGAAGCGCCAGGCCGATCAGTGTCACAAGCAAGCTATGCCATGAACTGAAATCGAGATTTCTCATCACCGGCTCCTCACCACGATGTCGAACATTGATAAGCCACGGACCCGGAATTGCACAAACACGTCGATCGCCGCGTCAACAACGGCGCGGAATCATCGCTTGTTCCTATTGCCTTTGTAATCCAAGACAAACCGCAAATCAGCCAAGGGGGAATGCGTTGCCCTTATCGACTTTGAAGGCCCTGTTTTTCGACGTCTTCGGCACCCTGGTCGATTTCCGCACCGGCGTGGCGCAAGAGGCCGAACGTCTGCTGTCGCCGCTTGGTGCGCGGCTCGACTGGGGCGCGTTCGCCGACGCCTGGCGTGCCGAATATCAGCCCGGCATGGAGGTGATCCGTGCCGGGCACGAAGGCTACGTCCGGCTCGATATCGTCCACCGGCGCAACCTCGATCGCATCCTGCCCCGTTTCGGCCTCGCGGACGTCGATGAGGCTGCGAGGGGCGAATTAAACCTTGCCTGGCATCGGTTGGACGCCTGGCCGGAGGTGCCAGCGGCGCTCGCCCGGCTGCGCAGGCGCTTTCGGATCGCGCCGCTCTCGAACGGCAATATCGCGCTGCAAGCCGATCTTGCCCGACGCAACGACTTCCACTGGGACGCGATCCTCGGCGCCGACCTCTCCCGCGATTATAAGCCGAAGCCGCGGCTTTATCTCGACGCCGTCGAAGCCTTAGGCCTCGCGCCGGGGGACTGCCTGATGGTCGCCTGCCACAGCAGCGACCTCGCGACCGCGGCGAGCCACGGCCTGCGCACCGCCCATATCGCACGGCCGAACGAGCATGGCCCCGGCAAGGGCGAAGGCGCGCCATCCGTCCCCGTCGATTTCGCCGCGGCCGACCTCGCGGCGCTGGCCGACGCCCTCGGCGTTTAGCCGGCTCAAGCCTTGCGCGAAATCAGCGCCCGAACGTGCGGCAACAGCCCTTCCGGTCCGATCCTGAGACTCGCGATACCGGCCGCCTGCCCGGCGGCAACATCGATGTCCTTGTCGCCCGCCATGAAACTGCCGGCGAGGTCGACCGGCCAATGGGTAATCAGGTCGCGCAACATGCCGGGGCCGGGCTTTCGCCAGGTGTGCTCGCCGCGATAGGCTTCGACCGTCGCCTCCGGGTGAAAGGCGCAATAACGGAAATCGTCGATATGCGCGCCGCGATTCCGCAACTCGCCCTGTATCCAGGCGTGGAGCGATTCGACGTCCTCCTCGCGATAGAAACCGTGCGCGACACCCGCCTGATTGGTCACGACGAAGACATAGAAGCCTGCGTCATTGAGCAGGCGGATGGCCTCGACCGCCCCCGGCAGCCAATGAAAATCGGCGATGCGATGCACATAGTGTCGATCCTCGTTGAGCGTGCCATCGCGATCGAGAAAGGCTGCCGGCCGTTCTCGCCAGTTCGGCAGCAGAGTCTGCGCGCGGGAAAAATCTTCCGGAACACCGATATCGATAAAGCCTCCCGACGCGCGAAACGCACGCAATTGCCCGGCCTCGGCCAGCGCGGGCAACACATCCCGCTCCAGGCTGCATTGCGGCCGCAGCGCCGCGACGATCTCGCGCGAGACGAGATAAACGCCCGAGTTGACATCGCCCGGCCCCGCCTGCTCCGGCCGGTCGCGGAAGCGACGCACCGCCCCATCGTCGGTCTCGACGACGCCGTAACGGCTGGCGTCCGCCAAAGGCCGCAGGCCGAGCGTGGCGACAGCGCGGTCCGAACCCTCGACCGTCATGAGCGAAAGCCAATTGAAGTTGAACCAGGAATCGCCGTTCAGCAGATAGAAATGTTCATCGAGCAACTCCCGCGCCTGCCAAAGCGCGCCGCCCGTCCCCGCCGGCTTTTCCTCGACAAGCAGATCGATCTGAAGCCGCAGCCGCTCCGCGATATCGCTCCCGGCGAGATAATACGCGACCTGATCGGCCCGATAGCCGGCGAGAAGCAGCACCCTTTTGAAGCCGAAGCGTGCCGCCTCGAGCAGGAGATATTCGAGGAAAGGCCGACCCGCGACCGCGAGCAAGGGCTTCGGCATATTCGCCGTAAGCGCGCCGAGCCGCGTGCCGAGGCCGCCGACGAGAATGACGCATTGCTCCGGCGCGCGCATTCCTAGCCTTTCGGGCACAGAGCGGATTCAACCAGACCACAGATGATATGCGCCGCCGTGATATGCAATTGCTGGATCATCGGCGTGCGGCGCGAGGGCGCGTTGAGCAGCAAATCACTATAGCCCGCCATCGGGCCGCCGTCGGCGCCGGTGAAGCCGATCGTTCGCAGCCCCTTCTCCCGCGCGACCGCGAGCGCCGCGAGAATATTCCTGGAATGCCCGGAGGTCGATATGCCGACGAAAACATCCGCAGGCCGGCCGAGCCCGGCGACCTGACGGGCGAAGACCTGCTCATAGCCATAATCGTTGCCGATAGCGGTGAGCACCGACGTATCCGTCGTCAAGGCGAGCCCCGCGAGCGGCGCGCGATCGTAATTGAGACGCGAGACGAACTCCCCAGCGATATGCTGCGCGTCCGCGGCGCTGCCGCCATTGCCGGCGAACAGAACCTTGCCGCCTTCATGCAAGGACAAAATGATCGCCGATGCGATCGCCTCGATCTGGCGCGCGAAAGCTTCCGATTGCGCGGCGGCGGTCAGCACCTCCAGCGATTCCGCCAGTTCCGCCGCGATGAAGTCTAGGGATTGACGCGCCACGTCTCGGCTCCGACGTCGACGAAATGAACCGGGTGCGCGTCGGCGCCCGTGGCACGCATGGCTGAGACAAGCCGGTAGCGATTTTCCGGATCGGTGACGAACATCATGAAGCCGCCGCCGCCCGCGCCGGAGACCTTGCCCGCCCAGGCGCCGTTTTCCATGGCAACGTCATAGAGCTGGCGAATCAACGCGGTGGTTATGCCGTCGGCGGTCCTCTGTTTCGCGGTCCACGACCGGTTCAGAATCGCCGCCAGGCCGCGAAGATCGCCGCGCAGCAGCGCGCTCTTCATCTCCACCGCATCGGCCTTCAATTGATGCAGCCCCTCGATCGTCGCCGCATGGTGCGTCTCAATCCCCTTGAGCTGCGCGCCAATGATCTCATCGGAGCGGCGCGACTGGCCGGTGAAGCAGACGACCAGCGCCGCTTCCAGCTCGTTGAGCGCCGAGCGCGACACGCGCAGCGGATTCACGATGACACGGTCCTGCGACAGAAACTCGATGAAGTTCATGCCGCCGAACGCCGCCGCGTATTGGTCCTGCTTGCCGCCGGCCAGGCCGAGATCAACGCGCTCGATCCGATAGGCGAGATGGGCGACGTCATAAGGCCCGAGCGGCAGCGCGAAAGCCGCGCGGAAAGCCTCGACCAAAGCGACGACAAGCGCGGAGGACGAGCCGAGGCCCGATCCCGGCGGCGCGTCCACTGTCGTCGAAACTTCGATCGAGGGCGCTACGCCACCGAGAAAGTCCCGGACGATCCGATTGTAGACCGCGCGATGCAGCGGCAAGGCGCCCTGCATCGGAAGATCGGCCTCTGCCGCAAGCTCTTCCTCGACGCCGACATCGCTGGCCCGGAACCGGACACGCCCCGCTTCGAGCGGCCGCATATGCGCATAGGCGTAACGGTCGATCGTCACGTTCAGCACCGCGCCGCCATAAGCCTCGCAATAGCTCGGCAAGTCCGTGCCGCCGCCCGCAAGGCCGAGACGCAGAGGCGCGCGCGAGCGCATCGGCCGCACTGCGCCGTCCTCGGCAAGGATGCTCGGAATTTTTTCTAGACGCATGTGTCTTTGCCGTACTGAGTGCTCATGGCTGTGATTTTTCCAATGCGGCTCTCGCGTCCTCGCGCAGGCGGTCCATAAGATGCTCGACATCTCCGGGGACGGCGATGAGGTAATGGGGAACCAGGCGATCCGTATACGGCCTTACGAAATCGTCCCGCGTAAAGGGCCGGCCGAGCAAATCGTAAAGATGATATTCGAGCTGTTCGAACAGACCGAAAAACTCATCTTCGCTGTATCCCGCGACGGCAGCGGCATCGGCTCGCCCGCACTCCAATGCGATGACCGGCTTCTGGCGGAGCAGTAATTCCGTCGCACCGAGCAAGGCGTGATAGTCACCGCTTTCGAGATCGAGCTTGATGAAGCGGATGGGTTTTTCAGCCAATGTATCCAGGCGAAAGCGCGGAACTTCGATGACTTCGACGGCTTTGTCAGCACCGACGAACCGGCGCGCAATACTTGAAAGCCAGGGCTCGTCGCTCATCAAATGAAACGATGTTTCGCCCTCGACGTCGGCAAGAGCCTCGACGCGCACTTTGACCTGCGGCATCTCGGCGGCGGCTGAAGCTATGCAATCTGCGAGCGGGCGGATCGGCTCGAACGCAAAAACTTCTCCTGTTTCTCCAACGAGGCGAGCCATAGGGAGCGTATGCATGCCGACATGCGCTCCGCCATCCACGGCGCTGTCCCCAGCCTTGAGAACGTGCGAATAGCACGCCTCGATCAGGGTCTCGAACACGCCGTCTCTGTCCTGCAAATCGAATAGGCGGCCCGCCTCGTCGTCCGATAACGGCCTCTGGCTGTCCCGGTCGCTCAGCTTCTCGACCGGCTGGCTGGATACATCGGCCGTCTTCACATGCAGCGCGGCGAGAAAGGCCTCGCGCGCTTTCGCCTCGTTGAAGCGGGTATCGATGACACGTCGCCCGGCTTCGGCCAGCGAGAGCAGCAGCGCATCGTCCTTGTAAAGGCGCACGACATGCGCCGCGATCTCCGCCGGTGTCGTTCCGACGAGGACCTCGACGCCAGGTTTGAGACCAATTCCCTCGCTGCCAATCGGCGTCGTGACGACGGGCACGCCCTGTTCGAGGCTGGAAACGATCTTGCCCTTGACACCGGCGCCATAACGCAGCGGGCTGACCGACATGCGGGCCCGAGCGTAATAGGGCTCGAGTTGCGGCACGAAGCCGATGACCTCCACGCGATCCCGCGCGAGCTGTTGAACCTCCGGCGGCGGCCTGCTGCCGATCAACATGACGCGTGCTTCGGGAACCTGCGCCCAGACGAGCGGCATGACCTCCTCGACCAATACTTTCGCCGCATCGACATTCGGCACATGCCCATAGCCGCCGACAAAAATGATCTCCTTACGGAGCGGCAGCGGCGCCGCCTCCGCGGGCGGCTTGGCGGCACTCTTGTAAAAATACGGCGGAAGCACGCGCACTTCCGCGCCCGGCGCGAGTGCGGCGATAATCTCCGCCTCCTCAGCGCTCGGCGTCGTGACGCAATCGACCGATTTGAAGATCTTGATCTCGATCGGCTTCAGCCTTTTGCTCTCCGACAGAGCCCAGGCATCGCCTTCGATCTCGTAACGCCGCTGCTCCCGCAGATAATGCAGATCATGCGTATAATACAGCAGCCGCGCGTGCGTCTTCTTGCGGATATGTTTGATGTAATGCGGCGCGACGTCCGGGCGTGCGACCCAGACGAAATCGATGAACCGCCCGGCGCGATCGAGCCAGGCCGAAAAACTCACCTCGCCATAGATGACTTCGACGCCGGCCTGTTGCAACTCCCGCGTATAGGGCTGCGTCGCTTCCAGCGCATGCGGCCAGTAAATGACCTTGAAGCCGCTCCCGGCGAGGAGGCGCATATATTGCGTCGTCGTCAGTGCGCCGGCGTGCTTGTCATATTCCGGCACCACGTCGTCGATGATGAGGATGGTTCCATGTTCGGCGGGGTGCGCGCGGGCGCGGAATATGTCGGACTCTCCCTCGGCCTGCGTCAGTAGCCGCTGCGCCCATTTCTCGACAAAGCGGCCATGATTGATCGCGGATTGCCGATCGCGAACCTCGATGCCGTAAGAGGCGCTTCCCAGATGGTAGACCTCGCTCGCCGGCTGATAGAGGACGCGATAGCCCTTGTCTTGCAAGGCGAAGGCGAGGTCGAACTCCTCGTAAAACGCCGGGGCGTAACGCGGATCAAAGCCGCCAACCTCCTCGAACGCCGTGCGGCGGACGAGCATGGAGGCGCCGATGACGCAATCAACCTCGCGGACGAAATTCAATTCCGGCAGGCCGGCGTCCAATCCGCGCCCGTAGGGATAGCCCCAGCCGTTGCGGAAGATCGTGCCGCCGGCCTCCTGCACGGAGCCGTCGTAGTTGAGCAGCTTGCCGCCGATCATGCCGCTCCGCGGCACCCGATCAGCAAGATCGACGAGCGACTTGAGCCAGCCCCGGGTGACGATCGTATCGTTGTTGAGGAAGAGGATGAATTCCTCATCCGTGATCTCGGCCGCACGATTGCAGGTGCGCAGGAAGCCGAGATTCTCGGCGTTGGCGACGATCTCGACGCCGGGATGATCCGTCAGCAACGGGCCGACCGGGCGCTCCGGGCAATCATCGACGACGACAAGCCTGTACGCGACATCGCTGCCGCTCAGCCGGCTGATCGAGGTCAGACAGCGATAGGTATCGAAATAGCTCTTATAGGCCGGAACGACGATCGCGACGCGCGCGGTATCCTTATGAGACGGCAGCGGAAATGGCGCCCGGATGTCGGGATCATCGCCGAGCGCCCGTGAGCCAAGACGCCCCTCGCTCAATCCGCGCCGCACATAATGCGCATAAGGGTCGAGGCCCGTCGCGACGACATCCGGATATTTCGTCAGATACCAGTCGGCCTCGAAGAGCGGATGAACGGCGAACTTTCGTGCCTGCCCGCAGCGAACATAATGCACCAAAGCGTTGCCGCCATAGACATCCACGTCCGGATGCTCGAAGGCATATCCCCTGGCGTCGAAAACGGCGTTGGGCGCATGGCCCGCGCGCGCTCCCTGGGTAACATAATGGAGCAAGGAATTGATGCCGTCCGTCCGCCCCCGCGAATAGGTCCGGCGATAAAAGGCGTCGTCGAAAAGCGGATGCGGGTCGGCGTCCTCGCCATTCGGGGCGCTGAGGAAATGCAGCAGCGGGTTTTCGATCGTCCCTGCGTCCGGGAGTTGGTCAAGATAATATTTCGCGTCGAAGAGTGGATGGGGATTTCGCCGCTCCCGCGCGCCATAGGCGACATAATGGATGAGCGGATTCATGCCGCTCGCGGCGACATCGGCATTGGTGTCGAGGTAATAACCCGTATCAAACAGGGGGTGCGGGTTGCGCCGCTCGCGGCCGCCCTCAAGGATATAGTGCAAGAACGGATCGACGCCGGCCGCGGCGACATCCGGATTGGCGCCAAGATAATAGTCAACATCGAAGAGCGGGTGCGCGCGAAGCCGCGCGCGGCTGCCCTGCGTGACATAGTGCAGAAACGGATCGAGGCCGCTCGCGGCAACCTGCGGGTTTGTTCTCAGATAATAGTCGGCGTCGAAGAGGCCGAACGGAATGCGATTGGCCGCACGACCATGACGAATGAAATCGACCAGCGGATTGATCTCGCGCCGGCCCTGCAAATATCTGTGGCGATAATAGCCGCAATCGAAAAGCGGATGGGGATTCGCGCATTCCCATTTTGATTGGCTCAGGAAATGCAGCAGGGCGTTTTCGATCTTCTCCGGCGCGCTCAATTGCGAGAGATAATATTCCGTATTGAAAAAGAAATGCGGATCGCGCCCTTCCCGCGCACCGCGGAGCACATAATGCTCCACAGGATCGCCGGATATGTCGGGATTATGCGCGAGATAATAGGCAGGGTCGAAAATTCCCGAGTCCCGGACCGCCTCGATCTGCCGGCGAACACGATAACGCTGCCATGGACGCCGCAATTTCCCTGCAGTCTCGCGCCAAGCCGATCGGCGTTTGGCTTGCGCGGCGAGCAGCGCATCGAGGCTTTGTTGCAATTCCGCGGCTTGTTTCCGGGCGCTCTCCAAACCCTGTTCAAGTGCCGCGACATAACGACCGCGCTGGCTCGAGGCCTCCTCGAACTGCCGCCGCTCGCGATCGCGCTCCGCCAAGAGTTGGCGGAGCTCTTCCATAAGCGTTTCGACACCGCGCCTGTGTTCGCGCAGACCCTCATCAAAACGCTGACACGCCGAGGCGTAAATCTGCTCGATCTGCAGCGAGCTTCCTTTCAACTCGGAGACGCGGCGCTCCCGCTCGCGCAGACCTTCGTCGAACCGTTGCCGCTCGAAGGCACGGATCTGCTCGATCTGCAGCGCGCCACCTTCCAGTTCAACAATGCGGCGTTCACGTTCATTCAATTTCGCCAGGAGGATTTCTCGCTGCCCGTCCTCATCCTTCTGATCGACACGCATTTCATCGGAAAGATCGGCGACAGCTTCGGCTGACTCGGCGGCAATGGCCTTGAACCGCGGCAGTTGCGCTTCGAAAACCGCGATCCGCGCCGCGATGTCGGCAGCCAAAGCGGAATCGACCGCGGGGCCGAGTTCGTATTGCAAGAGTTTGAGAATTGCGTCGGGACGCAACAGATAGGGCGCCCTGCTGAAACAATCCCAGAGGCCGGGCAAAGATATGACCGGCGCGATATTGAGCTGATACTGCGTGAGCCCTGCCGCAAGATCGGACGCGAAGGCCGCCGATATACCGACGGAAGCGGCAAAATCCTCCCATTTCGCGGGCAGATCGATCGCGGCGCCACTGTCCCAAAACGCGAAGGGCCGTTTATAGGCCGCGGCGACGATGGCGCCGTGCAAAGAGGCGGAGAGTACGAAGTCCGCAGACGCGATCGCGTCGATAAAGGCCTCGATATCGCTCTCATGTGAGCCGATATTCGGCCGCAAGACCAGATCCGCCCCGCTCTGGGCAAGCAGGAAATCGTCCGGGCGCCGATCATGAAAATGCGGAACGCAGACGGACTTGCCGGTGAATTTCCTGCGTTGCCTCGGCTGATAGAGCGCCGGCAGAAACAGAGCCGGATCGCCGATCGGAATCTCGGCCCCGAGCGCCAATTCGCTGACCGATAAAGGCCCACGGACCGAGAGAATCTCGACCCTTTTTTGCTTCTCGGGACTGAGGCCGCCGCGTTCCCGGATACCGCCGCCCCAAACGATGAGCGGTTCACGTGTATCGGGCGCGGGACGTCCCCTTGGATAATCTTCAGGGACGAAGTCGTCGTGCAGGCAGCTTCCTATGATCCGGACCCGGACCGCGCGCCTGAGAGTGCGAAGGAAAAGTCGCTCGGACAA
Organism: Methylovirgula ligni; assembly: GCF_004135935.1. Lineage (NCBI taxonomy): Bacteria > Pseudomonadati > Pseudomonadota > Alphaproteobacteria > Hyphomicrobiales > Beijerinckiaceae > Methylovirgula > Methylovirgula ligni. The sequence continues at coordinate 1,331,813 of NZ_CP025086.1, read as the reverse complement.
GTATAGCGACAGAGCGTCGCCAAAATTTTGCTCGGCCTCACCCTTAAGCCAAAAAACAAGTTCATCCATTTGGACAAAAATAAATGAGAAATGGCAGGTCTAGAAAGACCTCCGAGCTATATTTTTAGTAGCGATACAGATTCATGCTGTCCAGTTGACGTAGGGTTCATCAACAGGGATCGGCCTGGCGAAGTTCTAGATCGATCATGCGGATAACTTCCTCTGCGGAAGGATGATCACAAATCCGTGTATATGTGTGCATGCACTCATTTTGGGCTCAGCCTGCGGAAGCGCAGGGCCGCTGCCGCCTGAAACGAAGCGGGCAGAAAACGGCTCAATTTTCCTTTGCAACCCTGGCGAGATATTTCCCGTACCCCGATTTGCCGTAACGCGCGGCGATGTCCAGCAATTGCGCACGGGTAATCAGCCCTTGATTAAAGGCGATCTCCTCCGGGCAGCACATTTTCAAGCCCTGCCTGCGCTCAAGAATTTCGACGAAATTTCCGGCCTCTATCAGGCTGTCGTGCGTGCCCGTATCGAGCCAGGCAAAGCCCCGGCCCATGATCTCGACGTTCAGCTTGCCGCGCTCCAGATAGGCGCGGTTGACATCGGTGATTTCCAATTCTCCGCGCCCTGAAGGCTTGACCGCCGCGGCAATCTCCAGGACGTCGTTGTCGTAGAAATAGAGCCCAGTGACCGCGAGATCGGATTGCGGTGCGGTGGGTTTTTCGACGATCGAGACGGGGCGCTTCTGCGCGTCGAGTTCCACTACGCCGTAGCGCTGCGGATCCGCGACGACATAACCGAAGATGGTGGCGCCTTCGGTTCGCTTGGCTGCCTGCTTGAGAAGCTCCGTCAGGCCGTGGCCGTAAAATATGTTGTCGCCGAGCACGAGCGCGACATTGTCGTCCCCGACGAAGCGGCGCCCGATAATGAAAGCTTCAGCGAGGCCGCGCGGCGCATCCTGGACGGCATAGCTCAGCTTGATGCCGAACTGGCTTCCGTCGCCAAGCAATTTCCGAAACGCGTGCTGATCCTGCAACGTGGTGATGATCAGGATGTCTCGAATGTCCGCCATGATCAAAACCGACAGCGGATAATAGATCATCGGCTTGTCGTAGACAGGCAGCAATTGCTTCGACAGCGCGATCGTCAGCGGGTAAAGGCGCGTGCCGGTGCCGCCCGCCAGAATAATCCCCTTCAAACGCACGTCTCCACGGGTTGCAGCAACGCCTGAACCGTCTCGGCGACGCGCGGGCGCCAGGGGATGGCCCGATAGCCGAAAGCAGCGGCGAACCGGCCGCTGTCGAGTTGCGAATTGGGCGGCCGGCGTGCCGGGGTCGGATAATCCTCGTTGGAGATCGCCGTCACCGGGGGCCGCATTCCCGTCCACCGCGCCTGCGCCGCGACAATGGCCTCGGCAAAGCCGTGCCAGCTCGTCGCATCGGGCCCTGCGAAATGATAAGTGCCCCACTCCACGGCGTTTCCGTCCTGGACAGCCCTGTCGATCGCAAAAATCGCCGCGGCAAGATCCTGCGTTGCCGTCGGACACCCCGTCTGGTCGGCAACGACGCGCAATTCCGGCCGCTCCCCGGCGAGCCGCAAAATCGTCTTCAGGAAATTATGGCCGAAACGGCCGTAGACCCAAGCCGTGCGCAAAATGACATGGCGCGGCGCGGCGGCGCGCACGGCCGCCTCGCCCTCAGCCTTGGTCCGCCCATAAACGCCGAGGGACGCGACCGGATCGCTTTCGACATAAGGACCGCGCTTGCTGCCATCGAAGACATAATCGGTCGAAAGATGGACAAGCGGAACATTGGCGGCGGCAGCGGCGCTCGCGACGTTGGCTGCGCCGAAGACATTCACAAGCCGTGCTGTCTCCGCCTCGCTCTCGGCCTTGTCGACCGCCGTATAGGCGGCCGCGTTCACAATGAGCCGCGGGCGCGTCTCGGCAATATGCCGCGCGACCGCGGAAATGTCGCATATATCGGCCTGTGGACGCGCGAGCCCGATAACATCGCGGCCTTGCGCCGCAGCCTGCGCCAAAATCTCCTGCCCGAGTTGGCCTCCGGCCCCGAAAATCAGGATGGAGTCGCTCATGCGACGTGACCCAAACGCTCGCCGCGATAAACGCTGGTGCGGAGGCGCCGCCACCAGGCTTCGTTGTCCAGATACCAGCGCACTGTCTTGCGCAGGCCGGTCTCAAAACTTTCCCGCGGCGTGAAGCCGAGTTCGCGTTTGATCTTGCCGGCATCGATGGCGTAGCGCTTGTCGTGGCCTGGGCGGTCGGCGACGAACCGGATCAGCTCCCGACGCGGGCCGATCGCGGCATCCGGCGCCATCTCATCGACCAGATCGCAGACGGCCTCGACCACTTGCAGATTGGTGCGCTCGCTCGACCCGCCAATATTGTAGGTTTCGCCGACGCGCCCTTGCTCCGCAACCAAGACCAGGGCGCGCGCGTGATCTTCCACGTAAAGCCAGTCGCGAATGTTGTCGCCCTGGCCATAGATCGGCAGCGGCTTGCCCTCAAGCCCGTTGAGGATGATGAGCGGAATCAATTTCTCGGGGAAATGATAAGGGCCATAATTATTCGAACAATTCGACGCCACCGCAGGAAGCCCATAAGTGTGGTTCCATGCGCGCACCAAATGATCGGACGCGGCCTTTGATGCCGAATAGGGCGAGTTCGGCTGATAGGGGCTCGTCTCGGAGAAAAGCCCCTCGTCATGGAGCGAACCGAAAACCTCGTCGGTCGAAACATGATGAAAGCGGAACCCCGCCCTGCCGTCCGGCGGCAAGCTTTGCCAATAATCATGGGCCACATCGAGAAGATGAAACGTGCCCACGACATTCGTCTGGATAAAGGCCGCCGGCCCGTCGATGGAGCGATCGACGTGGCTCTCGGCCGCGAGATGCATCACGACTTCGGGCTGGAACTCGGCGAAGAGCGCGCGTACGGCGGCGACGTCGCAAATATCGAGCCGGGCAAAATGAAAACGCGCGCTCCGGGCGATGGGCTCAAGATTTTCGAGATTGCCCGCGTAGGTCAATTTATCGAGCACGCAAACTTGATGGCCGAGATCCCCGACGAGGTGCCGCACGACGGCAGAACCGATGAACCCCGCGCCGCCCGTCACCAAAAAACGCTTCATGATCAGAACCCAGTCTGGTTATCTGACACGGATCGGAATCGCGGGCGGTTCCGGCCAATCTCTTGGACTTCTTTTGTAATGATCACGCAAATGCTTGTGGATGGCAAAATATCACGCTTAGGATTTGTCGAACACAGGGCGAGGATTCGACCTCCTCGGGCAATGTTGTAGTATAGATACAGAGGCTAGGACTTGCGCACGGGCGGGAACCTCGGTGGGGACGGCACGTTTTGCAGAAATCGACGAAGCGGCCGTCGCAATTCGGGGGTGGTGATTTCGGCGTATGAACCTACGCGTGGGGCACATGGATTTTTCTGCCGCTGCACGGAAGATCAGCCGATTTCTGCGCGACTATAGCCTGCTTGCGTGCAGCGGGCTGTTTATGCATTCCGCCTACAACAGGCACTATTTCAAAAATCATTATCTCAAGTCAGAATATTTCGCATTCTTGTCTTTGCCGCATTATCTGTTGTGCGGCGAGCGGCGTGGCTGGCGCCCGAACCCATTCTTCGATCCGGTTTTCTTTGAAAAGCGCGCGAAGACGCGGCGGTTCGCCGACTATTTGCGCGATCCGGCGCTGTGGACGCAGTCGACCTCCGACTATTTCGACGCCGACTGGTACGCCAAGGAGCGCATAACGCAACCGTCGGTTGAAGAAAGCCCCCTCAAGCACTTCTGGCGTGTCGGCTTCGAAGGGGGATTCTCCCCTTCGCCACGCTTCGAGACGAGATTTTTCAAAGCCGCAATTGCCCGCGACCGAAGACACTACGAGAAGCGCTGCGCTTTCGAGTATCTTTGCGACGCCGATGCAAATCCGCCGCTGAACGCGGCCGAACTCGAAGCGAGCCAACGCAAGTTCCGCGCTTCGATCGATCTGCAAACGCTCAAAATTGCGCCTTCGGCCATCAAAAAATTCCTGGTCTTCGTGCAGGCCGGAAAGGACTTTGTCCCGAAATTCGCCGCGCCGGACGCTCCCTTCGATATCCTGATCAATTTCTACGACGGCATCGGCAATATCGATGCTGTTCAATATGCGTTTGCCCAGAGAGGCACCAAGACGACGGCCATCAAAACGCTTATGGACTCCGTCCCGGAGCTTTTCGACCGTTACGACGCGACGCTCTTCCTCGATGACGATGTTGAGATTTCGCAGCGGGATATCGGTGCGCTTTTTCAGGCCAGATCTGAATACCAGCTTGATTTGCTTCAGGCGTCCCTCTCCGCCGGGTCAAGCTGCTATTATCCGTTTCTCAAGCAGCCCAGTGTCGGCGCCGGCCTGCACTATGCTTCCGGCGTCGAGATCATGATGCCGCTGATTTCACGCCGCGCTTTGCGGGACTGCGGCTGGGTCTTCGGCGAATCGATCAGCGGTTGGGGGGTCGATATGCTCCTAAGCGCCGAGGTCCGTCGCCTTTACGGAAATTCAATCGGGGTACTTGGCGATGCCGTCGCCGTTCACAGGCGGCCGACCCTGACGGATAAAAATCCACTTTATAAATTCCTCTCCGCGCAGGGCATAAGCGCGACCGCCGAGGCGGGCCGGATTGCCCTGAAATATCACCTCGATGACAATGGAACCTGGATCGGGCCGTCCGATCCCGCTCTTGCGTCGCGCCCCATCGGGCACGTGGACAGAGCCGCGTCACATTGCGAGAACGCAAGTCATGTATCAGGTCATGTATACTGATCGCGTTAAGCGAGTTTTGAATGGAAACGACGACTTTCCCCATTTCCGGTCCATTGCTGTTGCGACCGAAAAGAATCGAAGATTCGCGCGGCTTCTTTTCGGAAACATATAACGAAAGACTTTTCCGCGAGGCGCTCGGCGACGTCCGTTTTGTTCAGGACAATCAATCGCTATCGACGCAGGCCGGGACGATCCGCGGGCTGCATTTCCAATCGCCGCCGGCTGAGCAGGGCAAGCTCGTGCGCGTTTTGCGCGGCGCGGTATTCGACGTCGCGGTCGATATTCGGCGCGGGTCCCCGACCTACGGCAAATTCGTCTCGGCGACCCTGAGCGCGGAAAATTGGACGCAGCTCTGGGTTCCGGCCGGCTTCGCGCATGGCTTCTGTACGCTCGAACCCGATAGCGAAGTGCTCTACAAGGTGACGTCTTATTATTCCCGCGGGCATGACCTTGGCCTTGCCTGGGACGATCCCGAACTGGATATTCCCTGGCCCGTGGCACCAGGTCGCGCCGTCCTCTCCGACAAGGACCATGCTCATCCCATGCTCAGGGATCTGCCGGCTTATTTTTCCTAGAACAACACGGCCAGCGCCGTCTCGGCCTCCTCCGGGCTCACCCATTGGAATTGCGGCAATTGATGCCGCGCGAAAGTGAATTGCCGCTTGGCATAGGCGCGCGTGTCGCGCTTGGCAGATTCAGTTGCGGTGGCGAGATCACTCTCGTCCGCCAGATAACGCAGAAGCTGCGGCACGCCGAGCGCACGCATCACCGGCAGGGCGGCGTCAAGCCCGCGCTCTTTCAGCGCCGCGACTTCATCCAGCGCGCCGCTCTCCAGCATCGCCTCGAAGCGGCGATCGATCGCGGCGCGCAACGCCGCGCGCTCCGGCGCCAGGAAAATCGCCCGGCAACTTTCCATATCGAGCAACGGCTTGCCTTTTTCGGCCTGGAAAAAGGCGAGGCTCTGCCCGGTCGCCGCATGGACCTCGAGCGCGCGCAGAATACGCTGCGGATCGCTCGGCTTGAGCCGCGCCGCCATTAAAGGGTCGCGCGCCGCCAGCTCGGCATGGAGCGCGGCGACCGGCATCATTTCGGCGCGGGCACGCCATTCCGCCCGTACCGCTTCCGGCACGCGCGGCATGTCCGAGATCCCCTGCGTCAGCGCCTTGAAATAAAGCCCCGTCCCCCCGACGAAGATCGGCAGTCGCCCCTCCGCGCGCGCTTGCGCCAGGGGGGCCGCCACTTCTTCGACATAACGCCCGACGGAATAGTTGATCGCGCCGTCGACATGGCCGAACAAAAGATGCGGCGCCCGCGCCGCGTCCGCCGCGCTCGGCCGCGCGGTCAGAATGCGCAGGTCGCGATAGACCTGCATCGAATCGGCGTTGATGAGCACACCGCCGAGACGCTCGGCGAGACGCAGCGCGAGATGCGACTTGCCGCTCGCCGTCGGGCCTGCAATGAGAAGCGCCGATATTCTGGCCATGACCGCTTATGACTCAGGTCGAACGCCAATCCAAAGGAGATCGCCTTGCTCGTTCTGTATTTCTCGCCGGGATCGAGTTCGCTGGCCGTGCATATCGCGTTGCATGAGGCCGGCGCCGCGTTCGAGGCGCAGCCGGTTCTCGTCGCCACGCAGGAAACCCGCAAGTCCGAGTTTCTGGCCGTCAACGCCGAGGGCAAGGTGCCGAGCCTGCTGATCGACGGCCGGCTTCTGACTGAGGTTCTGGCGATTCTTTTCTATGTCGGCCGGACATATCCGCAGGCGAAACTGCTACCCGAGGATATCGAAGGCGAGGCACAGGCGCTCTCCTGGATGTCATTCCTTGCTTCGACCGTGCATGGCGCACGCGCCGACGCCGCGCAGGCGCGGGACGCCTTTTCCCTCGCGGCGCACAGGCTCGGGGCGCGCGAATGGGCGCTTGGCGATTATTCGGTCGTCGATATCTTCCTCTTCCGGCTGTTCTGGCGCTTCGCGGCGCGGTTTGATTTCGCGCCCGGCGAATTCCCGAGCCTCGAAGCGCATCGCGCACGGATGCTGGCGCGCCCGGCGGTGATCAAGACATTCGCCGCCGAGGCCCCGACCGCGGAGAAGGCCGGGTTGAGCCTGCCTTAACCGATCAGGCGTCCGATTCCTTGAAATCGGCCGGGTCGAATTCGCGATATGTCGAGCAGAATTCGCAGGTGACGCCGATCTTGCCGTTATCGCCGACCATGTCGTCGCGTTCCTGCTGCGTAAAATTGCGCAGCATGGTAGCGATGCGCTCGTCCGAGCAGCGGCACGCGGCGCGCAGGCTTTGCGGCGCAAAGACCGTGACGCCGCGTTCATGGAACAGCCGATACAGCAGTCGCTCGCTCGAAAGGCTGGGATCGACCAGTTCGTGATCTTCAACCGTCGCGGCCAGCGCCTTGGCCTCGGCCCAGGCGTCGTCTTCGAGAATTTCCGGCACGATGGCGCCTTCCGGCACATCCCCCGGCGCGAGATCGGCCCGGCGCTGACGCTCGATCGAGGCCGGCAAAAATTGCAGCAGGAGTCCGCCCGCGCGCCAGTTCGTCGCCGCGCCCGTCAGGCTCTCGGCCACAGCGAGGCGAACGAAGGTCGGAATCTGCTCCGATTGGCGGAAATATTGATGCGCGGCTTCTTCAAGCCCTTGCCCTTCGAGCGCGACCACGCCCTGATAGCGCGCGACGTCACTGCCTTGCTCGATCGTCAGCGCCAGATGGCCCCGGCCGAGAAGCTCGGCGCCCGGCATCGCCGCGACGAGTTTCGCCTCATCGAACCGCGCGAAGGCGCGCAGCCGGTCCGGCGCATCGAAATCAACCACGATCATGTCGACGATGCCGTCGCTGCGCGTTTGCAATTGCAGCCGGCCTTCCGACTTCAGCGCCGCGCCGAGCAGTGCGGTGAGCGCCGCCGCCTCGCCGACAAGCCGCGCGATGGCGGGCGGATAGGCATGACGGGTGAGGATCTCGTCAATCGCCGGCCCGAGCCGCACAAGGCGGCCGCGCACGTCGAGCGCCTCGATCGCGAAGGGCAACGCAATATCGTCGTAGGCTTGATCGGAGACCGCACGTAACGAGGGTTCCGACTTGCTCATCCCGCTACCGCCACCGCGTCGAAGCACCAGGCGAGGATGCCCTTCTGCGCGTGCAGCCGGTTTTCGGCCTCGTCGAAGACGACCGATTGCGGCCCGTCGATCACCTCATCAGTGACCTCCTCGCCACGATGCGCCGGCAGACAGTGCATGAAGATCGCGTCTTTGGCCGCCGCGTTCATCAGCTTTGCATTGACCTGATAGGGCGCGAGCAGATTGTGGCGGAAGTTCTCGTCCTTGTCGCCCATCGATACCCAGCAATCCGAGATCACCGCGTCGGCGCCGCGCACGGCCTCGAAAGGATCGCGCGTGATATTGAGCCGCGCATTATTGGCCTTGGCCCAGGACTTGAGTTCCAGCGACACATCGAGTTCCGCGGGGCTCGCGACATTGATCGTGAAATCGAAGCGCTGCGCCGCGTGGACCCAGCTCGTGAGCACGTTGTTGGCGTCGCCCGTCCAGGCGACCGTGCGGTCCTTGATCGGGCCGCGATGCTCCTCGAAGGTCAGGACATCGGCCATCACCTGGCAGGGATGCGACTTCTTGGTAAGGCCGTTGACGACCGGTATCTCGGCGTTGAACGCCAGTTCGGCAAGCTCGTTATGATCGAGCACGCGGATGACAATGGCATCGACGAAGCGCGACAGAACCCGCGCCGTATCGGCGATGGTTTCGCCGCGGCCGAGCTGCATTTCCTTGCCGGTGAGCATGATCGTCTCGCCGCCGAGTTCGCGCATCGCGACGTCGAAGGAGACGCGCGTGCGGGTCGAGGGCTTGTCGAAAATCATGGCCATGACTTTGCCCGTCAAGGGCCGCTCGGCCGCGAGCTGACCCTTGCGGCGGCGGCTCTTGATCGCTCCGGCGAGCGAGAGAATCCGCCGCAACTCCTCGGCCGAGACCTCCGAAAGATCGAGAAAATGCTTCGGCGCCGACGCAGGGCGCAAGGCCGTGCTCATCACGCGGCTCCGCGCTGCGCGCGTTTGGCCTGCGCAGAAATCTTTTCCGCGACGGCGTTGAGACGGGTCAACGCGAGAGCGATCTCCACCTCGTTCACGGTGAGCGGCGGCAGCAGACGCACGACATTGTCGCTCGCCGGCACGGTGATCAGCTTCTCCTCCAGCGCCGTATTGACGAAAGCGCCGACGGCGCCGACGACCCGCAGGCCATACATGAGACCCGTGCCGCGCACTTCCTCGATCACATCGGGATAGCGCCGCTGCAATTCGGCGAGGCCCTGGCCGAGGGAGGCGCCGATTTTCACCACATGAGCGAGGAAGCCTTCGCCAAGCACGACATCGAGCAGCGCATTGCCGACCGCTGTCGCCAGCGGATTGCCGCCATAGGTCGTGCCATGCGTGCCCGGCGTCATGCAGGCGCCGACCTTACGCGTCGTCAGGAAAGCCCCGAGTGGGAAACCGCCGCCGATGCCCTTGGCGAGGCCCATAATGTCCGGCGTGATGCGCGAATGCTGGTAAGCGAACAGCTTGCCGGTGCGGCCCATGCCGCTCTGCACTTCGTCGAAGATCAGCAGCAGCCCATGCGCGTCGCAAAGAGCCCGCAAGGCTTCGAGGAAGTCCGGCGTCGCGACACGGATGCCGCCCTCGCCCTGCACCGGCTCGATCAGGATGGCCGCCGTCTCACGCGTTATCGCCGTCTTGACGGCGGCAAGATCGCCAAACGGAACGGAATCGAAGCCCTCGAGCGGCGGCCCGAAGCCTTCGAGATATTTGGGATTGCCGCCCGCCGCAACGGACGCGAGCGTCCGCCCGTGGAAGGCGCCCTGGAAGGTGACGATCCTGTAGCGCTCGGGATGGCCGCTGACGAATTGGTAGCGGCGCGCGGTCTTGATCGCGCCTTCCATCGCCTCGGTGCCGGAATTAGTGAAGAAGACCAGATCGGCGAAGCTCTCCGCGACGAGGCGCGCCCCAAGCTTTTCAGCCTGCGGAATCTCGAAAAGGTTGGAAACGTGCCAGAGCTTCTCGCCCTGCTCCTTCAGCGCCTTGACGAGATGGGGATGGCAATGGCCGACGGAGACGACGGCAATGCCGGCGCCGAAATCGAGATATTTGTCGCCATTCGTCGCGTAGAGCCAGGCGCCTTCACCCCGCTCGAAGGCAAGGTTGAAACGCGCATAGGTAGGGAGAAGCGACGACGTCACGGCTAAAGCTCCAGCGATTTTACGGCGGCGGCTGTCCTGTCGCTCCGCGGCACCGCACTCGATCGGGCGATCCACCAAAGAAAAGTGCCGCCCCGGAGGAGCGGCAACAGGAAAAAACCATTTTAAGGGGCTCGACGCCGCCGGTCAAATTTTTGCCGCCCGGCGGCCTAGTCCCCCGAGGGTATCGGGCCGATTCATAGTCCCCCGAGTCACAATGACGCGGGTGCGGTCCCGGCGATGTGGATTGTTGAAAACGCCCTTGGGAAGGTCATTGCGACTCTTGCGCGGGATTCAACGCCTAGTGTAGCCTCTCAGGCGTCGACTACGACATCTCGTGCGGCGGGCCATCATAATGCGTAACCTTTTGTACGACGCCGGTTTTCCGGCGCTGCGGCGATTCCGGATTCTGCCTGCTGTACCGCGTTTGTCGGGTCTCGTTAGCCGCGTACAGGCTAATTTTTCCGATCCAAATCGAGGAGGACTGAATGTCCTGGACCGATGAACGGGTGGAGCTTCTGCGCAAACTCTGGCTGGAAGGGCTCAGCGCCAGCCAAATCGCTCGTGAACTTGCCAATGGCATTAGCCGCAACGCGGTGATCGGCAAGGTTCACCGGCTCGGAATGTCCGGGCGCGTCAAGACGGCGGTTCCGGCCATCGCCCGGGCTCGGCCGAAAGTCGCGCGACCGGCGGCGCATCAGCGCTCAAGCATGCCCCTTGTGCGCGGCAATACCGCCCTCGCCATGCGACCCCAACCAAACACGGCCATCCAGCCGGCACCCCAGGAAGATGTTGTGATCCCGATGTCCGAAATGGTCACGATCATGGATTTGAAGGAATCTATGTGCCGCTGGCCGATGGGCGACCCCGCCACGGGCGAATTCCGGTTCTGCGGCGCCAAGAAGGGCGCCAGCCAGAGCGGCCCCTATTGCAGCTATCACAGCCGCATCGCCTATCAGCCCGTGCAGGACCGCCGCCGGCGCGTCCAGTCGGCCTAACTCATCATTGCGAGGCGCGTCAGCGACAAAGCAATCCAGAAAACGACGATAGTTCTGGATTGCTTCGCTTTGGTCGCAATGAGACGGGATCAGTCGTTCTTGCCGAACGTCTCGTCGAAGGAATAGCCCGCGCCGCGGATCGTGCGGATGGGGTCCCGTTCCCCGCCTTGCGACAGCGCCTTGCGCAAGCGCCCGACATGAACATCAACGGTGCGCTCGTCGATCTCCGCCGAGAAGCCCCAGATCGAGTCGAGCAATTGCGCGCGCGAAAAGACGCGGCCAGGCTTGCCCATGAGATATTCGAGCAGCCGGAACTCGGTCGGCCCGAGATGGACATTGCGATCGCCGCGGCTGACCCGCCAATTTTCGCGGTCGAGCGCAAGATCACCAGCCGTGAGCAGCGCCGCGACACGATCCGGCCGCGCCCGCCGCAGCAGCGCCCGCACCCGCGCCATCAATTCCGGCACCGAGAAGGGCTTGACGATATAATCGTCGGCGCCGATCGAGAGCCCGCGCACCCGCTCGCTTTCGTCACCGCGCGCCGTCAGCATGATGACGGGCAGGCTGCGCGTCGCATCGCGCGCGCGCATACGCCGACAGATTTCAAGGCCCGAAACACCCGGCAGCATCCAGTCAAGGATGACGAGGTCCGGCGGCGATTCGACAAGCCGCAATTCCGCCTCGTCGCCGCGCTCGACGCGCTCGACAATGAAGCCTTCCGCCTCAAGATTGTAACTGAGCAGCAGGCTCAGCGCGGCTTCGTCCTCGACGACGAGGATGCGCGGCGGTGCGACGGCGGCGGAATTCGGCCGTGGCGACACACCGCGCGGCTCGGAGGCGGCGGCGGGGCGCGGGTCGGGAACAGAGATGATCTGATTGTTCATCTATGGCTCACTTGGGCAGGGGCAGATAATCGGCCGCCGGCGACGGCCCTTTTGGCCGGTCCATCGGCAAGGTCTCGCCAGTGACGAGATAGACGACCGTTTCTGCGATGTTGGTGGAATGATCGCCAATCCGCTCGATATTTTTCGAGCAGAACAAAAGATGCGCACAGAACGAAATGTTACGCGGGTCTTCCATCATGAAGGTCAAAAGATCGCGGAAGACCGAATCTTCCAGCGCGTCGAGCTCCACGTCATGCGTCCAGACCATGCGTGCGCGCTCGACATCGCGCAGCGCATAGGCATCGAGCGCGTCCTTCAGCAGCATCGCCGCCGCCTCGTGCATCGATTTGAGTCCGACGACGGCGCGCGGCAGCCGTGTTTCGCCGGAAAGCTTCAACGCCCGCTTGGCGATGTTCTTGGCGAGATCGCCGACACGCTCGAGATCGCCGGAGATGCGGATCGCAGCGATGATCTCGCGCAGATCCGCCGCAAGCGGCTGGCGCTTGGCGATGGTCAGGATCGCCTGCTCCTCGACATCGCGTTGCAGAATATCGAGACGCTGATCCATGGCGACGGTGGTCCGTGCCAGACTGGTATCGAGAGTCGCGAGAGCGTCCATTGCATTGCTGAGCATCTGCTCGGCAATGCCGCCCATCTCCGCAATTTTGCGGCCGAGAGCCTCAAGCTCGTTGTCGTAAGCTTTGACGGTATGGTCGGTCATGGCATCTGGTCCTGGAATCGCTGGCCTCAGCCGAAACGGCCGGTGACGTAGTTCTGGGTCCGCTGGTTTTCGGGCGCCGTAAAGATCTGCGTGGTGGTTCCGAACTCGACCAGTTCGCCGAGGTACATGAACGCGGTATATTCCGAGACGCGCACCGCCTGCTGCATGTTATGCGTGACGATGGCGATCGTATACTTGTCCTTCAGCTCATCGATCAGTTCTTCCACTTTCGCGGTGGATATGGGATCGAGCGCCGAGCACGGCTCGTCGAACAGGATGACCTCGGGGTGGATGGCGATGGTGCGGGCAATGCAGAGCCGCTGCTGCTGGCCACCCGAGAGTGACAGGCCGCTCGCATTGAGCTTGTCCTTGACCTCGTCCCACAGTGCCGCGCCGCGCAACGCCGTCTCGACCCGCGCGTCGAGATCGGCCCGCGAAAGCTTTTCATAGAGCCGCACGCCGAAGGCGATGTTTTCATAGATCGTCATCGGAAACGGCGTCGGTTTCTGGAACACCATGCCGACACGCGCGCGCAGCAGATTGAGATCCTGCCCCGGCTTGAGAATATTCTCGCCGTCGAGCATGACCTCGCCCTCGGCGCGCTGGCCGGGATAGAGATCGTACATCCGGTTCATCACACGCAGCAGCGTCGATTTCCCGCAGCCGGAGGGCCCGATCAGCGCCGTCACCTTGTTGGTGTAGAGCGGGATGTTGACGTCCTTCACCGCATGATTCTGGCCGTAATAGAATTGCAGGTTGCGGACCGAGATCTTCGTCGGAAGCTCGTTTGTGGCCGGCACTGTCGTCGTCGCTACCGCGGTCATCGGCTGGGTCCTTGAGAGCTGAGGGTCCGCGCCAGAATCGATAGGCCAAGCACGGCAAGGGTGATGAGCAGCGCGCCCGTCCAGGCCAACCCCTGCCAGGCCTTGTAGGGGCTCATCGCGAACTGGAAGATGATGGCCGGCAGGCTCGCCATCGGCGCGTTGAGATCGGTCGAATAGAACTGGTTGTTGAGCGCGGTGAAGAGCAGCGGCGCCGTCTCGCCGCTGACGCGCGCGATGGCCAGCAGAACGCCGGTGATCAATCCGGCGCGCGCCGCCTTGTAGGCGATCTTCGCGACCACGGTTGCACGCGGCAAGCCGAGCGCGCTCGCCGCCTCGCGCAGGGCGCCGGGGACGAGCAGCAGCATGTTTTCGGTGGTGCGCACGACGATTGGAATGACAATCACGGCGAGCGCCGCGGCGCCGGCGATGCCGGAGAAATGGCCCATGCGCGTCACCATGACCTGATAGATGAACAGGCCGATGACGATCGACGGCGCGCTGAGCAAGATGTCGTTGATGAAACGCACCACCTGGGTGAGCTTCGTGTTGCGTCCGTATTCCGCCATGTAAGTGCCGGCGAGCATGCCGAGCGGCGTGCCAATCGCCACGCCGAGGATCGTGATGATGAGGCTGCCGACAATGGCGTTCAGCAGGCCGCCGGCGCTGTCGGGCGGCGGCGTGTTCTGCGTGAAGACGGCAACCGACAGTCCGGAAAAGCCGTTCCACAGCAGCGTGATGAGGATGAGCACCAGGAAGAACAGGCCAAAGACCACGGAGGCGTAGCAGAGGCCGAGCCAGACTGCGTTGGCCCGTTTGCGGGAATCGTAAAGCGCCATGATTACCCCCCCTGCCTCTCGAGCCGCATCAGCATGAACCGCGAGATCGCCAGCACGATAAAGGTGATGACGAACAGGATCAGGCCGAGTTCGATGAGCGACGAGGTATAGAGATCGCCGACTGCCTCGGTGAATTCATTGGCGATCGCGGCGGAAATCGTCGTTCCCGGCGCAAGCAACGAAGTGGGAATAACGTCAGCATTGCCGATGACGAAGGTGACCGCCATGGTCTCGCCGAGCGCGCGGCCCAGGCCAAGCATTACCCCGCCCAGCACGCCGACGCGTGTATAGGGGATGACGATGTTCCGGATCACTTCCCAGGTGGTGTACCCCATGCCGTAGCCCGCCTCCTTGAGCAGCGGCGGCACCGTGTCGAAGACGTCGCGCGCAACCGCCGAGACGAAGGGCAAAACCATGATCGCGAGAATAAGGCCCGCCGTCAGCAGGCCGATGCCATAGGGCGGCCCGGCGAACAGCGTGCTGAGAACCGGGATGTTAGCGAAGGCCTTGATCAGCGCCGGCTGGATATATTGCTGGAGGAACGGGCCGAGGACGAACAGGCCCCAGATGCCATAGATGATCGAGGGAATGCCCGCGAGCAGCTCGATCGCCGTGCCGATCGGCCGGCGCAGCGCGTGCGGACAAAGCTCGGTGAGGAAGATCGCGACGCCGAGGCCGATCGGCACGGCGATGATCATGGCGATGAAGGAGGTGACCACCGTGCCATAGACCGCGGCCAAGGCGCCATAATGGTCGGTCGCCGGGTTCCAGACATTGCTGACGAGGAAGCCGAGGCCGAAGGCGCGGATCGCCGGCAGGGAGCCGTAGATCAGCGAAGCAATGACGCCGCCGAGGATCAACAGGACAGCGACGGCCGCTCCAAAGGTCAGCCAGTGAAATGTCGTGTCGCGGAACTTGAAGCCGCTTAACGCGCGCGCCCGCCGCGCGGCATCTTCGTAGGCCACCTGGCCGCCCTTTACCGCTATGTCCGCCAAACGCCGTCTCCGCCACTCAAGAGGATTGCCGTAACCCGGTTATGCGCACGGCGATCCTTGTTTTGAGGATGCGGCGCCGCCGCCGCATCCGGATTTGTCGAGGATCGAAAGCTCGTTTAGTTCACCAGAGCCTTGCCATCCGCGCCCTTGACCTCGTCCTCCCAGGTCTTCTTGATGAGCGTCACGACCGCAGCCGGAATCGGGATGTAATCAAGCGCCTCGGCCGCCGGGCCGCCCTTGTCAAAGGCCCAGGCGAAGAACTTCAGCGCCGCCTTGGCCGCCGCCTCATCCTTCGGCTGCTTCGGCAGCAGAATGAAGGTCGCGGCGGTGATCGGCCAGGATGCGTCGCCGGGCTGATTGGTCAGGATCAGTTGGAAGCCGGGGGCATGCGCCCAGTCGGCATTCGCAGCGGCCGCCTGGAAGCTCGGCGTCTCCGGCGCGACAGTCTTGCCGGCGCTGTTGATGAGCTTGGTGTAGGTCAGCTTGTTCTGCAGCGCGTAGGCATATTCGACATAGCCGATGGCGCCCTTGGTCTGGATGACATTGTTGGCAACGCCCTCATTGCCCTTGGCGCCGATACCGGCCGGCCATTGCACCGCGGTCGCGGAACCGACCTTCGCCTTCCAATCCGGCGAAACCTTCGACAGATAATCGGTGAAGTTAAAGGTGGTGCCCGAACCATCGGCGCGGTGGACGACGGCAATCGCGGTCGAAGGCAGCTTGACGCCGGGGTTCAGCTTGGCAATCGCCGCATCATCCCAGGTCTTGATCTCGCCGAGGAAGATCTTGGCGAGGGTCGGGCCGTCGAGAGCAATCGCGCCGGAGGCGATGCCGTCGAGATTGATGACCGGGACGATGCCGCCGATGACCTGCGGCCACTGGACGAGGCCATTCTTTTCGAGATCGGCGCTGTCGAGCGGCTTGTCGGTCGCGCCGAAGGTCACGGTGCGGGCTTCGATCTGCTTGATGCCACCGCCGGAGCCGATTGACTGATAGTTCAGGCTGTCGCCGGTCTCGGTCTTATAGGCGGCGGCCCATTTCGAATAGATCGGATAGGGGAAGGTGGCACCAGCGCCGGAGATGTCGGTGGCTTGGGCGCCAGCAAAGACGGCGATCGCCGCAGCGGCGACCAAACCCGTCCTTACGAAGGACTTGAAACTCATATTATGCCTCTCAAAACTGAGAAAAATGCGCTGCATGTCGAACCTTCCAGGCTGACCCGCGCAAGCGGCACCCTAGGGAGAGCGGGCAAAGCATTTACGACAATCACATGACGTTTACATGACGGGTGTGGAGGAGGACGTTTAGTCCTCGAAAAGCGGCAGCGTCACCGTAAACGTCGCGCCTTCACCCAGTTTAGATTCAATGTTTAAGCGCCCGCCGTGGCGTGCGACGATATGTTTCACGATCGCGAGGCCGAGGCCGGTGCCGCCCTTGGCGCGGCTCTGCCCGGCATCGACGCGATAGAAGCGCTCGGTCAGCCGCGGCAGATGTTCCGGCGCTATGCCTGGCCCGTGATCGCGCACGTGAATCTGCGCCTGACGCCCATGCGTCGTGAGTTCGACATCCACGTGCCGGTCGGACGTGCGCGGGTCGGACGCGCCGTATTTGATCGAATTTTCGATCAGGTTCTCGGCAACGCGGAGAAGCTCATCGCGATCGCCGGGGACGACGATGGCCTTCGGCGCAATGATGCTGAGCGTGACATCGCGCTCCTCCGCGACGGGTGAGAGCGTATCGGCAATATGGCGGAAGATGCCGATAAGATCGACCGGCGTCTCCGGCCGCACATGCAGATGCTGCTCGATCCGCGACAGCGACAGCAGATCATCGACCAGCCGCGCCATCCGCTGCGCCTGTTCGCGCATGATGGCGAGGAACCGCGTGCGCGCCTCGGCATCGTCCTTGGCCGGTCCCTGCAACGTCTCGACGAAGCCAAGCAGCGAGGCGAGCGGCGTGCGCAGCTCGTGGCTCGCATTGGCGACGAAATCGACGCGCATGCGCTCCAGCCGGCGGGCATCGCTCAGGTCATGCAGCGACAGTATCAGCGCCCGCTCGAAATTCTCGTCCGCGAGCGCGGCGATATTGACCTCGAACAGCCGCTCGACCGGAAATTTCTCCGCCCAGACGACGCGCTGGCTGCGGCCGTCCTCGCGCACCCGGTCGAGCGCATCGAGCACATCCGGAGCGCGCAGCGTGCGCGCCAGCGGAATATCCGTTTGCAAGCCCGGCAAGATCGCATGCGCGGCGGAATTGGCGGCCAGGATGCGGTCGTTGCGATCGATGACGACGACCGCCTGCGGCATTGCTTCAGCGATGCTGCGGATCAGCGAACGGTCGTGATTGCGTGTCTTCTCGTCCATGCGGCTTGGCAATAAGCCCCGGTCTGAAAATTAGGGAGCCCCGCCCGGCGTCCAAAGAATATCCCCCTCGCCGAAACGATTGAGATGCCGCGCGGCGACGAAGAGAAAATCCGATAAACGATTGATGTATTTGAGTGCCGGTGCGCCGACTTTTTCGCCGGGTTCGGCAGCGAGCCCGACCATCAGGCGCTCCGCCCGGCGCGTCACCGCGCGCGCGACATGCATCGCCGCCGCCGCCGGTGAGCCGCCCGGCAGAACGAAGGATTTGAGCGGCAGCAGATCGGCATTGAGCACGTCGATCTCGCGCTCCAGCCGGTCGACCTGATCCTGCCGCACGCGCAACCGCTCCGGGGCGCCCTCGACCTCGGGCGTACAGAGATCGGAGCCGAGATCGAAGAGATCGTTCTGGATTGCAGCAAGGACGGCCGCGAGCTTCAACTCGTTCGGCGCATCGCAAAGCGCTGCGCGGGCAAGGCCGATGAAACTGTTGGCCTCGTCGACCGTGCCATAGGCTTCGATGCGCAGATCGTCCTTGCGCCGCCGTGTACCATCGCCGAGCGACGTCATGCCGGCATCGCCGCCGCGCGTATAAATCCTGCTGAGCGTCACCATCGGTCTACTTCCGGAAAAACAGCACGCCGATAATGATGAGGATCGCAATGAACTGCAAACCGACGCGCCAGCGCATGAGCGTCTGCGACGTGCTCGCGCTGCCGCCGCGCAGCATGTTGACGAGCCCGGCGATCAGAACCGCGAAGACGCCGAAAACCGCCACGCCGACGAGCGCATTGGTGAGTTGATGCATGATCGCCTCTTGAGCCTGGCCCGGAGCGAAGTCAACAGATCGTCACAAATTTCGATCCGGTTCAATAGGGCTTCAGCAGCCGCTCGAGATAATCGAGCTCCTCCTGCGAACGCCACGGGTCGGCGAGCCGGCGCCGCAATTCCTCCAGCACACGCTGGGCGCGCTCGGCCGCCGGCAGACCTTCCATGTTCAAGCGCGAATTGGGATTAAGCACCGGATCGTCCGCCATCGGCCGGCCGAGCGGATCGGTATCGCCGGCGCCTTCCGCCTGACCCGGACCCTCTTGACCGCCGGGCTGCTGGCCTTGGCCCTGTCCTTGCTGCATCGCCTGGGCGAGTTGTTCGGCGCCCTTGCGCAGACCTTCGAGAGCGCGGCCCTGCGCCGCGACGGCGGAATCGCCGGGACTCTGGCCTTGACCCTCCTGCTGGCCCTGATCGCCCTGGCCCTGCGCGCCCTGCTGACCCTCGCCCTGCTGGCCCTGATCCTGTTGGCCCTGGCTCTGCTGGGCTTCACCCTGCTGATCCTCGCCCTGCTGACGGCCGGGGCTGAGCGATTTCTCCGCCTGCTGCATCGCCTTCTGCGCATCCTTCAGCGCGGCCTGATCCTGCCCCAATTTCTTGAGCTGCTTCTGCAAATCTTGCAGCCGCTGGGTGAGAGCCTGCTGCAAGTCGTGCAATTGTTGCGCGCTCATCGGCTTTTGCGGGCCGCCGCTTTGATCCGGCTGGTCGGAATCCTGCGCGTGGGCGAGACGCTGCGTCTCATCGCGCAACTTCTGCTGCTCGCGGGTCAGCCGGTCGAGATCGCGCATGGCCTGCGTCATCGCTTGCGCTGTCGGGTCCTGGTTCTGCTGCTGGGACATCTGCAGATTTTCGAGCGTGTTCTGCAATTGCTCGAGCATTTTCTGCGCATCTTGCCGATCGCCCGCATTGGCCATCTGCATCATGCGGTCAAGCATGCTCTGCAAATCCTGCGGCGTGACCGACTGTGGCGCATTGGGCGATCGCGTACCGTTTTGCGCGCGCTGCGCCTGCCGCGCCGCGAATTCACGCAGGAATTTATTCATCGCGGCACGCAGGGCTTCCGTCAGCTTGCGGATTTCCTCCGGCGGAGCGTTGCGCTGCAAGGCGTCGTGCAATTGCTGCTCCGCCGAGCGCAGGTCGCGCTCGGCATCGGAAAGGCTGCCGTTCTCGATCTGCAGCGCCATCTGCCAGAGAAAATCCGCGACGCCGACAAGATCAGTATCGCTCTGCGCGTCCTCCAGCATGTCGGACGCCACGACGAGGCCGAGAAAGACCGGCGCCGTGGTACCGAACAGGTCCGGCGCGATCGTCAAGGCATCGAGCGCCGTCTGCACCCGGTCACGCGACTCGGGATAAAGCACAAGATCGCGCCTTTGCTCGACAAGCGCCTTGGCGATCGGCTTGACGAAGGGCTGTTGCGGCAAGGTGATCTCGATGGGATCGCTGCGGCCGACATTGCCGCCCTCGTCATGCGCGACGAGGGTCATTGTCACCCGCGCCCCGGCCCAGGGATGGCTGGACAGGTCGCCCGTTGTCTCCGCCTCGCCGACGCCGCCTTGCGGCAGAACCAGCGAAAGATGCGGCGCCGCCACCAGCGAGCGCACCGTCCCGCTCGCGCCCTCGACGCTGGGATCGCTAAAGACCGCTTCGGCCGAAGCCGCCCCGTAATCGTCGTTGATCTTGTAGGCGAGCGTGAGCGAGCCGCGCGCGTTGAAGCGCGGCGCATCGGTCAATTCGATCTCGGGCGGCCGGTCAGGAATAACCGCGATCTTGAAGACGCCGACGGTCGATCCGGCGTGTTTCAAGGTCAGCTCGGCATCGCCGCGCAGCGTCAGCCTCTGTTCGCTCTCGTCCGGCGCCTGCGGCGCCTTTGTTCGCGGCGCCGATTCAAGACCGCCTTGCCTCTCGACGCCGACGTCGCCGCCGGCGGCGCGCACGATCAGCGTCGAATTGATCGGCGCCGCGACCTCCTCAGGCGCATCCGGCCGGCCGAGATGCAGCAGCACCGGCGGCTTGCCGGTATAGGCGGGCGGATCGAGCCAGGCATCGATGCGATAGCCGGCCGCGGCAGGCATGGCGCCGCGCCAATCGAAGGCTGCCGCCACGCGGGCGTATTTTTCCGGCCCGGCCAGAAAGGCGCTGGCGACGACGAGCACCAGCACAGCAGCGCGCACCGCATAATGGTCCCGCGCGGCGACATGCGGTGCGGGCGCTCCCACGCGCAGCCGGCCGACTCGCGCCAGCAGCCGCTTGCGATGCAGGTTCCACAGCGCCTGCGTGGCGGGATCGCTCCCGGCATTGGCAAGCTCATCATCGAGCCCGGAGGCGGGGTGATGGGCGAACTCCGAGCTTTGATCGATGCGGGCGAGCGCGGCTTTGCGCGCCGGAGGGCGCAGCCAGAGGAACGGCAGAAGCGCGGCGACAAGGGCCACGCCGAACAGGCCGACGCCGATCTCGCGCCAGAGCGGCCCGATTTCGAGCCAGAGACCGGCGAAAGATACCGCGACGAACAGGCCGACGACGACAAGCGGCGGCACTAAGGCCCGCCACAGAGCCTCCCAAAACAGGACCGCGCGGGCGCGCGCGACAAGAGTGTCGAGCCGGCGCAGCGCGGGATTGAGACTTCGGTTTCGTCGCTTCTCGGCCAATCAACGCTCCGGGTCGGGGTGCCCTGCCTGTTTAGGCCGCAATTTGGTCCCCGAGAGGGCGATTATCGGAGCCAGGGCGGCAATTTGTCGAGCCCGATCAATTGCTCATAGGTCTCGCGCGGCCGCACCACGGCATAGGCGTCGCCCTTGACCAGAACTTCCGGCACCAGCAGCCGCGAATTATAGGTCCCGGCCTGGACGGCGCCATAGGCCCCCGCCGAAAGAACCGCGAGCAGATCGCCGGGCCTTGGCTCCGGCATCCGCCGGTCGAGGGCGAGGAAATCGCCCGTCTCGCAGACCGGGCCGACGACATCAGCGACGATTTCCCGCGCGCCGGGCGCGGGCATCACCGGGACGATCTCGTGATAAGCGTCATAAAGCGTCGGGCGGATGAGATCGTTCATCCCGGCGTCGACGATGACAAAAGTCTTTCCAGACTCTTTGGCCTCGGCCTTTTTCACATAAAGAACGCGGGTGACGAGAATCCCGGCGTTGCCGGCGATGAGCCGCCCCGGCTCGAAAATCAATTGCCGGCCGAGGCCGCCGAAATGCCGGCGGACGATCTTGGCGTAGAGATCGGGATGGAAGGCATCGCCCTTGTCGTCCGGCTTGTAGGGGATGCCGAGACCGCCGCCGAGGTCGATATGATCGATCCGATGCCCGTCGGCTTCCAGCACGCCGAGAAACTCGGCGGCGAGCGCGAAAGCATTGTCGAAGGGCTCGAGATCGGTGATCTGCGAGCCGATGTGGATGTCGATGCCGGTGACCTTGAGGCCCGGCAGCGCCGCCGCCCTCGCATAGACCTCGCGGGCGCGGCCGAGCGGAATGCCGAACTTGTTCTCCGCCTTGCCGGTCGAAATCTTGGCGTGGGTGCGCGCATCGACATCCGGATTGACCCGCAGCGCCACCCGCGCCGTGCGGCCCCGCCCCGCCGCGAGGCCGGAGAGCGCCTCCAGCTCCGGCTCGGATTCGACGTTGAAGCAGAAAATATCTTCATCGAGGGCGTAATTGATCTCGTCCGCCGTCTTGCCGACGCCGGAAAAGGTGATCTTCCCGGCCGCGACCCCGGCGCCCCGGGCGCGGCGCAACTCGCCCTCGGACACGACATCCATGCCGGCGCCGAGATTGCCGAGCGTCTTCAACACCGCCTGATTGGAATTGGCCTTCACCGCGTAGCAGACCAGCACCGGCAAATCGCCGAAGGAGCGCTTGAAAACCTCGTAATGGCGGGTGAGCGTCGCGGTCGAATAGCAATAGAAGGGCGTGCCCACCGCGGCGGCCAGCCGGGCAAGATCGACCCCCTCGGCATGCAGAACGCCGTCCTTCAGCTCGAAATGATTCATTCCCGGATCATTTCACCAGCGGGTCGAGGACGAAGGTCTTGCCCTCTGTTCCGGCGGTCGACGTCGTCGCATTGGTTTCCTGCCGCGACGGCGCGTTGGGCACCACCAGATCGCCAGCCATCGCATTGGGGACCTTGACCTGCTGCGGCACCACCTCGCTGGCGGGCACGCCGGGGGGCGGGTCCAAATCGCCGCGGCGCCCGCAGCCGCTAAGCGCCAGCGCGAGAAGGACGAGGCAGAAAAGACCACGTCTGGCGCAGAAACGAGAATTCACACCGAAGCTCCGGTAAGCCTGCGGCTTATATAGACGATGCTGGCCCCAAAGCGAAAGCCGCGAGCCGGAATCTGGCTTAATCCTGCGGGGTTTTCAGCCGATCGAGCCAGGCTTGTGCCTGCTCTGCCACATTGGCCGGTGCCGTGCCGCCATAGCTCGTCCGGCTGGCGACGGAATTTTCCACGCCAAGCACGGCGAAAACCTGGTCCGTCAGCCGCGGCTCGACGGTCTTGATCTCCGTAAGGCTCAAGGCTTCGAGGCCGATGCCGCGCTCCGCCGCCAGCCCCACCAGACGGCCGGTGACATGATGCGCCTCGCGGAACGGCAGGCCGAGTTCGCGGACGAGATAATCCGCCAGATCCGTCGCCGTCGCATAACCGGCGCCGGCGGCGGCCTTCATCCGCGCAAGGTCCGGCACGAAATCGCCGACCATGCCCTTCGTCGCGGCAAGGCAGAGCGAGAGAGTCTGGAGCGCATCGAACGTGCCCTCCTTATCCTCTTGCATATCCTTGGAATAGGCGAGCGGCAGACCCTTGAGCACGACGAGGAGCCCCGTCAATGCGCCGATAACGCGCCCGGATTTGCCGCGCACGAGCTCGGCCGCGTCGGGATTGCGCTTCTGCGGCATGATCGAAGAACCGGTCGAGAACTTGTCGGAAAGTCGCAGGAAGCCGAATTGCGGCGTCGCCCAGAGCACGATCTCCTCGGCGAAACGCGACAGATGCACCGCGCAGAGCGCCGCCGCCGACAAAGTCTCGATCACGAAATCGCGGTCCGAAACGCTGTCGAGCGAATTCGCGGTCGGCCGGTCGAAGCCGAGCGCCTTCGCCGTGGCGAAGCGGTCGATGGGAAAAGACGTACCGGCGAGCGCCGCAGCGCCCAGCGGGCTTTCGTTGAGCCGCGCGCGCGCGTCGCGGAAGCGGCCACGATCGCGGCCGAGCATTTCGACATAGGCGAGCAGATGATGGCCGAGCGTGACGGGCTGCGCCGATTGCAGATGGGTGAAGCCGGGCATCACCGCGCCGGCGAAGGTCAAAGCCTTTTCGGCAAGCGCCAGTTGCAGCGCGGCGATCTGTCCATCAAGCGCCTCGATCGTGGCGCGGACGTAGAGCCGGAAGTCGACCGCGACCTGATCGTTGCGCGAGCGCGCCGTGTGCAGCCGCCCGGCGGCCGGGCCGATGAGATCGGCCAGCCGCGCCTCGACGTTCATATGGATGTCTTCGAGCTTGCGCGAATAGGTGAAATCGCCCTTCTCGATTTCGCCACGGATGCGGCCTAGAGCCTCGGCGATCTTTGCGGCGTCGTCCTTCGACAATATGCCGGTCTCGCCCAGCATCGCGACATGGGCGAGCGAGCCTGCTATGTCATACGCCGCAAGCTTCTGGTCGAAATCAATCGACGCATTGATTTCTTCCATGATCGCGTCGGGGCTGTCGGCAAACCGGCCGCCCCACATCTTGTTGCTCATTGGTTCCGCTTTCAAAGATCAGGCATGTCAGACCAGAAACCACCGAAGCGTGGCCTGCCCGCCCCGGCCATATCGATCATCGCCTTCGGCCTTATGCTGGCCCTCGTATACGTGATGAAGGGCTTGCATCGCAACGAACCCGCCGCAAGCGATGCCTGTCCGGCCGCCCGCGCCATCGCCGCCCGGCTCGCGCCGCTCGTCAAGGGCGAAGTGGCGGCGCTGGCGCTCGACAGCGATCCGCATCCCCTGCCGCCGCTGACCTTCATCGACGGAGACGGCAAGCCGGTGACGCTCGCAAACTTCCACGGCCACGACATCCTGCTGAACCTGTGGGCGACCTGGTGCGTGCCCTGCCGCATGGAAATGCCCTCGCTCGACCGGCTGCAGGGCGCGCGCGGGAATGCGGATTTTTCCGTCGTCGCGGTCAATATCGATACCGCCCGGCTCGACCGGCCGAAGGGCTTTTTGAAGGAAATCGGGGTCAAGAACCTCAATTTCTACGCCGATAACAGCGCCAATATTTTCGAGACGCTGAAGCAGGACGGCAAAGTGCTCGGCCTGCCGACCACGATCCTCGTCGCCAAAGACGGCTGCGACATCGGCACGATGGCGGGGCCGGCGAAATGGGATTCGCCCGAGGCGCTCGCCTTGATCGGGGCCCTGCAATCCGCCGCCGCGGCAGCGCAGCAGCCCAAGAGCTAGCATGGGCTAACCGGAGCCGAGCCCGCATTGCCGCATAGGCGGCCACGTGCTACCCGCCGACATGCTCGAAGGCCTGCCCCCCAACAATGCGGCTTATCTGATGCGCCTGCGCTGCCCCGATGCGGCGACGGCGCGGCAGGTCGCGGACGTGATCGTCGAAAGCTTCGACCCGGCCGAGACGGCGGCCAGCGCCTTCGAGGAGGCGGGCGACCGTCCCGAGATCGAGGGACCGTGGATCGTCGAGGCTTATTTCGGCATGGCGCCGGACGAGCCCCAGGTGCGCGAACTCGTCAGCCTCGTGGCGGGCGAGGCGCTCGCCGCGCAAGTGGAATTCGGCCGCGTGCAGAAGGCCGATTGGGTCGCCAACGCGCTCGCTGGCCTGGCGCCGGTCCGCGCCGGGCGTTTTCTGCTGCACGGCGAGCATGATCGCGGCACCGTGGGCATCAACGATCTCGGCATCGAAATCGAGGCCGCGCTGGCCTTCGGCACCGGCCATCATGGCACGACGCGCGGCTGCCTCACTTTTATTGACGCCATCGCCAAGCGGCGGCGTCCAAGGAAAATCCTCGATGTCGGCACCGGCACAGGCGTCCTCGCCATTGCCGCAGCAAAGGCGTTTCGCCGGGTCGTCGTTGCGGGCGATATCGATGCCGTCGCGGTGGCGACGGCGCGCACCAACGCCATACGCAACGGCACCGGCGCTTTTGTTCATGTCGTCGAGGCGCGCGGCATCGGCCATCCCGCCCTCAAGGGCCGGTTCGATCTTATCACCGCCAACATTCTCGCCGCGCCCTTGCGCAAGCTTGCGCCGGCCCTGGCGAAGGCGCTGGAACCGGGCGGAGACATCATCCTTTCCGGGCTGCTCGGCCGCGATGTACCGGGCATTATCAGCGCCTACCGCACACAAAACCTGCGGCTGGTCGCACGGCTTGACATCGACGGCTGGGCAACGCTTTTGATGCGCCGCTAGCGCGCTTTCCGACCGGATGGACTCATCCGGTCGGAAAGAAATCGCGCCGTTTCAAAACGTTGAAGCGTGTTCTAATCGGAAAAGTCATGCAACTTTTCCGGAACACGCTCTAGCAGAGAAAGAAGAATGAGTTCAGACCAGATTGTCATCGTCGGCGCCGGCCACGGCGGCGTGCAGCTTGCGGCCTCGCTACGCGAGGAAGGATATGACGGCAAGCTGATCCTGCTCGGCGATGAGAAGGATTTGCCCTATCAGCGCCCGCCGCTCTCCAAAGCCTATCTGAAGCGCGCCACGCCGGAAGACGGCGTACTGCTGCGCGGGCCGGATTTCTATCCGCAGAACAGGATCGAACTTGCCCTCGGTGAGCGCGCCGTCGAGATCGACCGCGCCGCGCGGCGCCTGCATCTCAAATCGGGTCAGGTGCTCGACTATTCGCAACTCGTGCTGGCGACGGGGGGCGTGCAGCGCCACCTGCCGATCGAGGGGGCGCATCTCAACGGCGTCTTCTCGCTGCGCACGATGGAAGAGGCGCGCGCCTTACGCGGCTGGCTCGAAACCGCGCAGAACATCATCGTCATCGGCGCGGGCTTCATCGGCCTCGAATTCGCCGCCACGGCCGCCTCGCAGGGCCGCAAGGTCGATCTCTTCGAATTGGCCGACCGACCGATGGCGCGCGCGGTGACGCCGCAGACCTCCGCCTTCTTCGCCAAAGCCCACACGGCTTTTGGCGTCAATCTGCATTTCCGCAGTTCCGTCACCGCGATCAAGGGCGAGAACGGCAAAGTGTCCAGCGTCGTGCTGAGCGACGGCACCAGCCTGCCGGCCGACATGGTGCTGATCGGCATCGGCCTCGTGCCAAGCGACGAACTCGCCCGCGCTTCCGGCATCGATGCGCCGAACGGCATCAAGGTCAACGAGCGGCTCGCGACTTCGGACGAGAACGTTTTCGCGATCGGCGACACGGTCTATCACTACAACACGCATCGCGGCGCGGAGATGCGGCTCGAATCCGTGCAGAACGCGACCGATCAGGCACGCACCTTGGCCAAGCTCCTCGTCGGCAAGCCGGCGAATTACGACCATGTGCCGTGGTTCTGGAGCGATCAGGGCGATCTCAAATTGCAGATCGCGGGCTTCCTCGACGAGAGCGACAAGATTGTCCTGCGCGGCTCTTACGAAGACCGCGCCTATTCGCTCTTCGGCTTCAAGAATGGCGCTCTGACCGGCGTCGAATCGGTCAACAAGGCGGGCGATCACATGCTGGCCCGGCGGCTGCTCGGCGAGCATATTCTGGTGACGCCCGAATTCATCGCCGACCCGGCGTCCGACCTCAAGGCGCTGGTGCGCCCGAGGCGATGATTGAGCATCGTCAAGCCGTGAACCAAGCATTGTGATGAATCAGCCACACTGAGTCTTAATGCTCAGTTCAGTCAAAGGACGGCCGGAAAATTCATCCAAGTGTCACGACCGAAAAATAGCGCCGGTGTGAGTTAAGATAACACATCGGAATAGACATAATGTTGCGTTTGGT
This sequence comes from Methylovirgula ligni, assembly GCF_004135935.1. NCBI lineage: Bacteria > Pseudomonadati > Pseudomonadota > Alphaproteobacteria > Hyphomicrobiales > Beijerinckiaceae > Methylovirgula > Methylovirgula ligni. The sequence continues at coordinate 1,304,342 of NZ_CP025086.1, read as the reverse complement.
TTGTGCGGGCCGCGGGTTGAGCGGCAGGTCGTTTTCAACTTTCGTTCGGACCACCTCTTCACTGTCCCTCGCCGCGGGCTTCTGGGCGCTGCCGGGTCTCGGCGCTTCCGGGCAGGTCCGGGCCGCGTCATTCGACATCACCACAAACACGACCGCCGCGGAGACCCTGTCGTCGACCAATGATACGGGAACGGTCGCGGCGGGCGTCACTTTGACCTACAGCGCCGATACGAGCACGCCGACGGTCACAGTCACCGGCACCGACACGTCGCTGACTAATTACGGGACGATCTCGCAAACAAACCCCGGCGGCGGCCGTGCGGTCCGCGTCAATCAAAAGGGCGTCAGTTTCACCTTGACCAATGCGGATGGCGCGGTCATCTCCGCCGCCGGTGACGACGCATTCCAGTCAAACAAGGACGCCAGCGTCACGATCTATAATTCGGGAACCATCGAATCCCTCGGCGGCGGTCAGGCGATTGACCTGAACGCCGTCACAAGCGGCACGAATGAGGTTTATAATTATTCGACCGGCCTGATCGAAGCCTTCGGCGCGGACGCTTTGCGTCCCGGCGTCAACGGCTATGTGTACAATGCGGGTACGATCAAATCGGAGAACGTCCCCGGCAACGCCACCGGCAACGATGGTATCGACGCGCAGAGCAACAGCGGCGTGACCATCGACAATGCCGGCCTCATCGATGGCGCCCGTCATGGCATCACTGGCGGCAATACCGACACGACCACGAACGGCGCGTATGCGATGACCATCACCAATGAGATCGGCGGCCAGATCACCGGCGAGGACGGGTCAGGCATCAATATCGACGGCTTCAACGGCAATGAGCTGGCCACGATCACCAATCACGGCACGATCACCGGCAATGGCATCACTGGCGATGGCGACGGCGTCGATGTCGATGGCCTCGTCTACCTTATCAATAGCGGGACGATCAAATCCACGCAGGCCTATAACGACGTCAGCGAGGGTGTGACCGTCGGCGGCGGCACGATCATCAATAGCGGCACGATTGAGGGCGACAATATCAACGGCGGTGACTCGCACGGCATTACGCTGGCCGGCATCGATAAGGACAGCAGCGGCAATCCGATCCCGACTGAGGGTATTTATGCCGATACGACCGTGACCAACAGTGGCCTGATCCGCGGCGAAACGGGCTCTGCGATTGCCGTGACGGGCGCGGCCAATGCCTTTACCGTCGAGATCGACAATCTGGCGGGCGGCATCATCGAAGGCGGCGGCACCGAAGCGGCGATCTATACCGGCGGCAACGATGCGACGATCGTCAATTACGGGACGATCGAAGCCGATGGCACCGGCGACGCGATCGACCTTGGCAGCGGCAATAGCGCCGTTCAGATCCTCGGCGGCAGCGCCAAGGTCAACGGCAATATGGACGGCGGCAGCGGAACCAGCACGCTGCTCATTGCGCCCGGCGCCGGAAACAGCTTCACCTATGACGACGTCATCTCCGATTTCTCGTCGGTGGAGATCGGCGAAGGAACGATCACGCTGAACGGCGCGAACACCTACGCCGGCACGACCATGGTCGATGACGGCGGCACGCTCGCCGGCATTGGCACGGTGTCGACCACGATCGTCGATGATGGCGGCACATTGCAGCCGGGTTCGGGCGGAAATCCTGGCACGCTCACCATCAACGGCGATCTTACCTTTTCCGCGGATTCGATCTATCGCGTCGCGATCGGCGCCGCGACCGAGGTGAGCGGCGAAGCGATCCTGAACAACGCGTCGCTTGTCCTCACATCGGGCAACACAATTAATGTCGGCGAGAAATATACGATCCTGACCGCCGCCGATGGCATCAGCGGTACTTTCGATGCGAGTGGAACCTTTTATTCCTACGAGGTTCTGACCAGCTACAATGCCGACGATGTCTTCCTGACCTTCTCCTATGGCAATCTCGCCCTGCCGATGGGCGCCTCCGCCAATGTGATGCGGATCGCCAATGCACTCGATGCGGCCGTTGCGGAAAACCCCAACACGCAATTGCCTTCCGCCTTCAACACGCTCTTCGCCCTAACGCCGCAGCAATTGCAGACAAATCTCGCGCAACTCACGGGCGAGCCCGCGACCGGCGCGCAGGAAGGCGCCTTCCGGATGGAAAATTCCTTCCTCTCGCTGCTGCTCGATCCTTTCGCCGGCGGCCGCGAGGGCGGAAGCGACGGTTTTGGCGCGGCATCGTCCACTGGTGCGCTCGCCTATTCGGCCGAAAGCCAGGCGCAAATGCCGGCCTATCTGGCTGACGCCTATGCGCAAGCTCTGCCGGCGCTCAAGGGGCCACCCCCGGCGCTGGTCTATACGCCACATTGGGATGCCTGGGCGGCACCGTTCGGCGGCGGCGCCTTTACCGCCGGCGATGCGAATACCGGCTCGCACAATACATCGACCACCGCGGCGGGCTTCGCCGCAGGCGCCGATTATCATCTCGCCCCCGGCGCCCTCATCGGCCTCGCTCTGGCAGGCGGCGGCACCGGCTGGTCGCTCGGCAGCGGCTTCGGCAGCGGCCACAGCACCGTCTTCCAGAGCGGCCTCTATGGCATCACGCAATTCGGCAACGCTTATCTCGCTGGCGCTTTCGCCTTCGGCAATTATTGGATCAAGACCAACCGGCTCGTCGGCCTTGGTGACGGCGGCACGCTTGATTCCAGTTTCACTGCGCAGGGCTACGGCGGACGCATCGAGGCGGGCTATCACGTTCCGCTCACAGCGGTCACTTTCACGCCTTATGCCGCGGTGCAGCCGCAGGTCTTCACCTCGCCGGCCTTTAGCGAATTCGCCACCAGCGGGTCTTCAAACTATGCGCTCGCCTACAACAGCGAGAGCAGCACGCAGGTGCGCGGCGAGCTCGGCACCTGGGCCAATACCACGCTGGCGCTCGATGCCGGACGATCGCTGAACCTCTTTGGCCGCACCGCTTGGGCGCATGACTGGCAGAGCAACCCGAACCTCGACGCCAGCTTCCTGACGCTGCCGGCGGCGAGCTTTGTGGTCGAAGGCGCCAAGCCCCCGGCCAATCTCGCGCTCACCACGCTCGGCGCCACGCTCGATCTCACTGGGGGCTGGTCACTGACTGCCAAATTCGACGGCGAATTCGGCAAAGGCGCGCAATCCTACGCCGGGACAGGCCGCCTCGCCTATACGTGGTGAGATTGAGGACGAGCTAATACGTCATTGCGAGCGTAGCGAAGCAATCCAGAGGAACATCCCGGATGGCTTCGCCGCTTTGCTTCTCGCGATGACGTCAGCAATGCCGCGCCAGCACGTCGCGGACCGCCCGCAGCAGATCGGACTCGGCCACCAAGAATTGCGCTTTGGTGCGCAGTTCCAGATAATCCGCGCGCTCTTTCGAGGTCGCCGCGAGCTCGGCGCCGAGAACGAGATCGCGGATGGCGATCTCGCCCTTCTCGCGCTCGTTCGATCCCTGAATGATGGCGCAGACCGCATTGCGCTTGTCGGCGTATTTCAATTGCGCGTTCATGCCGGAGGCGCCGAGATAAAGTTCGGCGGCGATCCCGGCATTGCGCAACGTCGAGACGAAACCCTGATAGCGTGCGATCTCGCTTTGGTCGAGAACGAGGACGATGACCGGCCCGCGTTGTGCCGCGCCCGCGACGATTGGCGAATTGATCGCCTTCAGCGCCGCGTAGAGACGCGAGACACCGATGGAGAAGCCGGTCGCCGGCACGTCGTCGCCGCGGAAGCGGCCGACGAGGCCGTCATAGCGGCCACCACCGCCGACCGAGCCGAAGCGCACCGGGCGGCCATCCTCTTCCGCGATCTCGAAAGTCAGCTCCGCCTCGAAGACGGGGCCAGTATAATATTCGAGGCCGCGCACGACCGTCGGATCAATCCGCACGCGTCCGTCGTCATAGCCGGCGGCGGCAATCAGCCGGCCGATCGCCTCCAATTCGGTGCGCCCCTGCTGGCCGATTTCGCTCTCGGTGAATTTGACGTCACCAGTGGTGACTTGATCTTCCCAAGATTTGCCGGGATCGATCAGCGCGAGAATGAAATTGATCGCAGCCGGGTCCAGTCCCGCACCTTTGGTGAAGTCTCCGGACTCGTCCTTGCGCCCGGCACCAAGCAGCAAACGCACACCTTCGACGCCCAAACGGTCGAGCTTGTCGATCGCGCGTAATACAGTCAGCCGCCGGCCGAAATTCGTCTCGCCGCCAAGATCGATCGCTTCCAGGGCGCCGTCGAGCACCTTGCGGTTGTTCACCTTGATGACGTAATCGCCGCGCTTGACGCCGAGCCGCTCCAGCGTATCCGCCGCCATCATGCAAAGCTCGGCATCCGCCGCGACGGAGCTTGTGCCGACGGTGTCGGCATCGAATTGCATGAACTGGCGGAAGCGTCCCGGCCCCGGCTTTTCGTTGCGGAACACAGTGCCGGCGCGATAGGAGCGATAGGGCTTCGGCAGCTTGTCGTAATTCTCCGCGACATAGCGGGCGAGCGGCGCGGTGAGGTCATAGCGCAGCGACAGCCATTGCTCGTCATCGTCCTGAAACGAGAAGACGCCCTCGTTCGGCCGGTCGAGATCGGGCAGGAATTTGCCGAGCGCCTCGGTATATTCGATGAAGGGTGTCTCGACCGCTTCGAACCCATAGAGCCGATAGCTGTCCTTGATCGCCGCCAGCATCCGCTCGGTCGCGGCGATCTCGGCCGGGCCACGGTCGGCCAGACCGCGTGGCAATCGGGCCTGGGTCCGTGACGTTTTTTTAATGTCATTCATTCTGCGCAAAACCTCTCCGCCGCGCTTCTAATCTATCACCGGCGGAAGCGAAAGCGGGCGCCGATGAGCCCTTGGAGGCGCCGCAATCGCGCCCCATATCTCCGCGGCGGGGTAAGCCGAACCACGGGAGAAAGTCATGTCACCCGAAGAACGCCAGCTGCTGAACGGTCTTTTCGACCGCATCAAGGGGTCCGCCAATGTACCGCGCGATCCGGAGGCCGAGGCGTTGATCGCAAACGCCGTCAGATCGCAACCCTATGCGCCCTACTTCCTGGCACAGGCCGTGCTCGTTCAGGATCAAGCCTTGCAGGCCGCAAGCCAGCGGCTTGAGGAATTACAGGCGCAGGTCGAGGCGCTCCAGCAGGGCCAGGGACAAGGCCAGCAGCAGCCGGCCAGCGGCGGCTTCCTCAACAGCCTCGGCTCGATCTTCGGCGGCGGCCCATCGGCCGCACCGCCTCCGCCGCCCCGGCCCGGGCAGCCGTTGCCAGGTGGCCCCTCGGGCGGTCCTTGGGGCCAGGAGACACAGGCGCCGCGCGGCTATGCGCCCCCGCAATCCTATCCGCCGCAAGGCGGCGCACCGTGGGGCAGCCCGCCGCCCGGCGGCGGCGGTTTCCTGAGCGGCGCGCTGCAAGGCGCGGCGGGCGTTGCCGGCGGTGTCCTGCTGGCCGATTCGATCCGCAACCTCTTCGGTGGCCATGCGGGCGGACTGGGCGGCCTCGGCATCGGCGGCCTTGGTGGACTCGGCGGGCTTGGGACTGGACTTGGCACCACCGCGCCCGGCCTCGGCACGGGCGGCGAAACGATCGTCAACAATTATTATGACGACACCGGCCGCAACGACGCGAACGACGCTAATTTCTACGACGATTCCAGCAGCAACAGCGATCCCGGCAGCAACGACGACGGCTCCTTCGACGTATAGTTGCAAATTTGGGCGTATACACTGGCCTCGTCGCGCCTGCGGCGGGGCCTTTTTATTTCCACATGCGCCGGGAGTTTTTTTACAGCTAGACCGGAACGATTTTACTGCTCGCCCGTTATTTGAACGGTGCGCACGACATCTGTGCGCGCCTGCTCGGACTGGGGGAGCTTATGATGGCCAGCCGCGCCCGGCTGCGCGATAGCGCGAGCGAACATCTTGGGCTAGAGGCAGAGACCATGAAAGATTCGCCCTCGTCGGTGCGAGGCATTTTGGCGCCTGCGCCGGCTCCGAACTGGGCGCTTTTTCTCGACCTCGACGGAACCCTGCTCGATATCGCCGCGACGCCCTCATCGGTCGTCATGCCGCCGACCCTCGTTCGCGATTTGCAAGGCGCGGCACGCGCGTTGAACGGCGCGCTCGCCATCGTCAGCGGCCGCGCGCTCGGCGAAATCGACCGGCTGCTATATCCGCTGCGTCTGGCCGGCGGCAGCGAACATGGCGCGGTCGTCCGCCTGCCCGACGGCACGCAGGACCAGACTGGCGCACCGGTCCCGCCAGGCTGGGTGCAAGCTTTCATCGAATTGCAGCGCGCCCACCCCGGCGTACTCATCGAGGTGAAGCCGCATAATCTTGTCGCGCATTTCCGCAATGCGCCCGCCGCCGAGACGCACGTACGGCGCCTTGCCGAAGAGCTTCTCGCCCGCGAGCCGGGCGCGTTTGAATTGCTGGAAGCCAAAATGGCGATCGAGATCCGCCCCAGCGCGGCGACCAAGGCGCGGCCCGTCTATCGCCTGATGGAGCTCGCGCCCTTTGCCGGGCGCTATCCGGTGTTCGTCGGCGATGACGTGACGGACGAAGACGGCTTCGCCGCTGCCCGCGCCCATGGCGGTCTCGCGCTCGATGTCGCGACCTATTTCGGTGGCCAGCCGCGCGACGTGCGCGATTGGCTCAAACGCGTCGCCGATCTCTGAGGATGCGTGCCAATGCAAACGCTCGACCTTGCTGCTATCGGCAATTGCGCGATCGCAAGCCTCATCGACCGGGGCGGCCGTCACGTGTGGTTCTGCTTTCCGCGACTTGACGGGGATCCTGTTTTCTCGGCGCTCGTCAACGGTGACGATCCGCAGCAGGGCTTCATGGACGTCGTCGTTTGCGACGCGATCGAAACCAACCAGCGCTATCTGCCCAATACGGCGGTGCTGGAAACGACCATCACCGACCGTAACGGCGGGCAGGTGCGCATCACCGATTTCGCGCCGCGCGCGCAGCGTTTCGGCCGCAGCTTCCACCCGCCGATGCTCATTCGCCGTATCGAACCCATGACCAAACGCGTGCGGCTCTCGGTGCGGATACGCCCGCATTTCAATTATGGCGCAACAAAGCCGTCGATCAGCTTCGGCAGCAATCATGTGCGCTACGGCGGCGGCCAGATGGCCTTGCGCGTCACCGCCGACATGGCCATTGCCTATATTCTCGAAGAGACCGAGTTTGCGCTCGACCGGCCTGTCAATCTTTTCATCGGCCCGGACGAATCGGTGCCCGAGGCGCCCGATTCCCTCGCGCAGAGTTTCCTCGCCGCGACGATCGACGACTGGCGCGCCTGGGTGCGCGGCCTTTCGATCCCCTTCGAATGGCAGCAGGAGGTCATCCGCTCGGCCATCACGCTCAAACTCTGCAGTTGCGAGGATACCGGCGCGATCGTCGCAGCGCTGACCACGTCGATCCCCGAAGCGCCGCATACGGTACGCAATTGGGATTATCGTTACTGTTGGCTGCGCGACGCGTTCTTTACCGTCGGCGCGCTGAACCGGCTGGGCGCGACCCGGACGATGGAAAATTTCATCCGCTTCATCATCGATGCGGTTCTGCGCGAGAACGACATCGCCATCGCCCCGCTTTATCCTATCTCCTCCGGCACAAGTTCCGAGGAGCGGTTCGCGTCCACCCTTTCCGGCTATCAGGGCATGGGTCCGGTCCGGATCGGCAATGCCGCCGTCTCGCAAATCCAGAACGACGTGTACGGCTCGATCATCCTCACCGCCGCGCAAATGTTCTGGGACGCGCGGCTGACCTACAAGGGCCTTGCGACGCTTTATCAGCAATTGCGTGGCATGGGCCAACTCGCCGCGCGCTATGCTCTGACGGTTGACGCCGGGCCGTGGGAATACCGCGGCCGCTCGAAAATCCACACCTATTGCGCCGCCATGTGCTGGGCGGCGCTGAACCGGCTCGCGCGCATTGCCGACCGTGTCGGCGAATCGACTGAAGCCGCAACATGGGCGGCGCAGGCGGCCAAGCTGCACTCGGAGATTCTGGAACGCGCGACCACCCCCGAGGGCTGGCTTTCCGGCGTCCTCGATGCGCCGGTCACGGATGCGACCTGCCTGCTGCTGCCGGAGATCGGCTTCCTGCCGGCGAACGACCCGCGAATGGACAAAACGCTCGATGTCATCGCCAAGCGGCTCCTGCGCGACGGTTTCATCATGCGCTACGACGAGGCTGACGATTTCGGCCATCCGGAGACGGCCTTTCTTGTCTGCACGTTCTGGTACGCCGATGCGCTCGCCTTCGCGGGGCGGCGCGACGAGGCGCGCGAGATTTTCAAAAACGCGCTTTCGGTCCGCAATTCGGCGGGTCTGTTGTCGGAAGACATTCTCGCCGGGCCGCGAACGCTATGGGGCAATTTTCCCCAGGCCTATTCGCATGTCGGGCTCATTCATTCGGCGGCGCGGCTCTCGCGCGGCTGGGAGGAGGCGTTATGGCGCGCGTCGTAATCGTTTCCAACCGCGTGCCGCTGCCATCCAAAGGCGCCAAGGCCGGCGGTTTGACCGTCGCCTTGAAGGATGTGTTCAAGCAAGGTGCGCTCTGGCTCGGCTGGAGCGGCGAACTGGCCGCGGAAACCGCGACTTCGGCCAAGATCCACGCGACCGGCAAGCTCGATTTCGCGACGATCGACCTTTCGGAACAAGATTACCGCCGCTTCTATGTCGGCTTCGCCAATTCCGTGCTCTGGCCGCTGCTGCATTTCCAGCCAGGCCTCCTGGAATTCGACCGCGAGGATTTCGAGGGCTATCTCTCCGTCAACCGCGCCTATGCCAAGGCCCTCGCCGAATTGCTGCGGCCTGACGACCTCATCTGGGTGCATGATTATCACCTGATCCCGCTCGCCGAAGCTCTACGCGCGCTCGGCGTCAAGAACCGGATCGGCTTCTTTCTGCATGTCCCGTTCGTGCCGGCGAGCGTCTTCAGCATTCTGCCTTCGGCCGAATGGCTGCTGCGGATGATGCTGGCCTATGATGTGGTCGGCTTCCAGGCGCGCCAGCATCTCCACGATTTCGAGGATTGCCTCCGGAACTTCCTCAATATCGCGCGTCAGTCGGGCGAGCCGATCTGGTTCGAAGGGCGGCCGGTTATCGTCGACACTTTCCCCATCGGCATCGATTCGCGCGCCTTCGCCCGGCAGGCGAAAAAGGCAGCCGGGAGCATCGCCGGGCATCGGCTGTTCGAGAGCATCGCCGGCCGTTCCTTCATGATCGGCGTCGATCGGCTGGATTATTCAAAGGGCCTGCCGAACCGTTTCGAAGCCTTCGGCTATCTGCTCGACCGGTTCCCGGAACATCGGATGCACGTGACCTATCTCCAGATCGCGGCCCGCTCGCGCGAGGATGTCACCGAATATCAGCGGCTGAAGCACGAACTCGACCGTCTGTCCGGCGAAATAAACGGCCGCTATGCCGATTTCGACTGGCAGCCCTTGCGCTACATGACTCGCGCTGTCTCGCGCGCGAATCTTGCCGGATTTCATCGACAGGCGCGGGTCGGCCTTGTCACGCCGCTGCGCGATGGGATGAACCTCGTCGCCAAGGAATATGTCGCCGCGCAAGATCCCGAAGATCCCGGCGTCCTGGTGCTCTCGCGCCTCGCCGGCGCGGCGGAGGACCTGACCGAGGCGATCATCATCAATCCCTACGACCCGGAGGAAATCACCGAGGCGATGCATGCGGCGCTGATCATGCCGCTCGACGAGCGCAAGGACCGGCACGAGAAACTGTTCGAGAAAATCTGCCGGACAACCGCGGCGAGTTATTGCCGCGACTTCCTCAACGCTCTGGCCGGCACCGCGACAAGCACGGGCATGCCTACATCACAATGACCTTGGTGCCGACGCCGACGCGGTCATAAAGATCGATGACGTCCTCGTTCATCATCCTTATGCAGCCCGACGAGACATTGGTGCCGATCGAGTAAGGCTCGTTGGTGCCGTGGATGCGATAGAGCGAGGCGCCGAGATAGAGTGCACGCGCGCCGAGCGGATTGCCGATGCCGCCCGCCATGTGAGTCGGCAAATCCGGGCGGCGTTTCAGCATTTCCGACGGCGGCGTCCAATCCGGCCATTCGGCCTTGCGCGAAATTTTCTCGGTGCCCGACCAGGCGAAGCCCTCGCGCCCGACGCCGACACCATAGCGCCGTGCCTTGCCGTCCTTTTCGACCAGAAACAAAAACTTGTCTTTGGTGTCGATAACGATCGTGCCCGGCCGCTCGGAGCCGGAATAATCGACCTCCTGGCGCAGGAACATCGGATCGACAGTGCGCTGCGGCTCGGCCGGCTGCGCCTCGGCGCGATAGGCCGAAGCGGGCGTGCTGGACGCGGGCGTGTTGTAGGTGCTGCGGCCGCCCGTGGCGAGGAACTCGAAAAATCCGCCACCATAGCTGCCGGGAGGCGGTGCAGCGTTCGCCATTTGGCGATTTTGGGGATCATTATAGGTTTGCGCGGCTGCCGGAAGAGCAAGAACCAACACGGCAAGACTGGAGAGCGCCGCGCCAAACCAGATAGGTGCGCAGGGTTTCAACATGGAACCACCCCGAGAAAATAAGATGTCTCTTTATAAACCGAAATTTTGCGGCGTCGCTCGCATCCGATTGTTGTGGTTAGGAAAGCGATAACGCTAACGGACGCGGCCCCATGGTAAAGGATGGGTGAATCGGCCCCCTGGTTTCTTTTAGCAAATTCGCCAATCTTCGTTGGCCCGCTCCTCTTGGGGTGCTAAGACTTACGCGTGATCCGATTCATGCGACTTGCCCCCTGGTTGGCGATTCTGATCATCGCCGTGGTGTCACTGACCCCCGGCGGACTGCATCCGCACGCGGTTTCATCGGAGCTGGCAGAGCGCTTTCTGGCGTATTTCCTGACCGCTTTGATCCTGTCGATCCGCTTTCCGCGCCCCGCGGCGGGGATCGAGATCGCCGCCTGGCTCAGTATCTATGCCGGCAGCCTGGAGATTCTGCAGCTCCTCATTCCGGGGCGGAATGGGCGCTATGGCGATTTCGTCATGAGCTCGCTCGGCGCTCTATGCGGAGTCGCCTTCGGCCTGTTGGCAACGATCTGGTGGGAGCGTTCGCACAACCAGACCGCCAGGCATTAAAGCGTTTTCGAGCGAAGTGGACACCGGTTCGCGTAAAGAAAACGCGTCAAAAAAAATTATAGCGCGAGCCGTATCGCATCAGACGCGATTGTAGACGTCCTCGATCCGGACGATATCGTCTTCGCCGAGATAAGAGCCGGTCTGCACCTCGATCAGTTCGAGATCGATCCTGCCGGGATTGGCGAGGCGATGCACGGCGCCGATCGGCAGATAGATCGATTCATTCTCGTGCACCTGAATCACTTCGTTGTTGCGCGTCACCTCCGCCGTGCCACGTACGACGATCCAATGTTCGGCACGGTGGAAATGCTTCTGCAGCGAGAGCCGCGCGCCGGGTTTCACGACGATGCGCTTGACCTGATAGCGCGGTCCGTTGTCGACGGATTGATAATAGCCCCAGGGACGATAAGAGCGCTTGTGCTCCAGCGCCTCGCGCCGGTTCTCGGCCTTGAGACGATCTACGAGCTGCTTGACCTTGTCGCCATGCGCGCGATCGAGCACGAGGACCGCGTCCTGCGTCGTCACCACGATGACATTATCGACGCCGACGACTGTGGTGAGATGCTCATCTGAACGGATATGAACGTTCGACGCGTCAAGCACGATGCCATTGCCGCGCACCGAATTGCCGTCGGCGTCATGCTCGGACAATTCGTAGACGGCCGCCCAGGTGCCGACATCCGACCAGCCGATATCGGCCGGCACGACGGCCGCCTTTTCGGTATGTTCCATCACCGCATAATCGATCGAGATTTTCGGCGCGCGGGAAAACGCTTCCTTGTCGAGCAGCAGGAAATCGAGATCCTTGCGCGCCTTGGCCAGCGCCTCCGCGGCCGCCGCCTGCACCAGCGGCGTGAAATGGCGAAGTTCCTCCTGCATGACATCGGCGCGGAAGAAGAAATTGCCGGCGTTCCAAAGATAGCCCTCGGCGACGTAACGTGCCGCCGTCTCCGCATCCGGCTTTTCGACGAAGGCCTCGGCCTTAAGCACCGTGCTGCCAGCGAGCACAGGGGCGCCGGTCCTGATGTAGCCATAGCCGGTCGCAGGCTGAGTCGGCTTGATGCCGAGCGTCACGATATAGCCCTGCGCCGCCGCGGCAGCGGCCTCGCGGCACGCGGCGAGAAAAGCTGCGCGATCTCGCACGATGTGATCCGCCGCGAAGATGGCGACGATCGTATCCGGCGCGATCTCGACAGCGAGTTCCGTGCCGACAGCAACAGCGGCCGCGGAATCGCGCCGCACCGGTTCGAGCACGACGCGCGCGGTGCGGCCCGTCTCCTTGACCTGCTCAGAAACTAGGAAGCGATAATCCTGGTTGGAAATGACGATCGGCGCCTCGAACAGGGATTCGTCGAGATTCTCCAGCGTCGCTTGGAACGTGGAACGCACGCCAAGGAGCGGAATGAATTGCTTCGGCAGGCTCTCGCGCGATTCAGGCCACACGCGCGTGCCGGAGCCGCCACACATGATGATGGGGAGAATTTTCACGTCCATATCCCTGCGGATGCTCCGGCGCTAGATTTCAGTAGCTTAAGCCATGCCGCGGTTGGCGGATAGGCGTCGATGCCATTCTCGGCGAGAGTTGTTAATCACGTGCCAAGCCGGTCCAGAATGGCTTGGTGTCGAAAAGCGCCTCGCGGGCTTTTTCCGCCCCCTTATGGAACTGGCGCTTGCCGCGGCGACGCAATTTGGCGGCGAGCGCGGCGCCCGCGGCGACGGCCGCCGCATCCGCGCGCACGCTATCGCCATCCTCGGCGAGCCTGGCGAAATAGTGCTGCGCCATTTCCGCGTCGTTCTCCTCCCCCAGGAAGGTCTGCAACTTCTTCAAAGCCGCTACAAAGCCACGCAACCGCTTGCGGAACGCTTTGGCATCGGCGCCAGCCGACAGACCGTCGAAAAATTCCGCGCCATAACGCAGATTCTTGGCGCGGATGCGCGTCTGATGCCGCTCCGCGGGACTCGCCTCTTCGAGGTCCGCGCACCGACGATGGAATTTTGGGACGCTTTTGCTGAATTTGCGCTGAACGAAAGTGCCGATCGGCTCAGCGCGGGCGGCGTCCGCTGTCCAATCGCCGGCTTCGATCCAGGTGACGACACGCAACAGGGAATCTTCCGTCCCCGGCGCGTTCAGAACATCGACCAGCGCAGCATAGGTCTTCTCCCGCCGTGCCTCGAGCAATTTGCGCACCGTCGCCACAGCAGAGTCGGCATCCTTGCCCGCCAGCCGCGCCAGCAACACGTCGATATCCCGCGCCGCGCGCAAGGAGCTCTTGATCCGGTTCAGATCCTCCTTCACGGCTTTGGCGCCAGCACCGCCGATCAGCGGGCGGAACAAGCGCAGCGCGGTGGAAAAGCGGCGCAGGGCGACACGGCATTGATGCACGCCCTCGACGTCGTGCAAGCGGCGCACGCGAACTTGTGCCAGCAGAAAATGATCGATGGCGGCATGCGCAATCGCCTGAAAGGCAGCGGCCACCGATGTATCCGCCGTGAGACGTGGCGTGATGGCGGCGGGAGTTGCAACATCGGAATGTCCGGCGGTCTGATAGGCGGTCAGCGCCAGCGTTTCGCCGGTAAGGCGGAGCGGCACGCTCTTGCCGAGCGTGGCGATGAAGGCCAGCGCCAGACCCGCGGCATTCTCCGGATAGATCAACGTCAGCGAAGCAAGCCGCGTATGGATGCCGTTGACGATGTTCGCCTGCTCGAGCACGAGACTCGCATCGCCGCCGAACGGCAGGGACCAGAAGCTCTGCTGCGCCTCGCTCTGATAGACGAGCTTGAGGCTTTGCCTCGCGTTCGGACCGCGCAGGAGCTTTTGCAATTCGCGCGCATCGGTTGGCGCCGCGACGGAGAGCGCATGGCGAAAAGTCGACCAGCCGCCGACGCCCGGCTGGCCGCGGGCGAAGCGGCGCAGCGCCTCTTTCGTATCGTTGAGCGTGACATCGCCACGCCGGCGCACGCCAAATCCGAAGCCAAGCTTGCCGATGGCGCAATCCGGCGTGTCGAGATAGAGCGAGAGCAGTTTCGTCTCCGCCGTCCAATGCGCGCCCGCCTTGCTGAGTCGCGCCAGCAGCAATTCGCAATCGTTGGGATCGAGCGCGAATCTCAGGGTCTTCTCCGCGCCTTCAGGTGCGGCCGGGTCACGCGGCTTCCGGCGGCGCATCGGGGCGCGCAAACCTGAAATTTTTGCCGGACGGCTATTCGATCCCATACGATGATCCCTGGCATTGATCGCGGACGGACGACCATATTCAACGGTCGCGGCTTGGCCTATGATCGGTCGCAAACTTTATCGGCTGTGAACGATATTCGCGCAAATGCCCCTTTATCCGAGTTGGGAAGATATAGCGCTGCGCCTTGCTCTCACCGTGCTGGCGGGCGGCATTATCGGCATCGATCGCGGCGTGCGCGGACATGTCGCGGGCCTGCGGACGACGATCCTCGTCGCGCTCGCGGCCGCGCTGGCGATGGTCCAGGCCAACATTCTGCTGCCGGTCACCGGCAAGACGGCGGCCTCCTTCGGCGACATGGACATGATGCGCCTGCCGCTGGGCATATTGACCGGCGTCGGCTTCATCGGCGGCGGCACGATTTTGCGCCGCGGCGATCTCGTCACCGGCGTCACCACGGCGGCGACGCTTTGGGTCGTGACCGTGATCGGTCTGTGCTTCGGCGGCGGCCAACTCTCTCTCGGCATTGCCGGAACGGTACTGACGGTGCTGACGCTTTCGGCATTGCGCTGGCTCGACGGGCGGATTCCGCGCGAGCAGCGTGCCGTCCTCGTGCTTCGCGCCGCGCCAGAGGACGGACTCTCCGACCGGCTCAACGCGCTGATCGCGCCGCTCGGCTATCATGCCGCCTTCCAGCGCCAGAGCGAGACGGCGGGCGAGCGCAAAGTCTGGTTCGAACTTATCGGCAGGCGCGCGGAAGCGGCGGGAGCGCCGCTCGATCTCATCAACCTGCTGAACCGGAGCTTCGAAGTGGCGCGATTTGAACTCGCGCAGGAACCGCACAATTAGAACGTTGGATCAAGCCGCCTGCTGCTTCGGCCGCACCTCGGCGGAATAATCCTCGACAAATGTGCGCGAGAGTGCGCCAGGCTTGAAAGTATAGGGGCCGATCTCGGACACCGGGGTCACTTCCGCACCCGTGCCGGTGAGAAAGCATTCCTCGAAATTCGGCAGTTCTTCGGGCTGAATGCGCCGCTCGATCACCTCGATACCGCGGCGGCGGGCCAGTTCGATCACCGTGCGGCGCGTGATCCCGTCGAGGAAGCAATCGGCGATCGGTGTATGCAACACGCCATCCACGGCGAAAAAGATATTGGCGCCGGTACATTCGGCGACCCGGCCCTGCCAATCGAGCATCATCGCATCGGCATAGCCGCGCCGCTCCGCGCGATGTTTGGAGATCGTACAGATCATATAGAGGCCGGCAGCCTTGGCCGCCGTCGGCGCGGTCCGCGGATCGGGCCGGCGATATTCGGCGATATCGAGACGGATGCCCTTCATCTTCTCCGCGACATTGAACATGCTCGGCCAGGGCCAGACCGCAATCGCCGTATTGATCGTCGAATTCTGCGCCGCGACGGCCATCATCTCGCTGCCGCGCCAGGCGACGGGCCGCACATAGCAATCGGTGAAATTGTTCTTGTCGACGACGAGCTGTTTGGCCGCATCAAGCTCGGCGACCGAATAGGGAATTTCGAAATCGAGCACATTGGCGGAGTTTCTGAAGCGCTCGGAATGTTCCGTCGATTTGAAAATCTGGCCGCCATAGGCGCGCTCGCCCTCGAACACGCAGGAGGCATAATGCAGGCCGTGCGAGAGCACATGCAGCTTCGCCTCGCGCCACGGGACGAGGCTACCATTCATCCAGATGAAACCATCACGCTGGTCGAACGGCAAAACCGACATGGCAGGATCTCCTCTCGCGTGGCCGGGCATGGCCGGCACGGCGCATTTTGACTCCCAATGGGCCGCTGCGCAAAAAGTTTACGGCACTTCTCGCGCAGGGACGCCGACTTGACGGCTAGCAATCCCGCTGAAATATGTCAATATCACTGACTTAAATAGCCTCGCCCGGGCCTGACGCGGTCCTTGCAGCGTGCTATGGGCATCCCAGTTCTGTCATTGCATCGGTGGCGTGGAAGGCGGCTTATGGAATCAGCGTCGCGGAGAAAAGCCGCCGAGCCCAGCCCCCCGGCGGCGCGAGCTGCAAACGGAGCGGATACGGAGCCGATGTTCGATTTGATCGAACTTCTGTTTTTCGCCTATCGCGATTTTGTCGGCGATGCCGACCGGCTGCTCGAAAATTACGGCTTTGGCCGCGCCCATCACCGCGTCCTGCATTTCGTCAGCCGGCGTCCGGGACTCACCATCGCCGAGCTTCTCGATATTTTGAAGATCACAAAACAGAGCCTCAACCGCGTACTCAAGGAATTGCGCGATAAGGGCTTTGTGGAAGTACGCGCCGGCGTCATCGACCGCCGGCAGCGTCAGCTTTACCCAACGAAGACCGGCACCGCCCTGGCCCTCAATATTGCAAAGCTTCAAACGCAGCGGTTCCGGCGCGTTTTCGGCCATTTGCAGAAGAATGCCCGCCCGGATGCAATTGCGTTTCTGCTCGCCATGATCGACCCGCGCGAGCAGGAGAAGGTCGCAACGCTGGTGGCCTCCGGCGCCCGGCTCAAGTCGCTTGGCCGTGAGCTATGAGCGAACCTGATTTTGAGCGCGACGCGAGCGTCGAGAGCGAAACGCCGATCCCGGCGGACGATGCCGCGCATCTCCTGATCATCGACGACGACCGGCGCATTCGCATTCTGCTGCAACGCTACCTCAGCCAGGAGGGGTATCGCATCACTCTCGCCGGAAATGCCGAGGAGGCCGACGCGGCGCTCAAGAATTTCTCCTTCGATCTCATTGTCCTCGACGTCATGATGCCCGGCGAGAACGGACTCGAATTCGCCGCCCGTTTGCGTGCTGACAATTCGGAGCGCGGCCGCGTGCCGATCCTGATGCTGACCGCAAGAGCCGAGACGGAGGACCGCATCGCCGGGTTCGAAAAAGGCGTCGATGATTTTCTTCCCAAGCCCTTCGAACCGCGCGAACTCTCGCTGCGCATCGCCTCGATTCTGCGGCGGGTACAGCCGGCGGAGCCGGCGACGCAGATCACCCATGTGCATTTCGGCGGCTTCAGCTTCGATCTGGATCGTGGCGACTTGCGGCGTGGCGAGGACATCGTTCGCCTGACCGAGCGCGAGCGCGATATGTTGCGTCTGCTGGCCGCGCGCCCCGGCGAAACCGTGTCCCGCGATGTACTCGCCGGGCCCGGCGGCGCCGGCAACGAGCGCACGGTGGATGTTCAGGTCAACCGCCTGCGTCACAAAATCGAACGCGACCCCGCCAATCCGCTGCACCTGCAGACCGTGCGGGGCGCCGGCTACCGGCTTCTCATTGACCGCTGATGATGCGAACACCGACCCGTCCACCGTTGCCGAACTATCTGGGCAAGCCCCTCGCCCTCTGGCGCGGCTGCGTGCAGAAGCTGAAGTCGGTCATGCCGAAGGGACTTTATGCCCGCGCCCTGCTCATCGTCATCCTGCCGATGGTGATTTTGCAGACCGTCGTGACCTACGTCTTTCTCGAACGGCACTGGCAGCTCGTCACGCATCAGCTTTCGACGGCTCTGGTTCAGGATATCGCCGCGATCATCGATATCCATAATTCCTATCCGCAAGACAAAAACGACGAGACGCTGACGCGCATCGCCCAGCAGCGCATGAACATCGATATCGAGTTCATCCCGAAAGGCCCGCTACCTCCGCCCTTGCCGAAGCCGTTCTTCTCCATCGTCGACAGCGCGCTGTCGAAGGAGATCAGCCGCCAGATCAACAAGCCCTTCTGGCTCGACACGGTCGGCCGCTCGAACCTCATCGAAATCCGCGTCCTGCTCGACAACTCGATCCTGCGCGTCGTCGCCTATCGCAGCGCCGCCTATGCCGCGAACTCCTATATCTTTCTGCTTTGGATGCTCGGCACCTCCTTCGTGCTGATCGTTGTCGCGATGGCGTTCCTGCGCAACCAGATCAAGCCCATCGTGCAATTGATGAACGCGGCAGAGGCTTTCGGCATGGGCCGTGAGGCGGATTTCCGCCCGCAAGGGGCGCGCGAAATCCGCCGCGCTGGCTATGCCTTCATCGAGATGAAGCGCCGGATCGAGCGCAATATCGAACAGCGCACCGCAATGCTCACCGGCGTCAGTCACGACCTGCGCACCATCCTCACACGCTTCAAGCTCTCGCTCGCACTGATGGGTACGGCGCCGGAAGCCGAGGACATGCAAAAAGACATCGACGAGATGCAGCGGATGCTGGAGGCCTATCTCGCCTTCGCGCGCGGCGATTCCGGCGAAGCCGCGGCGAAGATCGATATGCAGGATTTCCTCGCCGGGCTGCGAAGCGAGGCAGAGCGGCACGGCGCGGAGATCGCCGTCTCGCTCCAGGGCGACCCGCAGGTCATTGTTCGCCCCGCTGCTTTCAAGCGCTGTCTTTCGAATCTTATCGGCAATGCCTTGGTTCATGCCAAGAAGGTGCAGGTCGAGGCCTTCCGCGACCAGCGCTTCCTCACCGTCAATGTGGACGACAACGGCCCGGGCATTCCGCCCGAGCGGCGCGAGGACGTCTTCCGCCCCTTCTTCCGGCTCGACCCGTCCCGCAATCAGGATCAGGGCGGCACCGGCCTCGGCCTCGCCATCGCCCGCGACATCGCCCGCTCGCATGGCGGCGATATTACGCTCAGCGACAGCCCCCTCGGCGGCCTGCGCGCGACGGTGCGCGTGCCGGTCTAGACGGCCGAGAGCATCAGACTGAAAAGTGCGCGGCCGGTTTCAGTTCAGAAAGCGGTCGGCGTGTTGTCGTCCCCGCCCGTCTCATGCAAGCTCGAACGGCGGCGGTCGAGAAACGAGCGGGCGATCGAGAACAAAGGCGCGGTCAGGCGGCCGACATCCTCGACGCGCGCCAGCACCGAACTGCCACGGCTGAGCTCGTGCTCGAGGACCGTCTTCGTCGCGGCGAGATCAGGGCTGTCGTCGGTGAACCACGTCGTCAGCACGTGCCGCCAGGCGAAGGCGAGGCCCTGCAATTTGACGACGCCGACGGGGCCTTCGGAATCGATGCCCGCCGCTTCCAGCATGAAGCGCATGGAATTGACCGTTTCACGGTTGAGCGCGGCAGCACCAAAGGGATCGCGCAGGCTCCATTCGCTGATGCTCTCAAGACCCGGCCGATAGGGCTTCAAAGCATCGAGCCGGCGCAGCAGAACCTCGGAGAGCCGGTCCTTCGGCGCTTCATCCGCCTTGGGCGGGCCGCTGCCGTCGAGCACGATCTTGTCGATCTTGCGGGTGAAGGCCGCGAGCACCGCGCCCTTCGACGGGAAGAACTCGCGGAAGGTCGACAGCGAGACATTGGCGCGTGCCGCAATGTCGGTGATCGGAATATCTTCCCAGTGCCGTTCGCCGGCGAGCTCCAGCAAGGCGGCAATGATCGCGTCGCGCGCCGATGCGGGCGCGGAGTCCTGGCTCGATCCCGATCCTTTAGCCATTTCCGCCTCCTCCGCCGAACTCTTGCGCCGAACCTTGGCCGGGGGAGACTAGTGCTCGCGGGCCGTCAGTCAAGCGCGGCACGACAGATCGAAAAACGGCTCAGCCGGACAATTGCTGCGCCCGCTTGCGCGCCGCCGCCACAGCACGAGCGATCAGCTTCGGCAACGCATCGCCGCCCTTCAATTCGGCCAGCGCGGCCTCCGTGGTGCCGCCCGGCGACGTGACATCGGCGCGCAATTTGGCCGCCGCCACCTCAGGCAGCGCGGCGAGCAGCGCGCCAGCACCTTCGATGGTCGCGCGGGCGAGGCGTTCTGCGACCGCTGGCGGCAGACCCTCGACGATGCCGGCTTCGGCGAGGCATTCGGCGAGGTAGAAGACATAGGCCGGGCCGGAGCCGGAAACCGCTGTGACCGCGTCGATCAGGTCTTCATCGCCGAGCCATTCGACGCGGCCGCCAGCGGCGAGCAGCGCGTCAGCCTTGCGCTTTTGTTCTGGCGTCACGGCGGGATCGGCGACGGCGCCGGTGATCCCCGCGCCGATCGCGGCCGGCAAATTGGGCATGGCGCGGACGAAAGCGCCGGCCGAAGGCAAATGATCGGCGAGTGTCTTCAGCGTCTTGCCCGCGAGGATCGAGATGACGAGCGTCGTCGGCGCCGCGAGCGACACGAGCGCAGGCGCGGCGCTGGCGAGAGTCTGCGGCTTGATCGCGAGAACCAGGACTTCGGGCGGAGTCGCGGGAACGCCAAGCTTGACACCGACCGTCGTGCAGAAAGCCTGCAATTCCGGCGACGGCGCGGGATCGAGGACGTGAACCCCGCCGGGATCGAGCCCGAGCTTAAGCCAGCCTTGCAGCAGGGCGCTGCCCATCCGGCCCGCGCCGACGAGAAGCAGCGAGGCGGGGAAATCGCCCCCGCCGGAGATCGTCATCTCAAGCTTCGCCTTTGGTTTCGAGCAGGGCGGTTTCGAGCGCCTCGCGGCCACCCTTGCCGGCCCAGACCACGAACTGGAAGGCTTGATAATAGCGCTCGCAGGCGGTGACCGCATTGCTCAAAGCCGCCTCGCATTGGCTGGTGTTGAGGACCGCGCCGCCGGTGAGCAGGATGGAATGGCGGAACATGACGACGCCATCCTGCGGCCAGACGTCGAAATGGCCGATCCAGAGTTGCTCATTGATCAGCGCGATCAAGGCCAGCGCATCGCCGCGCCGGGCCTGCGGCACCTTGAGATCGAAGGCGCAGGCAACATGCAGCGCCTCGATATCGGAGAGCCAGGTGAAAGCGATGTTGTAATCGGTCCAGGTGCCGGTAACCGCGATCGAGATTTCATCCTCGTCGTCGCGGTCGTAAGCCCATTGATTGCGGAGGGCGATTTTTTCGATCTGATCGACGGGATTCTGGGTTTCAATCTGGGGAAGTTCAATTTGCGAGAGCGACATGCTTTTGCCCTGGGCCCCTTCGCGGCGGAGAGCCGCGATCAAATTTCAAACGCTGCGGGGAAGCTCCCCGTGGCGGCTCACACACGGCAACATTACGCTTCGCTCGATGCCCGCCACGGCAGCGCGACTATTGCGCCGCTCGGGGCGGCGCGACTCATTCGCCAACGCTTGAAACTGAATCACATCGTCCGGTGATTCTGCAACATCGTGACGACGGGGATAACGCGGACAAAGTCATCATGCGCTCTTGCGCCGCCACGCCGCCTGGCACCGGCACGGCGATTCGTTCAGCCTTGGAGAGAGGGAGGCTTTGCCGCCGCGGCACCGGCTACCGTGGCGCACACTTGCCCGAAACTTGTGCAAATCGGCCGCGAAAACAGTGGATAAACGGAAAGCGCGGCCGCCGCTTCAGATCGACCAGTCGCCGGAATCGTCGAACCGTTCGATATGCTGATGCGCGAGAAGATAAGTGATGACCTGCGCCGCCGACTGTGCCGGCGTCGCCCCGCGCCCGAGTATCAACTCCGGCTTTTCCGGCGGCTCATAAACCTGATCGATGCCGGTGAAATTCTTGATCTCGCCGGCCAGCGCCTTCTTGTAGAGGCCCTTGGAATCGCGCGCGATACAATCTTCAAGCGGCGTATCGACGAAAATCTCGACGAATTCACCCTCGTGCACGAGTTCGCGCACCATTCGGCGGTCGGCAGCAAAGGGCGAGATAAAGGCGCAGAGAACGATCAGCCCCGCGTCGGTCATCAGCTTCGCCACCTCGCCAATGCGGCGGATGTTCTCGACTCGATCGGCCTCAGTGAAGCTAAGATCCTTGTTCAGCCCGTGGCGGATGTTATCGCCATCGAGCAGGATAGTATGGACGCCGCGGGAATGAAGCTGCGTTTCGAGCAGGTTGGCAATGGTCGATTTGCCCGAGCCGGAAAGGCCGGTGAACCAGAGCACGGTCGGGGTCTGATGCTTCAGCCGCGCCCGCGCCTCGCGCGTGATGGTCAAGTCCTGGACATGGACATTGGTGGCGCGCCGCAGGCCGTAGGCGATGAGCCCGGCCGCCACGGTCGCATTGGTATAACGGTCGATCAGGATGAAGGCGCCTGTGGTGCGATTCTCCTTGTACGGATCGAGCGCGATCGGCGCCGTCGCGGCAAGGTTGCAGCAGCCGACTTCGTTGAGCGCCAGCGATTTGGCGGGCAGTTCGCCGAGACTCGTCACGTCGAGCCGGTATTTCACGCTCGTGACCGAGACCGGCAACGAGCGGGTGCCGATCTTCATGAGGTAGGAGCGGCCGGGCAGCAGCGTCTCATCGCTCATCCAGATGAGCGTCGCGGCGAATTGATCGACAACCTCGGGACGCGCCTGCGGTGTCACCAGGATGTCGCCGCGGCCGACGTCGATTTCATCCGCGAGTGTCAACGTCACGGCATCGCCCGCCCCGGCGCTCGGCAAATCGCCGTCGGCGGTGACGATGCGCGCGACATGCGAAGCGCGGCCCGAGACCGCCACCGTCACCGGATCGCCGGGGCGGATCGTGCCGGAGGCGATGGTGCCGCAAAAGCCGCGGAAATCGAGATGCGGCCGGTTGACGGCCTGCACCGGCATGCGGAACGGCCGGCCGCTCAAATCCTCTTCGACCTCGATGGTTTCGAGATAGTCGATCAGCGGCGGCCCGAGATACCAAGGCGTCCTGTCGCTCTTGTCCGATATATTTTCGCCGAACCGCGCCGAAATCGGAATGGGTTGCAGCGTGACAAAACCAAGCTTCGCCGCGAAGACTCCGAATTCGGCGACAATCTTGTCGAAGACCGCCTGATCGTAATCGACGAGATCGAACTTGTTCACCGCCAGCACGACATGGCGGATGCCGAGCAGCGACACGATGGCCGCGTGACGGTGCGTCTGCGCCAGCAGGCCCTTGCGGGCATCGACGAGCAGGATGGCGAGATCGCAATTCGAGGCGCCGGTCGCCATGTTGCGGGTATATTGCTCATGGCCCGGCGTATCGGCGACGATGAAGGAGCGCCGCGCCGTCGAGAAGGCGCGATAGGCAACATCGATGGTGATGCCCTGCTCGCGCTCGGCCTCAAGACCGTCGACCAGCAAGGCAAAATCGATGTCCTTGCCGACCGTGCCGTGCTTTTTCGAATCGCGTTCGAGCGCGGCAAGCTGGTCATCGAGAATGAGCTGCTGATCGTAGAGCAGGCGGCCGATCAGGGTCGATTTGCCGTCGTCGACCGAGCCGCAGGTCAGAAACCGCAGCGTCGGCAGATTGCGCGGTGAGGCTATCCCCTCGTCGCGCGCCAAAACTCCGATCCCGGCTCCGACTTCGACCCGTTCGCCCATCAAAAATAGCCTTCGCGTTTTTTCTTTTCCATCGAGCCGGATTCATCGTGGTCGATGAGCCGGCCTTGACGCTCCGAGGTATTGGCGGTGCGCATCTCGTCGATGATCGCCGCGAGTGTATCGGCATCGGAGCGGATCGCGCCAGAGAGCGGATAGCAGCCGAGGGTGCGGAAGCGGACACGCTCCAGACGCGGCGTCTCGCCCGCCTTGAGCGGCAGCCGCTCGTCATCGACCATGATCAGCGTGCCGTCGCGCTCGACCACCGGGCGTTCCTTGGCAAAATAGAGCGGCACAACGGGAATGGATTCGGCGGCCGTATAGTCCCAGATGTCTCGCTCGGTCCAGTTCGACAGCGGAAAGACGCGCATCGATTCGCCCGGCTTGATCCGTGTGTTGAAGAGCCGCCAAAGCTCCGGGCGCTGATTGCGCGGGTCCCAGGCGTGCGTCGTCGAACGATGCGAGAAAATCCGCTCCTTGGCGCGGCTCTTTTCCTCATCGCGGCGGGCGCCGCCGAAAGCCGCGTCGAAGCCGTATTTGTCGAGCGCCTGGCGCAGCGCCTCGGTCTTCATCACCTGAGTGTGCAAGGCCGAACCGGACGCGACCGGGGAAATGCCGCGCCTCAGCCCCTCCTCGTTGGTGTGAACGATGAGATCGACCCCGAGCCGCTTTGCCGTGGCGTCGCGGAAAGTGATCATCTCCTTGAACTTCCAGGTCGTGTCGACGTGCAGGAGGGGAAAGGGCAGCTTGCCGGGATAGAAGGCCTTCTGCGCCAGATGCAGCATGACGCCGGAATCCTTGCCGATCGAATAGAGCATCACGGGCTTGGCGAATTCCGCCACGACCTCGCGGATGATGAAGATCGATTCGGCTTCGAGCCGGCGCAGATGCGGGGTCAAAGCTCTATTTACAGTGAGCACCTGTGATAGGCTCCAATTTACATTCCAGCGCTCATAATCCCTCGATCTGGAGGGTGCAATGAGATTTGCGCGGCGCGTGAAGTCTACAAAATTGATGCGCTATGGGCGGACGGCTTCAACGTCAGCGGCAGACCCGCAGCGACCAGAACGACACTATCGCAAGCCGCAGCGATCGTCTGGTTCAACCGCCCTTGGGCATCCTGAAATCGGCGCGCCAGAATATTATCCGGCACGATGCCGGACCCGACCTCGTTCGAAACGAAAATCACCGGCCCCGCGAGGGTGGCTATGACGTCCGCGAGGTGCTGTCCTTCCGCCGCCGCATCGCCGCCGGCCAGCATCAGGTTGGACAGCCACAGCGTCAGGCAATCGACGAGGACGATCGTGCTAGGCGCCGCCGCGGCCTTCAGGGCATCGCCAAGCGCCAGCGGCGCCTCGATCGTGCACCAGTGTGACCCGCGTTCCGCCTGATGCGCGGCGATCCGCGCCGCCATTTCCGCGTCTTTCGCCTCGCCGGTTGCGATCAACACCGGCTTTTTGCCGGATCGCTCCGCCGCCATCTGCGCGTAGCGGCTCTTGCCGCTGCGGGCGCCGCCGATCACCAGCAGCGAGCGGATGCCCTGCGCCTCAGCCATCAGCACCCCGGCCCCGCGACGCTTGACAAAGCCCGTGCTTCGCCGCGACAGAATTTAAGGATGACACTCCGCCTCGCTTGCCTGCTCTTGTCTCTCATGCTGCTTGCCGGGGCTGAGCCTGCCCATGCCGGCGGACAAGTCAATATTCTCGGCTGGCCGGACTATATCGATGCGCAGGTTCTAGAGGATTTCACCAAGGAAACCGGCATCAAGGTCGTCTACGACACTTTTTCGTCGGAAGCAGCTCTTGAAAGCCGGCTGAACGACAGCAACGCCGATTACGATGTCGTCATGCCGACGGCGCCCTTGCTGCACCGGCTGATCGAGGCCGGCCTGCTGCAAAAGCTCGACAAGGCGCGCCTGCAAAACGCGAAGAACCTCTGGCCGGAGATCATGGCGCAACTTGCGCGCGACGACCCCGGCAACGACCATGCCGTGAACTACATGTGGTTCACCGCCGGCATCGCCTATGACGCGGATAAAGCGCGCGAGCGGCTGGGCGATGCGCCTCCCGACTCCTGGGATCTCGTCTTCCAGCCCGACAATCTGGCGAAATTCGCCGATTGCGGCGTCGATGTTCTCGACGATCCGCATACGATGTTCGCGCTGGCGCTGATCTATCTGAAGCGCAATCCGGCGACACGCAACCTCAACGATCTGCGCCGCGCCGCCGATCTTCTCGCCGGCCTGCATCGCAATATCACGCGCTTCACCTCGACCGATTACGTCAACGCTCTGGGCAATGGCGATATCTGCCTTGCGGTCGGCTGGTCGGGGGATGCCTCACAGGCGCGCCGCGGCGCCGACGAGGAAGACAACGGCACCGAGATCGGCGATGTGACACCGAAGGAGGGCAGCGTCCTCGGCCTCGACAATCTGGCGATCCCGGCGAGCGCGCCGCACCCGGCCGCCGCTTATACCCTCATCGATTATCTGATGCGTCCCGAGATCGCCGCGCGCAATAGTGAGGCGACGGGATTTGCCAGCGGCATCCTCGCCGCCAAACCGCTGCTGTCGAAAGAACTCGCCAATGACAAAGCGGTCTACCCCGACGCCGACACAATGACGCGCCTTTATGCGCTGACCAATCCCGATCCGATGGTCGAGCGTTACATCACCCATGCGTGGACGCTCATCAAGGCGGCGAAATAAGGTGCGACAAGATCGGGCTTTCCCGCCTCGGCTTTGTTTGCACAATGGCAGCTGGCACCACGAACATATCTCTCGCGTCGAAGGCTGACCGGATTGCATCTGCCCAACATTCTTTATGAGCGTTATCTCGATCGCGTCCGCCGCGGTGAGTTCGAGCGTGATCCGGCGCAGGAGCACGTGGTGCTCGGGTTGCAGGAACTGGCGACGCAGCTCGCCTTCTACCGCCCGACGCGCAAGAGCGCGGCGCTCGGCTGGCTGATGGGCCAGAAGCAGAAGGCGGCGCCGGTGCGCGGCGCCTATATCTGGGGCTCGGTCGGGCGTGGCAAGACGGCGCTGATGGACATGTTCTTCGAGGAGACGCAGCTCAGCCACAAGCGACGCATCCACTTTCATGGTTTCATGGCCGATGTGCATGCGCGCATTTTCGCCTTCCGCCAGCAAGTCAAGGAAGGCCGCGCCAAGGGCGAGGATCCGATCGCGCCCGTCGCCGAGGCGCTAGCCAATGAAAGCTGGCTGCTCTGTCTCGACGAATTCACCGTCACCGATATTGCCGATGCGATGATCCTCGCGCGGCTGTTCAAGGCCCTGTTTGAAGCCGGCGTCGTCGTTGTCGCGACCTCCAATGTCGCGCCGCGCAACCTTTACAGCGACGGCCTGAACCGGTCGCTGTTCCTGCCTTTCATCGACATCCTGAATGCTCACATGGATGTGGTGGAACTCAATGCGCGCACCGATTTCCGGCTCGAGAAGCTGAAGGGCGAGCAGGTCTATCATGTGCCCGCCGATGCCGCGGCCCATGCGGCGCTGACGCATGCCTTCACGGCTCTTACCGGCGTTGAGAAAGCCGGCCCCACAACGCTGCAATATCTCGGTCGCGGCCTGCGCGTGCCGCAAGCGAAGAATCGTGTGGCGCGATTCAGCTTCGCCGATCTCTGCGAGGCGCCGCTCGGCGCCCGCGACTTTCTCGAAATCGCCGAGAATTTTCACACCGTTATCGTCGACGACATTCCCACCATCGACAAAAGCCAGACGAACGAGGCCAAGCGTTTCATCCTGCTGATCGACGCGCTCTACGATCAGCAAGTGAAGCTGCTCGCCTCTGCCGCCGCCGAGCCGCATGAACTCTATATCGCGCAAGAAGGCCGCGAAGCCTTTGAATTTTCCCGCACGGTATCGCGCTTGATGGAGATGCGCTCGGCCGCCTATCTTGCCTTGCGGCACGGCCGGCTTGGCGGGGCGCCGAGCGGCGTCGCCGAGACGTGAGGCAAGCGATGGCGCTGCGCAGTGCGTCTCCTCCCAAGCCTTCGACCGATCTGCGTCTGCTCGATCTCGCCACCGAACACGTCCGCCGTTACGGCGCCGCACGGCTGACCGTGACGGAGATCGCCGAGGCGGCCGGCATGTCGCACGCCAATGTCTACCGCTATTTCCGCTCGAAGACGGCGCTGCTCGAAGCTGTAACCGCCACATGGCTCGCGCCGCTGGAAGCCGGGCTGCGCATTATCGCCGACGCGCCGGACCCCGCCCATGACAAACTCGAGCGGCTGCTTTTTACCATCCACCGCGCTTATCGCGACAAGCTCGCAACCGATCCGAAGATTTTCGATCTCTTCTGCGCGGCAACGGCGCAGAATGCGGAGATCGCCCGTCGGCATCAGCAACGCATCGCCCGCGCCATCCAGCGTATTCTCGACGAAGGCCACGGCAGCGGCACCTATCATATCAACGACCAGGGCGGCGCCGTGACCTTCGTCATCGACGCCATGTACCGCTTTCTGTCGCCCGGCACGCTGCGCGCCGACATCGACAGCCCCCGCGCCGAGATTGAAAATCGCGCCGTACGCCTGCTCAATCTGGTCAGCCAGGCCCTCGCGCGTGGCGGCCTTTAAAGCATTACAGATTACATTTTTTGTAATTTGATGTTGCCTATTTCAAAAGCACGAGACTGGGATTTATTGGCCTAATTGATTGAATAATAGGACTCTTCTGAGTCCCTTCCCAATTCCGCCATAAAGGGAGGGCTTAGCCGAATGGCCAAGGTTGGCAGACTTGCTTTTGCCCCCCGGATTGGCGAGAACCCGGCATGGCCATGCCGCAGTGCAACAGGCAGAGTCCCGAGGGAAAGATGGCACGCAGCAAGATCGCGTTGGTTGGCGCCGGACAGATCGGCGGAACACTTGCCCATATCGCCGCCCTTAAGGAACTGGGAGATGTCGTTCTTTTCGACATCGCCGAAGGCATCCCGCAGGGCAAGGCGCTCGATCTCAGCCAGTCCTCCGCCCAGCAGGGCTTCCACAGCAAGATTTCCGGCGCCAACGACTACGGTGCGATCGCCGGCGCGGATGTCGTGATCGTCACCGCCGGCGTGCCGCGCAAGCCGGGCATGAGCCGCGACGATCTTCTCAGCATCAATCTCAAGGTGATGGAATCGGTCGGCGAGGGCATTCTTGCTCACGCGCCGGGCGCCTTCGTCATCTGCATCACCAATCCGCTCGACGCCATGGTCTGGGCACTGCAGAAGAAGACCGGCCTGCCGGCCAATATGGTCGTCGGCATGGCGGGCGTGCTCGACTCTGCCCGTTTCCGTCACTTCCTCTCCGAAGAATTCAACGTCGCGATCGAGGACGTGAGCGCCTTCGTTCTCGGCGGTCACGGCGACGATATGGTGCCCTCGCTGCGCTATTCCACGGTCGCCGGCGTCCCCCTGCCTGATCTCGTCAAGGCGGGCTGGACCACGCAAGCCAAACTCGACGCCATCGTCGAGCGCACCCGCAAGGGCGGCGGCGAAATCGTTGGCCTCCTCAAGACGGGCTCGGCTTTCTATGCGCCGGCGGCGTCCGCGATCGCCATGGCGGAATCCTATCTGCGCGACGAGCGCCGGGTTCTGGCCGCGGCCGCGCAGCTCAACGGCGAATATGGCGTCAACGGCCTTTATGTCGGCGTGCCGGTCGTCATCGGCGCCAATGGTGTCGAGCGAGTGGTCGAAGTCGCCCTCGACGCCGACGAAAAGAAGATGTTCGAGAAATCCGTCGCCTCCGTGCAAACCCTGGTCGATGCCTGCAAGACCATTAACCCGGCCTTTGCAGCCTAGACGTCCCGCGCGCCGGGGTACGGCGCCGAGCTTTGACTGCGATGAACATTCACGAATATCAGGCCAAGGCGATCCTGCGGGATTTTGGCGTGCCGGTTTCGTTGGGCGTCGCGGTGACCGACGCCGCTGTGGCCGAGGCTGCCGCCGCGAACCTGCCGGGTCCGGTCTATGTCGTAAAGGCGCAGATCCACGCGGGCGGGCGCGGCAAAGGCACGTTCAAGGAAGCTGAAGCCGGACCTGCGGGCGGTGTGCGCATCGCCCGCTCGCCACAGGAAGCCGCGGCCGAGGCCGCCAAAATGCTCGGCAAGACGCTCGTCACCGTGCAAACGGGCGCTGCCGGCAAGCAGGTCAACCAGCTCTATATCGAAGACGGCTCGGCGATCGCGAAGGAATTCTATCTCGCGCTCCTCGTCGACCGCGAGAGCGGCGAGATCGCCTTCGTCGTCTCGACCGAAGGCGGCATGTCGATCGAAGAGGTGGCGCATAACACGCCGGAAAAGATCGTCAGTTTCAGCGTCGATCCGGCGACCGGCATCATGCCGCATCATGGCCGTGCGATCGCCGCCGCGCTCAATCTTTCCGGCAATGCCGTCAAACAGGCGGTCGATCTCGCCGAGAAGCTTTTTACCGCGTTCACCGCCAAGGACATGGCGCTGCTTGAGATCAACCCGCTGATCCTCGACAACACCGGCGCTTTGAAGTGCCTCGACGCCAAGATCGGCTTCGACGACAACGCGCTCTTCCGGCACCCCGATATTGCCGCCCTGCGCGACGTAAGCGAGGAAGACCCGAAGGAGACCGAGGCGGCCAAGCACGATCTCTCTTATGTGGCGCTCGACGGCACGATCGGCTGCATGGTCAACGGCGCCGGGCTGGCGATGGCGACGATGGACATCATCAAGCTCTATGGCGCCGAGCCCGCCAATTTTCTCGATGTCGGCGGCGGCGCGACGACCGAGAAGGTGACGGCCGCCTTCAAGATCATCACCGCCGATCCGCATGTCCAAGGTATTCTGGTCAATATTTTCGGCGGCATCATGAAATGCGACGTGATCGCCGAAGGCGTCATCGCCGCGGTCAAGGAAGTCGGGCTTGAAGTGCCGCTGGTCGTGCGGCTCGAAGGCACCAACGTCGAACTCGGCAAGGCGATTATCGCCGAATCGGGCCTCAACGTCATCGCCGCCGACGATCTCGACGACGCGGCGCAGAAGATCGTCGCCGCCGTGAAGAAGGCGTGAGCCCATGTCCATCCTCATCGGCAAAGAGACAAAGATCATCTGCCAGGGCTTCACTGGCAAGAACGGCACGTTCCATTCGCAGCACGCAATCGCCTATGGGACGAAGATGGTCGGCGGCGTTTCGCCCGGCAAAGGCGGCACGCAGCATCTGAACCTTCCTGTCTTCGACACGGTAAAGGACGCGCGGGAAGCAACTGGCGCGGACGCCAGCGTCGTCTATGTGCCGCCGCCCGGTGCAGCGGATGCGATCTGCGAGGCGATCGACGCGGAAGTCCCGCTGATCGTCGCCATCACCGAGGGCATACCGGTCCTTGATATGGTGCGGGTGAAGCGGGCGCTTTGCGGCTCCAAATCCCGTCTCATCGGGCCGAATTGCCCGGGCGTCGTCACCGCTGGCGAAAGCAAGATCGGCATCATGCCGGCCAATATCTTCCTGCCCGGCAGCGTCGGCATTGTCTCCCGCTCCGGGACGCTGACCTACGAGGCGGTGTTCCAGACCAGCCGCGAGGGGCTCGGCCAAACGACGGCGGTCGGCATCGGCGGCGATCCGGTGAAGGGCACCGAGTTCATCGACATGCTCGAGCTTTTTTTGGCCGACGATAAGACGCAATCGATCATCATGATCGGCGAGATCGGCGGCGGCGCGGAGGAAGACGCGGCGCAATTCCTGCGCGACGAGGCAAAGCGCGGCCGCAAGAAGCCGATCGTCGGCTTCATCGCCGGCCGCACCGCGCCGAAAGGCCGCCGTATGGGCCATGCCGGCGCCATCATCGCCGGCGGCAAGGGCGGCGCCGAAGAAAAGATCGCGGCGATGCAAGCCGCCGGAATCGTGGTTTCGCCGTCGCCGGCCCGGCTCGGCAAGACCCTGGCGGAGATCTTGCGGCGGTAATTTTCCGGCCGCTGCTTAAATAGAACAGTGGGATGAAGCGCCGCGGCGGCGCGAAATTCCGGAAGAGCGAAAGCTCGGAGAGCATCATGGCACGACAAGGCACCAACGGTCAGAACGGCTCCGGCGGCGCGGCGCTGGCCCGCTCGACGAGCAATTCCACCTTTGCTCTGACCTCCTTCCTCGATGGCGGCAATGCCGCCTATACCGAGCAGCTTTATGAAAACTATCGGCGTGATCCCAATTCCGTCGATCCGCAATGGCAGAGCTTCTTCGCAGAGCTGAGGGACGACCCGGCTCTGATCGAGAAAAGCGTCCAGGCCCCCGCCTGGAAGGCCGAGGTCACGCAGCCGGCGCGGGATGAAACGCTCTCCGCCCTCGACGGGCACTGGGACGCGGTCGAAAGCGCCCTCGGCGCCAAGCTCAAGACAGTGCATAAGGACGCCGGCCATTCCGACGCCGAACTGCGTCAGGCGACGCGCGATTCCGTTCGCGCCATCATGATGATCCGCGCCTATCGCATGCGCGGCCATCTCGAGGCCGATCTCGACCCGCTCGGCCTGCAAGCCAGAAGCGAGAATGAGGCGCTGCACCCGTCGCATTTCGGCTTCACCGAAGCCGATTATACCCGCCAGATCTTCATCGACGGCGTGCTCGGGCTCAAATTCGCGACGATCCCGGAAATGCTGGCCATCCTGCGCCGCACCTATTGCGGCACGATCGGCTATGAGTTCATGCATATTTCCGACCCCGCGGAGAAATCCTGGCTGCAGGCGCGCATCGAGGGCCTCGGCAAGGAGATCAGCTTCACCCGCGAAGGCAAGCGCGCCATCCTCAACAAGCTGGCGGAAGCCGATGGTTTCGAGAAATTTCTCGACCTCAAATTCACCGGCACCAAGCGCTTCGGCCTCGACGGCGGCGAATCCATGATCCCGGCGCTGGAACAGGTCATCAAACGCGGCGGTGCGCTCGGCGTGACGGAAATCGTCTTTGGCATGGCCCATCGTGGGCGCCTCAATGTCCTCTCACAGGTGATGGCGAAGCCACATCGCGCCATCTTCCACGAGTTCAAGGGCGGCTCGTTCACGCCGTCCGAGGTCGAAGGTTCGGGCGACGTCAAATATCATCTCGGTGCCTCGTCGGATCGCGATTTCGACGGCAATCATGTCCATCTATCGCTGACCGCCAACCCTTCGCATCTCGAGATCGTCGATCCCGTCGTGCTCGGCAAGGTCCGCGCCAAGCAGGACCAGCAGCACGATTACGTCGAGCGCAGCAAGGTTCTTCCGCTGCTCATCCACGGCGACGCGGCCTTCGCCGGCCAGGGCGTCATCGCCGAATGTTTCGGCCTTTCGGGCCTGAAGGGCCACCGCACCGGCGGTTCGGTGCATTTCATCATCAACAACCAGATCGGCTTTACGACCTATCCGCGCTATTCGCGCTCCTCGCCCTATCCGTCGGATGTCGCGAAGATGATCGAGGCGCCGATCTTCCATGTGAACGGCGACGATCCCGAAGCCGTGGTCCATGTCGTCAAGGTCGCCGTCGAGTTCCGCCAGATGTTCCACAAGCCCGTGGTCATCGACATGTTCTGCTATCGCCGCTTCGGCCACAATGAAGGCGACGAGCCGGCCTTCACCCAGCCGCTGATGTATGAGCGCATCCGCGAACATCCGACCACCTTCAATATCTACGCCAAGAAACTGGCTGAGGAAGGCGTCGTCACCGAAGCGGAAATCGACGAGCTAAAGGCCGCGTGGCGCGCCAAGCTCGACGTGGAATTCGAGGCTGGCCAGCAGGCCTACAAATCCAACAAGGCCGATTGGCTCGACGGCCGCTGGTCGTCGTTGCGGCCGGCCGATCAGGTCGATGAGGCGCGCCGCGGCGCGACCGGCGTCGCGATCGGAAAGCTCCGCGAACTCGGCGCCAAGCTCTGCGCCGTGCCCGAGGGCTTCCATCTGCACAAGACGATCCAGCGCTTTCTCGATTCACGCAAGAACGCGATCGAACAGGGCCAGGGAATCGATTGGGCGACAGGCGAGGCGCTGGCCTTCGCCAGCCTGCTCGACGAGGGCTATCCCGTGCGCCTCTCCGGCCAGGACAGCGAGCGCGGCACCTTCTCGCAGCGCCACAGCGTACTGATCGATCAGAAGACCGAGGCGCGCTATGTGCCGCTCAACCATCTGCGCGACGGCCAGCCGCGCTATGAAGTCATCAACTCCATGCTGTCCGAAGAAGCCGTGCTCGGCTTCGAATATGGCTATTCGCTCGCCGAGCCAAATGCGCTGACGATGTGGGAGGCGCAATTCGGCGATTTCGCCAATGGCGCGCAGGTCATCTTCGACCAGTTCATTTCCTCCGGCGAGCGCAAATGGCTGCGCATGTGCGGCCTCGTCTGCCTGCTGCCGCATGGCTACGAAGGCCAGGGGCCGGAGCATTCCTCGGCGCGGCTGGAGCGTTATCTTCAGCTTTGCGCCGAAGACAATATGCAGGTCGCCAATTGCACAACCCCGTCGAACTATTTTCACATCCTGCGGCGGCAGTTGAAGCGCGACTTCCGCAAGCCGCTGATCCTGATGACGCCGAAATCGCTGCTGCGCCACAAGCGCGCCGTCTCGAGGCTCGAGGAGTTCGACATCGACAAGACCTTTCACCGCCTGTTGTATGATGACGCGGAGATGGTCGAAGGCGGCGAGATCAAGCTCGTCCGCGACGACAAGATCCGCCGCGTCGTTCTCTGCTCGGGCAAGGTCTATTTCGATCTTTTCGAGGAGCGGGCCAAGCGCGGCATCGACGACATCTACCTGCTGCGCGTCGAGCAGCTTTACCCCTTCCCGATCAAGGCGCTGATCAAGAAATTGTCGCTCTATAAAAAAGCTGACATCGTCTGGTGCCAGGAAGAGCCGAAGAACATGGGCGCCTGGAGCTTTGTCGAACCCTATATCGATTGGGTTCTGGGTCAGGTTGGCGGCAAGGTGCAACGGCCGGTCTATGTCGGACGCCCGGCGGCAGCGGCGACCGCGACCGGCCTGATGTCGAAACATCTGGCACAGCTCAAGGCCTTCGTTGACGAGGCGCTGGCGGCCTAGAGCATCGGACCGAAAAGTGCGAAGCGGTTTTCGGACCAATCCGATGCGACCGAAAAAGAGACTGAAAACGCTGGACGAGAACGCCCGTTGCTAAAAAGGGGTTGAAAATGACAATTGAAATCCGCGTTCCGGCTCTGGGGGAATCGGTCAGCGAAGCGACGGTCGGCCGCTGGTTCAAGAAGCCCGGCGAGGCGGTGAAAGCCGACGAGCCGCTGGTCGAGCTTGAGACCGACAAGGTGACTCTCGAAGTCAACGCGCCCGCCGCCGGCGTTCTCGCCGAGATCGCGGTCGAAAGCGGCGCAGTGGTGAAGCCCGACGCGCTGCTCGGCGCGATCGGCGAAGGCGCTGGTACAAGCGCCGCACCCCCGAAGCAGGCTCCTGCGCCAGCACCAAGCCCCGCGCCTGCTCCTGCTGCAACGCCCGCATCGCCGCCGCCCTCGCCGGCCGCAGCAAAAATCGCCGCCGACAGCAGCGTCGATCTCGCCGGTGTCGTCGGCTCCGGCAAGCGCGGCCAGGTTTTGAAGGGCGATGTTCTCGCCGCGCTGACCGAGGCGCCGACGGCGCCGCTCGTGCCCGCGCCGCCGCTGCCGCAGGCACGCCCGCCGGTGCCTGTAGAGGACGCGCCGCGCGAGGAGCGCGTGCGGATGACCAAGCTGCGCCAGACCATCGCCCGGCGGCTGAAGGATGCGCAGAACAACGCCGCCATGCTGACGACCTTCAACGAGGTCGACATGAGCGCGGTGATGGCCTTGCGCG
This sequence comes from Methylovirgula ligni, assembly GCF_004135935.1. Lineage (NCBI taxonomy): Bacteria > Pseudomonadati > Pseudomonadota > Alphaproteobacteria > Hyphomicrobiales > Beijerinckiaceae > Methylovirgula > Methylovirgula ligni. The sequence goes on along the minus strand of NZ_CP025086.1, from coordinate 1,269,067 downwards.
CCCGCGCCAAGGATGCCTTCGAGAAGAAGCACGGCACCAAACTCGGCTTCATGGGCTTTTTCGCCAAGGCCTGCGTCGCGGCTCTGAAGGACATTCCGTCCGTCAATGCCGAGATCGACGGCACCGACCTGATCTACAAAAACTACTATCATCTCGGCATCGCGGTCGGCACTGACAAGGGCCTCGTCGTCCCCGTCGTGCGCGATTGCGACCGGCTCTCGTTGGCCGAGATCGAGCGTACCATCGCCGACCTCGGCAAGCGCGCCCGTGACGGCGCGCTCAAGATCGAGGAAATGCAGGGCGGCACGTTCACGATCACCAATGGCGGCGTCTATGGCTCGCTGATGTCGACGCCGATCCTCAACGCGCCGCAATCCGGCATCCTCGGCATGCACAAGATCCAGGAGCGGCCGGTCGCAATCGCCGGCAAGGTCGAGATCCGGCCGATGATGTATCTCGCGCTCACCTACGATCACCGCATCGTCGACGGCAAAGAGGCGGTCACCTTCCTCGTCCGCGTCAAGGATGCGCTGGAAGACCCGGCACGTCTGCTGCTCGACGCTTAGAGCCTTTTCCTGACGCCGACATTCTGATCCGAAGGGATCGAGGAGATTATTGTGACTTACGATCTGACCGTCATCGGCACGGGACCCGGCGGCTATGTCTGCGCCATTCGCGCCGCGCAATTGGGCCTCAAG